>JAGCGH010000028.1 GCA_017649705.1 bacterium
TCCGCTGAGATCGCCAAAGAGCAGGCTACGGCCACCTTGGGCATGATCGCCAGCGGCGACGGCTCGGCAGCCGCCAACATCCTCGCCATGTTCAAGGAATTCGCCGGACAGGAATACAAGTTCGCGGCCCTGGCCTTCATGGTCTTCAACCTCTTCATCCCGCCCTGTGTGGTGGCCATCGTCGCGACGTTCAGGGAAATGGGAAGCAAGGCCTGGGGCTGGTTCGCCTTCGCCTTCCAGATGTTCGTAGGATACCTCCTTGCTTTGAACGCCTTCCAGGTCGGCCGCTGCATTGCCTTCGGCACCTTCGGGACCTGGACCGTCATCACGATAATATTGGACGTCATAGTCTTTCTGGCCATCGTGCGCCCGGCGCCAAAGGTGAATAAATGATAGCGTCCATAATAGTCATAAGCGTCATTCTGATCCTGGCGGTGTTGGCCGCCAAAAAAGGCTTCGGGAAACACGGCCCGAAATGCGAGATCTGCTCCTGCTCCGGCTGCTCGAAATGCAAGGAGCTAAGGGAAGAGCTTGAAAAACAAGAAAAAGAAAAAGATAAAGATAAAGATCAAACACACGAATCATAGTTACTCCAATAACGGTAAAAGTAGGTAAGATCGGGCAAGGCGGTTTCCGCCTTGCCCCCTTGATTTCCCAACGCCTTTGTGTTACCCTTTCCTCACCGTATTATTAAAAAACATGGGGGCGCACCGGTTTCGACTGGGATCACAAGCCTTCTGTGGCATGTCGCGGAGGTCCGTTGGCCGCGTTATCAATCGGGCACTAATTTAACTGCGAACAACGATTTCGCTCTTGCTGCCTAATTAAAGGCAACAACGCTCCCTGTCCCCTCCGCCTGTAGGGGACTTGTGAGCGAGGCTTACAGGCTGGCCCTTTTTCCGCCCGTCGGAAAAGGGTGAGATCTAAGGCGGGACTTTCCCTTCCGACGCCCGTCGGTTGGCTAGGTAAGGGATAAAACTAATCATCCGACTACACATGTAGAAGCAGTTGGTGCGGATCGTCAGGACGCGGGTTCGAATCCCGCCGCCTCCACCAAAATTTTTTGAAATCTTTGCCGCCTGTTATTATGATCCTGAGATCAGTCAGTGATTTTCTCGGAAAGTATATGGCGTTTCTCGCCCTGGGGGTGGGCGCCGCGGCTCTTTTTTTCCCCGCTTTCGGTTTGTGGATCAACCCCGGCTGGATAAACTATCTTCTGATGGCGGTGATGTTCGGCATGGGGCTTACCCTGAAGCCGAAGGATTTCATTCTTGTTTTCAAGCGCCCGGGGGATATTCTTCTGGGGACGGCCGCCCAGTTTGTCATAATGCCGCTTCTGGCTTTCTTTTTGGGAAAGCTTTTCCGGCTGGATACGGCCTTGCTGACCGGCGTGGTTTTGGTTGGGACCTGTCCCGGCGGCACCGCCAGCAACGTCATCACTTATCTATCCAAGGGGGACGTGGCGCTGTCGGTGGGAATGACCAGCGTCAACACGCTTTTGGCGCCCGTATTGACGCCTTTCATCACTTATCTGCTTTTGAAGGCTTCCGTGAGCGTTGATGTGGCTGCCATGTTTTTCTCCATCATAAAAGTGGTGATCGTTCCCATAGCCTTGGGTTTTGCCATAAACAAGTTTTTCTCCGGCTTCAGCGCTAAGGCCGCGGGCTTTCTTCCCCTTGTTTCCGTTCTGGCCATCATGCTGATCCTGGCCTGCATCATTTCCCACAACGCCGAAAGCATCTTGCATTGCGGCGCGCTTATCTTTCTTGTGGTCGTTCTGCACAATTTGCTGGGCTGCCTTTTGGGCTATCTTCTCGGCTGCGCTTTCAAGCTTCCCGTTTCCAAAAAGAAAACGCTTTCCCTCGAGGTGGGGATGCAGAATTCCGGGCTGGCCACATCTCTGGCCAACACCGCTTTCTCCGCTTTGCCCATGGCCGCGGTCCCGGGGGCGCTTTTCTCCGTCTGGCACAACATTTCCGGCGCCATCCTGGCGGGATTTTTCAGGAAACTAAAGGACGAAGAGGAAAGCGATTAGGTCTCCCTTTCCGGCCCCCTTCCGAAGCGGAGGGGATATTTATTTGAGATTTTGGTAGAATATTAAATAATTTAGGATTGAATTGTTTAATAATCTGTCTTTTCTCTTATGCGCATCGCTATCGGTTCCGATCATGCCGGTTTCGCGCTGAAGGAATTGGTCATTGGATTCCTTCAGGAGGCCGGGCATGAAGTTACGGACTGCGGCTGCAACGGGCCGGAGTCCGTGCATTATCCTGTTTACGGGAAAGCTGTGGCTGAAAAAGTCCAAAAGGGCGAAGCCGACGCCGGCGTTCTCATTTGTTTCACCGGCATCGGCATGAGCATGACGGCCAACCGCTATAAGGGCGTCAGGGCGGCTCTCTGCCGTTCCTGCGACGAGGCTTTCATGACCCGCCAGCACAACGACGCCAACATTCTTGTCCTGGGCGCGAAATACACCTACCCGGAGGACGCCAGGTTCATCGTGGAGACGTTCTTCGGGACGCCCTTCAGCGGCGGCGAAAGGCACGCCCTCAGAATAAAGCTTATAGACGGGGAGCAGTGAATCTATGAACGGCATTTACGAACAAGTCGTGGCTTGGACCTTCATTCTGCTTAGGCTTCTGATCTTTGCCGGGTTGGTTTGGTATGCCGTTTTCGAGTATCGCCGCTGGAGCAGGAAGAACGCTGCCGATAAAATCGACGAGGAGGATGAATGAGCAGCATCAGGGACATAATGAAAACCGAGGAAGAGGCCGCCGCCATTCTTGAGGAAGGCCAGAAAAAGGCCGAGGAGATCAAAAAGAAAGGCAAGGAAGAAGCCGCCCTTATAATCAAAGAGGCCGCCGACCGCAAGGAGGAGGAGCTCTCCGCCGCCAAGGAAAAGATCATAAAGGAAGAGACCGAACTCAAGGAGAAGGCGGCCGCGGAATTGCAGGAGAAACTCTCCCGAAGGGAAGAGGCTTTCAAGAGCGATAAGGAAAAAGTCGCCAGGGAGCTTCTGGAAGCCATACTGAAGGAGGAAGCCTGACAGATGGGCATCTTCTCCCTCTGCGCCTACGCGGCCGTTAACAGCCGCATCCACTACGCCAAGTCCCTCCTTCTGGACGGGAACGCCTGGCGCAGCTTAAACGGCACCGACAGCCTTCCGGCAGCCATGGGCAATTTGTCCTCCACGGCGCTGGGCGAGGGGCTGACGCCCGAAAGATCCGCGGAGGGAGGCGGCACTTTGTTCCTGAGGGATCTGGAGCACAATCTTCACCAGGCCCTTATCAAAAAAACTCTCTCGCATTTGAGATTTCTTTCCGGCGCTCCGGCTGAGAGCCTTGTGGAGTTGGTGAGGATCTATGATCTCATGAACCTGAAGAAGGCCATCAGGATCGAGTTCGGCGGCTACGAAAGAATGGGCCGCCTCTCGGTGCAGTTTTACGACCTGGGCAAATATTCCATCGTCTCCGGGGAACAGTGGGAGGAGTTCGCCCGCGGCAACATCGGCCGCGCCCTGGAGGGGACCTGCTACGGCGAGGACTACAGGATCGGCAAGAACGCCCTGGACGAGAGCGGAGACATCCTGAGGCTGGAAACGCTTTTGGAAAAACGCTATTTCACCACCCTTGGCGAGAAACTGAAAAGATCCGGGGGCTACGAGCTCCTGGAACGCTATATGAACGAGCTGACGCTTATGCAGATGGCGAGGCTCAGGTATCATTACAAACTCGAAGCGCCGGCCATTCTGCCGCTTCTGATGATGGATCTTTCCGCGAGCTTCGACGAGAAGCTCTTTACCAGGCTGATGGAAGCCCCCACGGAGGAAGAGTTCTTTGCCGCGCTCTCCCGGGAGAAAGGCTGGAGCGGGATAGACTGCAGCGGCCTGACGCCGTGCATCCGTTCCCTGAGAAGGGAAATGGTCAGGGAATGCAGAAAGATATTGAAGACCGCTTCCCCCATGTCCTTCAGGCCGCTTCTGGCCTGCTTCATCCTTAAGCGTCAGGAACTCCGGGATGTCATAGCGATCCTGCAGATGAAGCGCTTCGAAAGGGGCGCCCGGGACGTTTTGATAACTCCGCAGGTCTTGGCCAAAGACCAGGGGGCGAATTAATGTTCAGGCCTGAGAAGATGAGTCTTTTGCAGTGCGTCGTCATGGATTCCGACATGATGACGGCCTGCAATTTCCTCGTTCGCAGGAAGGTCATGCATCTTATTGACCGCAGCCTTTTCCATCCGATCGGAAAAGAGGCGCTGCCGGGAGAGCTCTTGGGCGCCCAGGCCTCGTTGGAAAAAGCCCAGGGCTCCCTTAAGAAAGTGGCGGACTGGCTCGGCTCCGAGGCCGACGAGATCGCTTTCAAGCCCTTCGAGGGCGACATCGCGCCCCTGGAGGCGGAGAAAGAAATAACGGAAGGCGTCGCGAAGCTTCTGGAAGACATCGAGGAGTTGGAAAAGAAGCGGGGGAGCCTGGAGGAAAGGGAAAACGATCTGAAGCGCGTCTCCGACGCCCTGCAGAGCCTGGAGATGGCGGGTGTTTCCGCGGACGACCTCAGGAAACTGAAATATTTCCAGTGCGTGACCGGCGTCATGCCGGCCCGCTTCGTTCCCGACCTTACTAAGGCGCTGCAAAATATCAGCGCCTGTTCGGAGATACGCCGTCTGGGCGTCAGGGAAGTCAGCGTCATCGTCCTGGCCCTGAAGGAATACGAGGACACGCTGCGCAGCATCTTGAAGAGCGTCTTCTTCAGCGAGGTGGAGATACCGGAAAAGTATTCCGTGGAAACGGAAGAAGCCATGGACGAGATCGAGCTGGAACTCTGGAGCATCAGGGAAGAGGAAGCCCAAATGAAGGGCGAGGAGCTGAAGCTTAGGAAATTCGCCAGAAAAGCCTACGCCAGATGGCGGGTGATGCTGGACGCCAACCTAAGAGTCCTGGCCGCCATGAGGCTTTTCGGCAAGACCGCCAGCACGACTTACATCAGCGGCTGGGTGCCCAAAAAGCAGGCTGAAAAAGTGGCGGGGGATCTCATGACCCTTCTGGACGGAAGGCTTATTTACGACATCTCCTGCCCCGAGGACCAAAGCGGCGAGGCCCGCAGCGTTGTCGAGAGCGGCGCTTCCCAGGTGCCCACGAAGTTCGACCATCCCGATTTCCTGAAGCCCTTCGAACCCTTGGTGACCACCTACGGCTATCCCGAGTACAACGGCATCGACCCCACGCTTTTCGTGGCCATCACTTTCCTCATTCTCTTCGGCATGATGTTCGGGGACGTGGGCCAGGGGCTCATATTCGTGCTTCTAGGCCTCTTCATGGGCTTCAACAAGAAACTGAAACTTCTGCAGGACACCGGACGGCTCTTTTTGTGCGTGGGCGTCTCCGCCATGATATTCGGCTTCATGTACGGATCCGTCTTCGGCAACGAGGAGCTGATCCCCGCCCTCTGGCTGCATCCCGCGGAGGATTCCATCAAGCTTATCGGCAGCGCTATTTTCACCGGCACGCTCATTTTGACCCTGGGCATCCTTTTGAACGTCTGGCAGGCGATCATAAGGAAGAACTGGCGGGAGGCTCTCTTCGGACAGTGGGGGCTCCTCAGCAGCGTCTTCTACTGGACTGCCATCGGGCTTTTCTATTTCCTGGTGGTCAAAAAGGACGAGCTGTCCGTAAAGTGGGCGGTGACCATGCTCATTGTCCCCATCGCGGCCGTTTTGGTGGGCGATATAGTTTGGGGCCTGGTGGCCAAGAGAAAGGCCATAAAGGAAGCCCTGGAAGCCGCCAGGCACGAGAGCGACGAAGAGGAAGAAGGCTTGGGAGAACAGCTCTTCAAGCCCGTGGAGATCATTTTGAGCCTCATGACCAACACCATCTCCTTCATGCGTGTGGGCGCCTTCGGCATGAACCACGCGGTCATGATGAGCGTGGTGTATATCCTGGCCGGAGTGGGGGGAGGCTGGAGCGGCGCCAACGCCAGCGGGGCCTCCAGGGTATCCTACATTCTCTCCGTCATAGTGGGCAATCTTTTTGTCATGCTGCTGGAGGGACTCATCGTCTTCATCCAGTGCCTCCGTCTGGAATACTACGAGTTCTTCTCGAAGTTCTTCGGCGGATCCGGCGTGAAATACGATCCCCTGAGGGTGGACGACGTTAGCAACAAATTTTAATCAAACATAAAAAATCAAGGAGTTATTCATGAAAAGATCTAATTTCCGTACGCGCTTTTCCAAGAGCATCGCGCTTCTTGCCGCCATCGCGGCCGTTCTGATCGCGCCCATGGCTGTTCCCATGAACGCTTACGCCGAGAAAGGAACGGCGGTCGAGGCCTCCGCTCCCGCGCAGGAAAGCAACACCATGAGATTCTGGGCCGCCACCGCCGCGGTGGGTCTCGGATCCTTGGCCGGCGGCATGGCCGTGGCCATCGTCGGCTCCGCGGCCCTGGGCGCCGTTTCCGAACGCCCCGAGCTGATGGGCCGCTCGCTGATCTTCCTGGGACTTGCCGAAGGCATCTGCCTTTACGGAACCATCATCGCCTTTATGATCCTCTTCAAATAAGCATCTAACGTGAAAATCAAGATAGTCGGCGATATTATTACCGTGCGCGGTTTCGGCTTCGCGGGGATCGACGGCGTGGTCGTGCAGACCGCCCAGGAGGCCAAGGAAGCCATCCGGTCGATGCTCACTGACGAAGACGTGGGCCTCATTCTGGTGGCGCAGGGAATAGCGAACAAGCTGGGCGGCGAATTCGACGCCTACAGGTTCCGCAAGCACCTGCCGCTCATCATGAGCGTGGAGGACAGCACGGGGGAAAAGGCCGCCGAGGACATCATGGCGGTGGTCCAAAAATCGCTGGGCTTGAAACTCTAGGAAAAATATGGAAAAGATTTTTTCAGAGATATTGGAGAACGCGCGGAAAGAAGCGGAGAACGCCGTAAGGGTCGCGACGAAAGTCGCGCAGAGGGAGATAGAGTACGCCAAAAAGGACGCTGAGGCGCTCAGAGAACGCTACAAAAGCGAGAACGCTTCGGAACTCCAGGCGGTCCGGGAAAGGATCTCGGTCTCCGGCGAAAGGGAGAACAAGAAGCAGGAGCTCGCCCAGCGCCAGCGCATCGTGAAAGAGACGCTGGACGCCGCGCTCGAGCTTTTCAGAAGGGAAGGCCGCGCCGGCAGGTTCTTCGAGCTGTACAAAAATTGGCTGGCGAAAAAACTTCCCCTGGCCGCCTCCTGCTTCAAGCAGGACATGGTCCTGACCTGCGCCAAGGAGGACAGGGAGCTTATCGTTTCGCTCTGGCAGGACGAAAGGAAGCTCGTTTTCTCCATCGGCGAGATGGCGGGCGGCTTCGTCCTGAGCGACCTGGACCAGAGGATCTCCGTGGACTGCACGATAGAGTCTGTCGTCAGGAACAACGAGGAAAAATGGCGTGATCAGATCATGCAGGGATTTGAAGGATAATTGAAATGGAAAACACTGGAAAAAGAGAAGGGACAGTCTACCGCGTGAACGGCCCGGCCGTCACCGCCGCCCAGACAGCCGAGCTGAGCATGGGCGAGCAGGTCCTGGTGGGGGAGATGAACCTTCCCGGCGAGATCATCCGCCAGGAAGGGGACATGAGCACCATCCAGATGTACGAGGACACTACCGACATCAGGCCCGGCGACGTGGTCAAAGGATTGGGCAGCGCGCTTTCCGTGGAACTGGGCCCCGGGCTTCTGGGCAGCTTTTACGACGGCATCCAGCGGCCTCTGGACCGCATCTATTCGAAAAGCGGAACGTTCATCAGCCGCGGCATCTCCGTCCCCAAGCTCAACGAAGAGAAGAAGTGGCGCTTCAAGCCCTGCGCCAAGGCGGGCGACGAAGTCAAAGGCGGCGACGTCATCGGCACGGTGGAGGAGAGCAGGCTCATAGTTCACAAGATTATGGTCCCGCCCAACGAGTCGGGGAAGATAGCCTCCCTTGTTCCCGAAGGCGATTACACCGTAAAAGACGAGATTGCGAAATTGGAAGGCGGAACTGTTCTGCGCCTGGCCCAGCGCTGGCCAGTCAGGCGCCCCAGGCCGGTGGCCGGACGCCTTGAACCCAACATCCCCCTGTTCACCGGGCAGAGGGTCATAGACTTTTTCTTCACCATCGCCAGGGGCGGCGCGGCCGCCATCCCGGGCGGTTTCGGCACCGGCAAGACCGTCACCCAGCACCAGCTGGCCAAATGGTGCGACGCCAACGTTATCGTTTACATCGGCTGCGGCGAGCGCGGCAACGAGATGACCCAGGTCCTGCAGGAGTTCCCGGAACTCAAGGACCCCAAGAGCGGATACCCGCTTATCGAACGCACCGTGCTTATCGCCAACACCTCCAATATGCCCGTGACGGCCCGCGAGGCCAGCATCTACACCGGCATCACCATCGCGGAATACTACCGCGACATGGGCTACCACGTGGCCATCATGGCCGACTCCACCTCCCGCTGGGCCGAAGCCTTGCGAGAGATCAGCGGACGACTTGAGGAGATGCCCGCCGAGGAAGGCTTCCCGGCTTACCTTGGCAGCCGCCTGGCGGAGTTTTACGAAAGAGCCGGCAGAGTGACCCAGGGCGAGGGGGAACAGGAAAGGGAAGGCTCCATTTCCGTCATCGGCGCCGTCTCCCCCCAGGGCGGCGACTTCTCGGAACCCGTGACTCAGAACACCCGCCGCTACATCAGGGCGTTCTGGGCCCTGGACAAGAACCTGGCCTCCGCCCGCCATTTCCCCTCCATCAACTGGAACGACTCTTACAGCGAATATGTGGCGGAAGTCCTGGCCTGGTGGAAGAAGGAAGTGCCGGAGCTGGACTACGCCTCCATGCGCGAAAAAGCCATGCAGATCCTGCAGGAGGAGAACAAACTCCAGCAGGTGGTGAAGCTGGTGGGGCCGGACGCCCTGCCGGACAAGCAGCGCGTCCTCCTGGAGACCGCCGACATTATAAAGCAGGCTTTCCTGCAGCAGAACGCCTTCCACAGCAACGACGTTTACTGCTCCCCCAGGAAGCAGCTCATGATGATGGACGTCATTCTCTGCTTCTACGAGCAGGCGCTGAAAGTCGTGGACGGCGGAACGCCCTTCACGAAGATCGCGTCCTCCGACATCATCACGAGGATCATCCGCATGAAGACGGACTACGGCAACGAGGAATCCCATTTGCTTGCGCAGCTGAAGGAAGAGATAATAAAGGAGCTGAAGCTTCTGAAGGAGATGTGAGGAACGGCCGGCGCCAAAGACGCCGGCCGGACCCCCGGATCAACCACCGAACAATATAAAGAAAATCCGAGGGACATAAAAGAGCATACCGAAAGCCAAAAAGCCCCCTGAGGGCAAAAACAGAAAAAGCTTGACGGAAAAACAGAGACAAAGGCCACAAGAGCGAGGAATAAAAATGAGTGAGAAGACCCCCAAGAAAAAGCAAGCGCTGCCTCCCGCCGACGAGACGGTGAAAAAAGGCGGCCCCGTGGATCTTGAGCAGTACGGCATCTACGAGTGGAAAGGACGCAAATACGAAAGCACGTCCTACGTTTACGCGCTGGTTTACAACATCACCATGAAGGAAGTGAACCAGTACCTGGCCGGCTACGGCCTGAACGCCACCAAGTACAACGTTTTGTTCGCTCTGAAAAACCAGAACCACGGCCGGGGCCTTTCCCAGGTCAAGCTTGCCAGCCACCTTATCGTGACCCCGGGCAACATCACCAAGATGCTGGACGGCCTGGCCCACGCCGGATATGTGACGCGAGTGGTCAACCCCGCCAGCAGAAGGGAGAACATCATAAAGATAACCAAAGCCGGGCTGGATTTCATCGAGGAAGTCTGGCCGGGATACGACAAGCTTCTGTCGGACATCTTCAAGCATCTTCCTGAGGAATACCACGCCGTCATGGACACCGCGCTGAAGCATTGGCTCAACAACCTGCAGGACAGAAAATAATGGGCGAATCATCCGAAATGTACCTGGAGACCATTCTGGTCTTGCAAAGAAAGAGCGAAGAGGGCGTCCACGCCGTGGACGTCAGCAGAGCCATGGGCTTCTCCAAGCCCAGCGTGAGCGTGGCCCTGAAACAATTGAAAAAACAGGGCTACATCGACATCGACGGCTTCGACCACATCATCCTTCTGCCCAAGGGACGCGAAGTGGCGGAGGAGATCTACGAGCGCCACGAGATACTGACTGATTTTTTCGTGAAGCTGGGAGTCCCTTACGAGATCGCGGTGAAGGACGCCTGCCGGATAGAGCACGTGGTGAGCAAAGAGACCTTCGCCGCCTTGAAAAGCAAGGGGGGGTTGGTCCCGAAAACCAAAAAGAGATCTTCCAAAACCAAGAAGAGCTGAAGCGCGAGAGCCATTCTCTGCAAAACTCCGGCAAGCCGCGGCTTGCCGGAGTTTTTTTACGGCGGCTTCCCATGCCGCCGCTTGAAGCCTCTTTACCAACAATATGCTAAAATATAAGTAAAGATTAGAATTTTAACCTCAACCTAAGAGGGATGGGCATATGAATTTGAAAAGACTCACATTCCTTTGCGGAATAGTTCTTCTGGCGCTGCCGCTGCAGGCCGGAAAAGTCCAGGATTGGGCCAAGGCCTTTTCGGGGGACAAAGTCCAGAAACAGGAGTTCAACAATTATGACTTCTTCTTCTTCCCGACCTGCACGGTCCCGGGAGCCAAGGCGGCCGAGGCTGCCAAAACTTCCCGCTTCGACGATTTTGAGGCCGAAGCTCCGGCGACCGACGCCGACTCCTTGATGGATCAGCTGGAAAATTTCAAGGATACCAAGGAATACTACGAGGAAATGGTCAAGGGCACCGAGGCTAAAATTAAAGCCCTGGGCGAGGACGCCAACCCCGCGGAAAAGGAATTCCTTGAGGAGGATCTGAAGGTGGCCAAGACTATGCTCGAGGAAGTGGACAAGAGCATAAAGGAGATCGAAGACCGGCTCAACCCCAAGGAGGAAAAGAAAGAAGAGCCCTCCAAGGAGGGAAAGGGGAAGAAGCCCGGGGAAAAGAAAGAAGCCCCCAAGCCGAAGCCCACCCACGAGGAGAGCACGAAAGATTATTATCATATCTCGTATCTGCCCGGCAAAGCCGACGAAGCCTTCTCGAGCGTCCAGAGCATCCTGGGAACGGAACTCAACTGGACCAAGCCCAGGACCAAGGTCTATTTCGTGACCTCCCCCAAGATGTGGCAGACGCTGAAGACTCCGGAGAGAGTTTTCCAGCCGGCCCGCAACGTCTGCTGGGATTCTAAGCAGCGCGCCATTCTGCTTTTCGCCTCCCCGGCGATAACCAACAAGCTGTCGGAAAGCTTCGCCTACGCCGTGGCCTCCATGGCGCTCGATCTGGGAATGGCCAAACTAAACCCCGAGGGCGAGCTCAGCAACTTTATCCAGGACGGCCTGGCCGGCTACGCCTCTGGACTCGACGTGGTGGTTGATCCCAACAAAGTTCATAATCTCGGCGCTTTGAAAAACAGGGATCTTCTCCTGGTCACGGAACTTTTGAACCCCACCAGGATGAAGGACAACAAGCGCTGCTATTACTTCCTGAAACAGAGCGCCGCTTTCGCAAAATACATGGTGGGCGAACAGCAGAACAATCTGCGCAAATATCTCAGGCAGGCCAAGGGCGGAAATTCCGGCTTCCGCAACAGCTTCCAGTTCCTGGAAGTCAGCAATTACTGGGGATTGGATTACGACAGCTTCTGCGAAGAGCTGCCTCAGAGGATCTTCTTCCCCTTGACGGAGGACTCGGAAAAAGATCCCAACGCCATGGACCAGTGGGAAAGCGAACTGAACGCCCAGGACAAGGACCAGGACGAGAAGAAGAGACTCATGGAGGAAAGGAAGCGCACCCGCCAGCTCCGCCGGGACTACGGCGACGAGTTCTATCGGAAACATTTCAAAAAGAAATAAAGCCGGATCAAAGCAACATCATATTCAGAGCGAAAATTAGTTATGAAAAAAAGTTTTCTTTACGGTCTTTTCCTTCTGCCGCTCTTGGCTTCCTCCTTCCTCGGCGCGGCGGACGCCAAGCAGTGGGCCAAGGCCTTCAGAGGCGATGGAATAGGCGCCATCTCCAACGATTACTTCACCGTGCGCTTCCCCAAGACCTTCCAGACCGCGGACAAAAGCACCCTGGCGGCGCCAGTCGGCAACGAGGATGTCAAAAAGCTTCAGGACACGCTTTTGCAGCATGAGAAAGCCCTGGAAACGCTCAAGGCGGAATGCGCGGATGATCTGAACTACGGCTCCGAGGAGGAGAAAGCCGCGGCCGAAGAAAAGGTCCAAGCCATGGAGAATATTGTAAGCGGAACCAAAGCGGAGCTGGAAAAACTGAAAGCCGATCTTCTGAATAAGGAAGCGGCGGGCAAAGGCGGGAAGCCGAAAGCGGCGAAATCCGTTTACGAGATGAAGGAAGAGGATACGGAAAAATTTTATTTTTCGAACCTGCTTTCCGAATTGGACGACGTTTATTTGACGACCTATGATTTCCTTTACGGGAAAGACGAATCCAAAGACATTGACACCTGTTACTACATTTACGTGGTGACCTCCCCGAAAGCCTTCAAGTCCATGGCGGGCAAGCCGCCTCTGATCACCCCTGCGCGCAACGTCTGTTTGGATAAGGCCAACAACGCGGCGCTGGTCTTCGCTTCCCCCAACATCAAGGATGAGGTCGGCAAGACCATATCCTACGCGGCCGCCGCCTTGATGCTCAACGATTTCCTGAGGAGAAAAAACAAGACCAAGGACGCCGAGCTGGCGGAAGCCATAACCATAGGATTGTGCTCCTGCCTGTCGGGGCTTGACTTTGTGGTCGATCCCATGAAGGTCACAAGGGTGGACGTCCTGAAGGAGGACAAGCTATTGCTTCCCACGGATCTTTTCCAGCCCCGCCAGATCCCGGATCCCGTCAAGTGCTGCTATTTCACAAAGCAGGCGGCCGCCGTGGTCAGATACATCATGGACAACAACGGCGGCAGCTTCAAGTCTTATTTGGCCAAGGCCTACGGCGGAAACTCCGGTTTCCGCTCCAGCTTCCAGTTCCTGAAAGTCGGCGAGACCTGGGGCTTCGATTACGACGAATTTTGCAACAAATTAAACAAACGCATCTTCTTCCCGCTGACCGACGCCGCCCAGGCTTCCCCCAACGCCATGGGTTTGTGGCGCAGGGAACTGCAGGACGAGGATGACGAATTCTATATCAGAAAAAGAGCCAGCGGAAGGTGAAAATGAAAAAAAGATTTGCTTTGCTATTGACGGCTTTTTTGTGCGCTACCGCGCTCTACGCCGGTTTTGCGGAAAAATGGAACGAAGCCTACGCTTCCCAGGAGCAGGTCGTGATGACGGAGGGCGCCTTCGAGGTGCATATGCCCAAAAAATACGTGGCTCCCGGGCCTGATCCCAAGACCTTCGGCGGGCCGTCCGTCAACCTTAAGGAACTTACTCCGGAAAAGTACGAGCGGCTCAAAGAGGACGTGGTCCGCACGGAAAAAGAGCTGAAGGAAGCGACGAAGAAAGTCGAGAAACTTAAGGAGGAATACGACGAAGAGTCCCTGGAATACGCCGAAAAACGCCTTAAAGCGGCGGAAGTGGCGCACAACAAGGCCAAGATGAACGTCAAGGCCGCCGAGGATTTTATCAAGATCCAGAAAGCCAAGGCCATGGGCAAGAAAGTTAAATCCGCCGGCGCGGACAAGCCTTTGACGCATGTGGCCTTCACCCAGGATTATTTTTTCCTGCAGGACGTGATGAAGCAGGCCGTGAACTCCGTGGGCAGCATGGACGCCATGAACAACGTCCGCACCGCCTGGACGGACGGCTCCGCCAAAGTTTATGTCGTGACCGACGAGGCGCTTTACAAAAAAATGAAGGGCAAAGACCCGGTCATCACCCCCGTCACCAACGTTTCCCAGGAGCCCGAGACCAGGAGCTTTCTGCTCTTCTGCTCGCCGGAACTGACCAACCAGCTGGCCCAGTCCTTCTCCTACGCGGCCTGCGAGACCTTCTTCCATGATTTCCTGGCGGTGGAGAACCCCGAAGGGGAAGCCGCGGACGTGGTCAGGGTCGGATACTGCGCCTGCTGCTCCAAACTGAACGCCGTGGTCACTCCCCAAAAGATCTACGATCCTCCCGTTTTGGAGGAGGAGAAGCTTTTCCTGCCCTCCCAGCTGACTGATCCCGGACCCATAACGGATCCCAAGCAGTGCGTCTATTTCCTGCGCCAGGCCAAGGTCATGGTCAAACCCATGATCGAGGCGGGGGCCGAGATGCTGGGGAACTATTTCACGAAAGTCAAATACGGCAATTCCGGCATGCGCGCCAGCTTCAACAACATCAGGCTCCACAAGGATTGGGGCGCCGGATACGACGGCTTCATGCTGACGCTTCCGGAAAAGGGCTTCCTGCCTTTGACAAAGGAGAAGGAACCTGCGAAAAAATAAGCCGCCCTTTCTTTCGGGCCGAAAGCCGCCGGGTAAATTTCCCGGCGGCTTTTTTATTCCTTCCAAGGGGGCTGTTGATGAAGTGTTGATAAAGTGGGTAAAAAAACGGGATTTTTACCGCTTGTCCACATGTTTTTCTATAAGCGCGTTTTGCATAAATATCTTGAAAAGGCTATGATAAGCATTTATCAACATATGGCACCGGGATTATCCACAGAAGTTTGCAAATTAACCGCCCAAATGCTAAAATCTATACCTCACACTATAAAAAATGACAAAGTCCACGAAAGAACCAATCCACTCCATGACCGGCTTCGGCTCGGCCCGTTCGCTTTCGCCCAAGGGCGAATTCATCGTGGAGGTGAAGAGCGTCAACGGCAAGAACCTGGAGGCGAGGCTCAGCCTCCCCAGGGGTTTTTTCGCTTTGGAACCGGACATAAGAAAACTCATCAGGGAAAAACTGACCAGAGGCAGCCTGCAGCTGCAGATAACCGTCCAGGAAACCTCCGAAGGGGGAGGCTTCGTTTCCGACGAGAGCCTGAAGAAGCTTTCGGAAAAACTCAAAGCGCAGTGCGCGCTTTTGGGCTTCAAGCCGGAAGGGAACATGGACACGCTCATTAAGCTCCTGCAGCTTGAACAGGAAGAGGAGCGGAACGATCAAAGCGAATACGGGCGCGTTCTGCAATGCGTGGGCGAAGCCCTCGACAAGCTCGTGGAAAGCCGCGCTCAGGAAGGCGAGAAGCTGAGATCAGATCTCATCTCCCGCCTGCCGATCCTCGGCGGCATCGTTTCCAAAATAAGGAAGCTGGCCCCCGGCGTCGTGAGCGCTTACAAGGAAAGGATCACAAAACAGCTGAAGGAACTGAGCCAAACCAGCGGCGTGGCGTTCGATCCCGTGCGGATGCTGACGGAAGTCGGCGTCTTTTCCGAACGAGTCGACATCGAGGAAGAGCTGACCAGGCTGGACTGCCATTTCGAACTTTACAAAAGCGCTCTCGAAGAGGGCGGCGTGATAGGACGCAGGCTTGATTTCATAACCCAGGAAGCGTTCCGGGAGATCACCACCTGCGGCAACAAAGCCTCCAGCGCCGAGATCTCGGCCCTGGTGGTGAAAATGAAAGAGGAACTTGAAAAAATGCGCGAACAGGCGCAGAACATCGAATAGGAAATTTATGCTGAAGAAACTCGCTTATCTCTTTGCGGTCGTACTTATAGCGGCTGCCGTTTTTCTGATCTGGTCGAATTCAGGTTCGAAAAAAGAAATGCAGAAACTGAGAGCCCAGATCTACGATCTCCAGAAACAGGTGGAGAAGCAGAACGCCGCCATGGCCCGGGAGAAAAAAGAAGAGCCCAAAGAGGAGAGAAAAATAAGCTCCGCCGTCACCGCCCCCTCCCAGACGCCGCCCTCCGTGGTGCGCCCGGCCGGCGAGGCGGCCGCCAAAACGGCTTCCGAGGGCAAAGACATACTTTTCAGCGGATCCGATTCCAACGATTTCGCCCAGAGCCTGACCGAGATCCAGGAAGAAATTAAAGACCAGGTCATAAAGGACGCCATAGCCGATCTGGCTGAAAACAGCGAGACCAATTCCTCCAAAAGCATCGACATGTCCCAGATAGACGCCATAATAAGGGAAGCGGAGGAAAAACTGGTTTCCCAGTACGGCGAGAAGATCCTGGAGAAGGAAGAGGTCCAAAAGACCGTCTCCGAGGAAAAGAAGACATTGGAAACAGTTTCCGACAAGACCGAACAGAGCGTGAAGACCGTTTTGACAGAAAGTGATCTCGCTTCCAAAGGAAACGAGGACCAGAAGAAAACCATGGCGGAAATAATGACGCTCCAGGAAAAGAGCGAGAGCTCCTTCCAAGTTCTTCCCGGCGCTTCCAATGAGACCGGCGCCGCCGCTTCGCAGCCGGAGGCCGCAAGCGTCTCCGCGGCTCCTTCCTGGAAGGAAGACGAGCTTCCCGGCGCCCGCCCGCAGGCCATAGACACTGAAGCGGACATTCCCCGCGCTCCCACGCAGGTTGGCAATCATTATTCCTCCTCCAGGCACGAACTGCGCCCGGTCCACGGAGACGCGCCTGCCTCCGCGCCCTCCTGGAATCAGGAGACCGCTTCCGCGGGATCAAAGCCGGCCGCGGCACCCCAGGCTAGCGTTCAGCGAAGCTCCTCCCTCCGCCCGGCCAGCGAAGTCATAGTGCCAATGAAGGCCAGGGAAGAAGTGGAAAGGGACATGAGGGCCGAGGAAGCCAGGAGAAGGCCGCCTGAGAGAGTCAGGAGGATACCCGCTAAGAATTTCAACGCTCTCGGCAACAAGACCATGTCGGACGTTATGAAGGAAGGCTTATAAGAATGAAAAAACTGTTGACGCTTTTATTGCTCTCCTCAATATATTTTTCCGGCGTTTCCGCGGCGGAAAGCATAGAGGCCACCGTGAACTTCGACGCCTCCAAACTGAAGGAAGAAACCAAAGGGGACGCGGCCTTTTTCCGCTATGAAGGCAGCGACGTGAACTATGTCGAGCACGGGAAGGGCGCGCCGGTCCTGCCCTGCCGCCACATCTACGTCGTGGCGCCCAAGGGCGCGGACTACGCCGGCTGCAGAGTCAAGATCCAAAGGGAGAAGCTTCCGGGCCATTACAAACTTTACTCAAGGGAAGCCGCTCCCGAAGGAGCGCGCAGCGCGGAATTGTACCCGCCAAACTGCGTGGAGTTCGTCAGGCAGTTCGACGAAGCGGGATTCAGGCTTTTCATGTTCCGGGCTTATCCCATAGTGAGCCAGCCCGCGGACGGAACGGTCATGCGCATCATAAGCTGCCAGCTGCAAATTTCCTGCAAAGGCGAGGCGCGTTATGAAAACGTGCCCACGGACGACATGATAAAGATAAAAAGGAAGGTTATGAACCCCAAAGCGCTGGAGACCCTGGTGGCTTCCATAAAAGTCTCGCCCAGGCAGGGCGCGGCCCCCGAACGCTCGGGCTTCGCCACCGGCAGGGCCAAAGGGAAGAGCGTCTTCTCCGACAGCAGCGCGAAGAAATATTCCAAAAAGGACGAAGGCGGCGATCTTTTGGAAACGCTGAAGCAGAACAACGTGACCATCGACGACGGCAGCCTGATGTTTTCCCCCATTCAATTCTGATCGATACCTCTCTATTTTTTTGCGCGCGGAGTTTTCTCCGCGCGTTTTTTTTAGGCCGCCTCCGGGCGAAAAAGAGGGGGCTTCGCCACCGGACCCGGGCCGGCGTTTTCGGGAAAAACTAGCGAAAAAAGGGGCAAAAACGGCCGAAAACGGCCTTTTTTGGCCCGAAATTTGCAAAAAAAAGAATAAAAGCGTAACATATCAATAATAAATGGAGAAATATTTATGGATATCAAGGAAATCAAACATTTTCTGAAACTGATGGACGCCTACGGCCTCTGCGAGTTCACCCTGGAGACCGCCGACGGCAAGATCTCTCTGAAACGCCCTCAGAACGGAACGGCTTCGCTGCCCAACGTTACGGCTGTGAGAGCGCTGCAGGACGAGGAGGTTTTGGGCAGGGTCGAAACGCCTGCTCCTACTCCCGCCGCGGCGGCTCCTGCCGCTCCTTCCGCGCCTCCCAAGAAGGAGGCGAAGCAGGAATCTGATCTGATCCCCATCAATTCCCCCATGGTGGGCACTTTTTACGCCGCCGCCAGCCCCGACAGCCCGCCTCTGGCGACAGAGGGACAGACGGTCAACGAGGAGACGGTGGTGGCCGTAATAGAGTCCATGAAGATCATGAGCGAGATCAAGGCCGAGTGCCGCGGAGTCATTGAAAAGATCTGCGTGGGCAACGGCCAGCCGGTGGAATTCGGCCAGACTCTTTTCATGGTGCGTCCGGAATAGCAAAATGTTTCGCAAGATCCTAATAGCCAATCGCGGCGAGATAGCCCTGCGCGTCATCAGGGCCTGCCGGGAAATGGGCATAGCCACCGTCGCCGTCTTCAGCGAAGCGGACAGGGACTCGCTGCATGTCAGGTATGCCGACGAGGCTTACTGCATAGGCAAAAGCCCAGCCTCTGACAGCTATCTCAACATCCCCAGGATCATCGCGGCCTGCGAAGTCTCGGACGCCGACGCGGTCCATCCCGGCTACGGCTTCCTTTCCGAGAACGCTCATTTCGCCGAGATCATCAATTCCTGCGACATGACTTTCATCGGGCCCTCCAGCGAATCCATCTCCGCCCTGGGCGATAAAGCCAACGCGAGGGAATTGGCCGTAAAGCACAATGTTCCCGTGGTGCCTGGAAGCGACGGGCCGGTCGACGATTATCCGACCCTCCTGAAAGAAGCGCAGCGCATCGGCTATCCCATCATCGTCAAAGCTTCCGCCGGCGGCGGCGGACGCGGCATGCGCGTCGTCAGGAACGAAGAGGAGCTTCAGAATGCTTTCGAGACCGCCAGGAAAGAAGCCGAGGCGGCCTTCGGCAACCCCGAAGTTTACATAGAGAAATTTTTGGAAAGATCCCGCCATGTGGAAGTCCAGATCCTCTCCGACAAGGACGGGACCTGCGTGCACCTTGGCGAGCGCGACTGCACCATGCAGAGAAGGCACCAGAAACTTTTGGAGGAATCGCCTTCTCCCATCGTCGACGAACAGCGCCGGAAAGAAATGGGCGAAGCGGCCTGCCGCATTGCCCTGGCCGCGAATTACGTGGGCGCCGGCACGGTGGAGTTCATCGTCGACGAAGACACCAACGAATATTATTTCATGGAAATGAACGCCAGAGTCCAGGTGGAGCACGGCGTCACGGAGATGGAAGCCGACGTTGACATCGTCAGGCGCCAGATCATGGTGGCGGCGGGCGAGCCTCTGGGACTGGCGCAGGAAGACATACGCCTGAGCGGCTGGACCATCGAATGCCGCATAAACGCTGAGGATCCCGAGCACGACTTCCGACCCAATCCCGGAAAGATCACCACCTACAATCTGCCCGGAGGCCCGGGCGTCAGAGTCGATTCCATCGCATACGCCGGCTACGAGATCTCCCCTTACTACGATTCCATGGTGGCGAAGCTGATGGTCCATTCGAGAGACCGCATCGCGGCCATCAGGCGCATGCTGAGGGCCCTTGACGAATTCGAGATCGGCGGCATCAAGACGACCATTCCGCTTTTCAAAAATCTTTTGAAGCAGCCCGCCTTCATAAGAGGCGACCGCTACAACACCAACTTCGTGGAGGAGTGGCTGAAACGGCAATGATCGACCTGCATCTCCACAGCACTTATTCCGACGGGACCAGCACCCCTTCCGAACTGGTGTCCCACGGCGTCGCTCTGGGCCTCAGGGCCGTCGCGCTGACCGACCACGACACTGTGGACGGCGTGGACGAACTGATGGCGGAGGCCGCGCGCCTCAAAATGGACGCCCTGCCTGGAGTGGAGCTGAGCGCCGGCATCTGCCCGCTGACGAAGGATCATCAGAGGGAAGTGCACATTTTGGGTTATTTCCCGAAATGGGACGACGAGATCAAAGAAGCGCTCACGCCTTTGAGGCAGGTGCAGAAATGGCGCGAGGAAAGGAACCGCGCCATCGTCGAGAGTATGCTCGAATACAACATCCCCATCTCTTATGAGGAGCTTGTGACGCTGGCGGGGACGCCCAACGTTGGCCGCCCGCATTTCGCCAACTGGCTCATAGAGCACGGATACGCGCATTCGGTGGGGGAGGCATTCCAGCAGTTTTTGGTCCCCGGCGCCCTGACTTTCAAGGACCGCCGGACTTTCGACATCGCCGAATCCCTCGAACTGATACGCCGCGCCAAAGGCGTCGCGGTCCTGGCGCACCCCAAGGCGCTGCACATTTTCTCCGACGAGGATTTCGAGAATTTCTTGAAAGGCATGGTCGACAAGGGCTTGGACGGCATAGAAGTCTACTGCTCCGTGCATCTGCCCGCGGACATCAGGCGCTACGAGAGAATGGCGCAGAAGTTTGATCTGATCATGACCGGCGGCACGGATTTCCACGGCAAAATGAAACCCGACATCAGGATGGGCTACGGCTTCGGATACACGAAAGTGGACGATTCCGTTTACGACAAGCTCAGGGCGAAATTAGATACTAAAAAACAATAACCATAAAAATTAAGAGGCAATATGAAAAATCGTATCGGCGTCATCGCTTTCATGAGACCCGAAGGCGGAACCTTGAAACAAGTGGCCGCCCATAAGCTCGACACCTGCCAGCTGGTCAGCTGGAACCCCAAGCACTGGACGGACGAAATGGCCGAGCAGGTCAAAGCTGAGATCAAGGAATCCGGCATCAAGCCCACGGCTTTCTGGGCCGGCTGGGCCGGACCCGCGGTCTGGGACCTTCTGTCCGGACCGGCCACTTTGGGCCTTGTTCCCCCGGCTTTCCGTTTTCAGCGCATCCAGTCCATGCTGGCGGCCGGCGACTTCGCCAAGAAGATCGGGCTTCCCGCCGTCATCACGCACCTGGGCTTCATCCCCGAGTGGCCCCGCGACAGAGATTTCGGAGACCTGGTGGACGCTGTCAAATACATCGCCCGCTACTATAAGAGGCTCGGCCTGCAGTTCTGGTTCGAGACCGGCCAGGAAACGCCTGTGACGATGCTGAGGCTCATCCAGCAGACCGGCATGGACAACCTGGGCATCAACCTCGACCCCGCCAACCTCATCCTTTACGGCAAGGCCAACCCCATCGACGCCCTGGACGTCTTCGGACAGTACGTCAGAAACATCCACGCCAAGGACGCCTTCTATCCCACCGATCCCATGCATCTGGGCGAGGAAGTCAAGGTCGGCACCGGCAAGGTCGATTTCCCGCGCTTCGTGAAGCGCCTGGGCGAGATCGGCTTCAAGGGCGAATTCATCATCGAGCGCGAGATCGACGGCGATCAGCAGATCAAGGACATCAACGAGACCGTGAAGTACCTTAGGAAGCTCTTCGACAAGACGCCCGCCAAACGCGCCAAATCCGTCAAAAAATAATTAGGGAGAAAAATAATGAGCACACAACCCGCTTACGGCGCCAAGGCTAAGAGCCAGGGCGTTCTCAAGGTCGGCTTCATCGGAACCGGCAACATTTCCTGGACGCATCTGCGCATTCTTGAGAAGCGCAAAGATATCAAAATAGTTTCCCTCTGCGACATCGTTCCCGACCACGCCAAGGAAAAGCAGGCCGTCTTCGGCGGCGAGATCTTCCTCGACCACGTGGACATGCTGAAGAAAGGCCAGAAGCTCGACGCGGTCTGGGTCTGCACGCCTTCCACCGCCAGGGAAGAGATCCTCGTCAACTGCACCAAGGCCGGGCTTCCCGTCTTTTGCGAAAAGCCGGCGGAACGCAAAGTTTCCGTCGCCAAACGCATCGCCGACAAGCTGGACAAGATCCCGGGCGCGAGAGTCCAGATCGGCTACGTCTTCCGCTCCATGGCCCTGACGCAGCGCCTCAAAGAGATGATGGCTGACGACAAGATCCACACCTTCATGTCCGCCTACGCCTGCGGCGCTTCCACCCAGAATCTTCTGCCCGCCTGGTTCTATGACAACGACCTCTCGGGCGGCGCCCTGGTGGACCAGGCCACCCACAATTTCGACTGGCTGAGATATCTCTTCGGCGAAGTTACTGAAGTTTCCGGTTTCGCCACCAATCCTTTCCGCAAAAAGACCATGAGCAAAAAGGGCAACTACACCATCGACGAAACGATAGCGATGTCCCTTAAGTTCGCCAACGGCATCACCGGCACGCACACGCATTCCTGGCTGGCCGACACCTGGCGCAACGAAGTGGTCCTCTTCGGCGAGAAGAGAAAGTACCACGTCAACCTTGGAACCTGCACCATCAAGGTTGAAGGCGCCAGGGAAGAGACGCTCTTCACCCAGAAGAGCGGAACGATGTACGTTTACGAAAACGAGAAGTTCATCGACGCCGTCCGTAGCGGCGACTGGTCCAAGAACCCCTCCACTTACCGCGACGCCGCGAAGTCCCTGGCCCTTACCCAGGCCTGCATCGACTCCCTGAACAA
>JAGCGH010000029.1 GCA_017649705.1 bacterium
CGATGGCGTTCTCAATGTAGGGCATCTGGAAATCAGGGGCGGTGACGATCAAAGTCGCCTCTTCCGTCTCGTCGTTGATGGAGGCTCTGATGTCGCCTCTTTCGGCGTCGATGGCGGCTTTCAGGATGCCGACGATCTCGAAGGCGCCGTCAGGGTTTTTCAAAGGGAAGACCTTGACTATATAGTCGGTGTCGTCGTGGGATTCCACGATGCGCACGGCCTGGCCGACGCCCGGGGAGGAGGGCACGGCGTGATAATAGGTGCCGGAACCGGAGGGAGCCGCCTGAGGAGCGGCGGTGTTAAGGTTGACCTGGGTGTGGGCCGCCATAATAGATCCGGCGGCGGCAACCGTTAAAAGAACTGCTTTGATGTTGGTGTTCATGTATGTTTCCTTTTTGTTAGTTTAGGCTAACTTCTGGGGGTTAAAAATTAGTTAGCAAAGGCTAACTGCAATTATAGTACTAAATCGTTTTTCAAAATGCAAGAGGGAGCGGAGAAAAAAAGCCGCCCTCGCGGGCGGCTGTTTCGCTGATCATTCAAGCGCTTTCAGGTCGTTTTCCGTCATGCGCTTAATCATCTCCTCGAAGGTGATGGAGGGCTCCCAGCCAAGCTCTTTCCTAGCTTTCGTTGAGTCGCCCACGAGGCGGTTGAGTTCCACGCGGCGCATGAGCGTTTTGTCCTGTTTGACGTAGTCGTGCCAGTCGAGGTCAAGGGTGCCGAAGGCGATGTCGAGGATGTCCTTTACGGAGTGCTCGATGCCGGTGGCGATGACGTAGTCGCTGGGCTTCTCCTGCTGGAGCATGAGCCACATGGCTTTGACGTAGTCCTTGGCGTAACCCCAGTCGCGCTTGGCATCGATGTCGCCGAGGACGAGCTCGTTCTGCTGTCCCTTTTTGATGGCGGCCGCGGCGGAAGTGATCTTCCTTGTGACAAACTGCTTGCCCCTGCGTTCCGACTCGTGGTTGTAGAGGATGCCGGAGCAGGAGAAGAGGCCCAATCGGTCGCGGAAGTTGGCGGTCAGCCAGTGGGCGTAGAGTTTCGCCGTGCCGTACGGCGTGCCGGGCCGGAAGGGCGTATTCTCGTTCTGGGGCTTGGTGTCGGGTTTGCCGAAGAGCTCGGAAGAGGAGGCTTGGTAGAACCTGACGTCGGGTTTGACGCGGCGGATGACTTCCAGAAGCCTCGCGACGCCCAGGGCGTTCACTTCGCCGGTGATGACCGGCTCGTCCCAGGAGAAGGGAATAAAAGAGCAGGCCGCGAAGTTGTAGATCTCGTCCGGCATGACCTTCTCGAACATCTTCAATACGCCCATCTGGTCCATCAGGTCGCCCTGAAGAAGGTGGACTTTCGGTTTAAGATGCTCGAAGGTCTCGTGGAAGTCTTCCGGGGCGTCTCTGTCGACGCCCCAGACTTCGTAGCCTTTTTCCAGAAGCAGCTCGGTAAGGTATGAGCCGTCCTGGCCGTAGATGCCGGTTATAAGGGCTTTCTTTGCCATTTAGCGATCCTGATACTGC
>JAGCGH010000030.1 GCA_017649705.1 bacterium
ATTTCCGGCACGATGGTGCGGATGTCGCAGCCGTAGTGGCACTGGAGATTCCTGACATTGTGGAAAGGCTTCCTGTTGCTGCCCAAAGCGCTGAGGTCCTGGCTTCCGTTGCCCTGGCTGACGTAGTCGACTCCCTCGCTGTGCCCAAGGACCAGCGTGCAGGGCACTCCGCTCGTGATAAGGCAGAGGTTGCCCAGCTCCAGGCCCTGCGCGATGTGGTTGTTGATGCCGCCGCGGTCCTTGAGATGCCGTGACGTGTTGTAGGTGTAGATGACCAGGAAGGTCTGCGTCACCATGACGCCGTCGTTCCAGATGGCCGGATCGTCCTTTTGATCGTAGTTGGCGGCCACCATGCCGGCGTTGATCTCACATTCATGTTCGAATTCGTCGTTGCCGCAGGGAAGAGAATATTTCTTGTTAAAAGCGTTGACGTCCAACCTGTCGATGGTAACGGGATGATTGCCGATCTTCTTCACGATGTCGTAGCTTTCCGGCTTCATGGTGTCGTAGACTCTGCCCACCACCGCGTCGTCGTCCCAAGTCATGCGGAAGTGCCCGAGCCGGTCGTCAAGAAAGCCAGACCTGACCTCCACAAAATTCACGTCCATATACGAGCGCGAGACCGTGCCGGTCAGGCTGGTGGTCCTGGAAGTTTTTATGACAAGCTGGTCGCCCAGCTTTAGCGCCATCACTTCCGCGGCGAAAGTGGCGCTCTGCTCTTTGGAGATCTCGGAATTAATATCGCAGCCTGTCCCCGGCGTTATGTCAATGGTGCGTGTCTCGGCCTGGGAAAGGCCGGTCAAAAAGAAAACGAGGAAGGACAGAAAAGCCGTTTTTTTCATTCAACGCTCCCGATTATTATTATTTATATTATGTTTTTATTTTAGCAAATTCGTTGTTTTTTAACAACAAATAAAAGGAAGCGGAACTATTGTCCCGCTTCCTGTTGAAAAGGGCTTTTTAAAGGCGCTCAGCGCTCGATTATTACCCTTTCGCAATCCTTGTAAGCAACAGCCTTTTCCAGGGGTGCGGAAAAAAGGTTTCCTCTCAGAACTACCTTTTTCGCTCCTGAGATCAAAACGTCCGGAATGTACTCCTCGTTCTCTATCACGTTGTTTTCGATCACAATGTTGTTGTGCACTCTCGACTGTCCGTGATCATCGCATTCGCAGTTGATTAGAACGCCGGAGCAGGAGCCGCCGTAACCGCACCCTACGAAGCGGTTGCCCCGGATCGTCACGTTCTCTGATCCCGGGCCCTCGTCCCAATATTTCTCCACGCCGATATGAATGGCGGGAAGCAGGGTCTCCTCTATGGTGCAGTTTTCCACCAGAACGTTCCTGGTCTTTATTAGAACGCCCCTGGCCCGGTGGGTGGAGATGTGGCACCCCCGCATCACAACGGAAGGCAGGGCGCTCACGTTGACGGCGGCAAGCTCTTTCTCGGATTCCGGAAGTGGAGCGTCGAATGTTACGAAACAGCGCAGATTCGGGATATCGTTTTCGACCTTCACGACCTTCCTTGTGCATATGACGTTCATGGTGGAATAGTCCACGATCTCCATGGAATCCCCTTCCTCGGGACAGTCCGGCAAAAGCGAGTGCGTCGTAACTTCAACTTTCAGGAAGGCAGACGAAGGATCGGTCCCGTCCCTTTTTATGTGATAGTAGTAATTGTGGATGTTCGTGGCATCGTCTCCCATGCGGGAGAAAATGCAGTTCTCAAACTCCACGGTCCCGCGGCAGTTGGTGAAATGCGTGGCGTCGGTGTTGGTGGAAAGCTTTTTCCCCGGTATGGGCACCACCCTCAGTCCCCGCATGGTTATGTTCCTGCTGTGGTTTCCCAGAACGCCCATGCCGGGATGATTGTAGATGGTCACGTCCTTTATGGTGATGTTGGAGCTGTTGTTTATGAAAACCGCCGGCCGGGAGTGGAAGGTGTGATAAATAATGGCGGTGCCGTATCGATACCTTGGATCCGCCTGCGCGTGGATGCGCAGTATGCCCGGGGCGATTATTTCGTTATTCTGTACCGGCTTGCGCTGAAAAGGGGCCAGCCGCTTGCGATAAGGGTCCCAGAAAGCGATGCGGCAATTGGAGGCGCCTGATGTCAGCGGCGTGTCGGGATCCAGCTGCACGTCGTAATAGCCCTCCTTTACGGAGAATATTACCCCCTGGGTGAAAGGCGGCCTAGCGTATCTTATGGAGAGGCCCTGCAGGAGAAGGTCCCTGCTGCCGTTTATGCAGACAGGCTCCATAATGCCCTCGCAGAGCAGCGTGGCTCCCCTGGCGTTTATAGTGACGCCGGAAAGGCCGCTGAGGTCCAAGCCCTTCACGTAGGGCCTGTTCATTCGGAAGATAGTGCCGGCGTCCTCGCTCTCGTCTTCCAGGGATAAAACTTTGTTAAAAAGCTCAACGGCGGCCTGATCCCTCATCAGGTAAACGCCTGGATCTATCACGAATTCGCTTGCGCCTTCATCGCGCAAGGCTTGCAGAGCGGAATCAAAGACAGGCAGGGCGTTCTCGCATCCCGTGGCATCCGGGCGGTAATCGCTGAATCTTATGACAGACATGTTTTTTCTCCCCAAAAAAATCATTAAAAAAAAGGACGCTTGCGCGTCCCTTTGTTCGTCAGATCCTGAAATCTTCTCCCAGATAGATCCTGCGGGCTTCCGGGTCGTTTATCAGTTTTTCCGCGGAGCCTTCTATAAGGATCTCTCCCTGGTTGATGAGATAAGCCCTGTCTGTGACGGAAAGCGTCTCCCTGACGTTGTGGTCCGTTATGAGGATGGCCAGGTCGCGGTGCTTCAGCTCTCTTATGATCTGCTGCACGTCCGCCACCGCGATGGGGTCCACGCCTGAGAAAGGCTCGTCCAGCAGGATAAGCGAAGGGCTTGTCACCAGCGCGCGGGCGATCTCCAATCTTCTGCGTTCGCCGCCGGAGAGCGTATAGGCTTTGCTCTTGGCAAGCTTGGAAATGCCCAGTTCCTCCAGGAGCTCGTAAGACCGCTTTTTCATCTCGTCCCTTTTCATGGGAAGAGTCTCCATGATGGCCATGATGTTCTCAAAGGAGGTCATGCGGCGGAAAATGGAGGGCTCCTGGGCCAGGTAGGCTATGCCGTGCTGGGCTCTGTCGCACATGGGGTCGTTGGTGATGTCGCGTCCCTGGAAGACGACTTTGCCCTGGTTGGGACGGATGATGCCCACGATCATGTAGAAAGTCGTGGTCTTGCCGGCGCCGTTGGGGCCCAAAAGCCCCACGATCTCGCCTTTGTTGACGTGGATGCTGACGCCCTTGACCACGTTGCGCTGGTTGTAAGTCTTGACCAGCTTTTCAGTATAGAGGACGGCGCCTTCGGGAGGGTTCGTCGTTTCGCTCATTTTGGCTCCTTTATATTCGGGAGATGCATTTTTCCGCCCTTCACGTTCAAAGATATGCGGGCTCCTTCCTCCAGGGAAAGCTTCCTGTGGCGGTTGTCCCATGTGATGGCCGACCCGGAGGCGGCGTTCCCCTTGTAGTCGCGCAGCACCGGCTCCCCGGTCATGCGGAACGTGTCTTCGCTGGCGTTGTAGACCAGTTTGCTGCCGCTTATGGTGCCCTGGGAAGTCCTGATGAGGACTTTGCCGAAAGCTTCGATCTTTCCTATGTCGTGGGAGCTTTGATCCTGGTAAACGATGGCTTTGTCCGCCCTGACTGAAACGTTGGTGACCTTGTTGGCGGCGTTGCCGAAAACGCCCATAGAGGTCAGTTTCACGTTGCCCGTGAGCACGAAGGTGCCGTTGGTCTCCATGGTGGTGCTGTCCGCGGTGATCAGGACGCGGCCGCTGCCCTCCTCCTCAGCCGCTGCGAGGATGGGGAAGGCAAGCACTAAAAGCGTTAGCAAAAAGTATTTTTTCATGAGACGCTCCTTTTAAAAAAGGAATTTTTCCTTCTCTTCTTTGGAAGGCGTGAGAACGATCTCAGGCGCTTCGAAATTACATTTGGCCTGGGTGAGGTCCACCGTCAGCATGCGGCAGCGGATGTAGTGCGAGCCGCTGCGGACGATGGGCGGTCCGCCGGTCATGACGACTTTGTTCTTGGCTTTTTCCCAGATCCCGCGGTCGGCTATGACTTCCGTCTTGACGTTCTGATGATCGTTGAAGACCACGTGCACGTTGCCGACAGCCACCACGCGGCTGAAGCCGTCCACGCCTTTTATGCCGAGGTCCTCCACGGCTTCGTCGCCGCCTTTCTTGTCCTCGTCGAAATAGACCGTGGCGTTGTCGGTGGTCAGTTTCCTTTCGCCGTCCGTCACGATGACATGGCCGTGAAGATAAGCCGTGTTCTCCTCGATGGAATACTTCAGCTCATCCGAATTGATGGTGACTTCGCTCTTGCCCTTTTCCTGGGCGAAGGCAAAAGCCGCGCATACAAATATCATAACAAGGATCCTTCGCATACTCATTTCCCCTGTTTAAAGATATCCAAATTACCTTTATCGATCTTCGCTTTTATTTCCACGTCGTGAAAAAGCTTGCATTCCTTGCGTTCTTTATTGTAGATGACGTACATTCCCCTGCCTTTTATCACCCTGTCGCCGTCGAGGATCTGCACGATCTCTTCGGTCTCTATCTCTCCGCTTTCCCTGTTCACGTCGGCGGAGGCGGTGATCACCTTGACCTGGGAGCCGTCTTTCCTGTACATAGTCACGATAACGTCGAAGAAGCGGATCTTAAGGCCTTCTATCTGTTTGGCGCTGGAGCCTTCCAGGACCCAGCGGGAAGCGCCCTTTTCGTCTACTTCCATCAGGGTCACGCCCTCCAGCATCTCCATCTCATCCACCATCTCGTCGCGGCTCGTTCCGCTTTTCACGTTCTGGGTGGCCGCCACGGCTGATTTAGAGCCCGCCTTTTCGCCCGCTCCCAGAAGCGGAAGCGAGATCAAAGCCAGCAATAATATGTATTTTATTTTATTCATAATATTGAGCGATGACTTTTTCCCAGAGGCCCTGGCCCTTCAATATATATTCTACCACTTCCCTGACAGCGCCGCATCCGCCGCTTTTCAAAGCGATCAGCTGGGCCGCTTCCTGGCACTCCCTGGAGGCGTCGCCCACCGCGGCGGGAAGCCCGCATACGGACATCATGGGAATGTCGATGATGTCGTCCCCAATGGCGCAGATCTCCGCAAGGGGGATCTTGCTTTCGTATGAGAAGCGCTTCATGACTTCCTTCTTGTCGCCGCAGCCCTGATAAACGTATTTCAAGCCCAGATCCCTGGCGCGTTCGCTGACTGCCACGGATTCCCGGCCCGTGATTATGGCGAGCTCATGCCCGGCTTTCAGCCAAAGGCGCAGCCCCAGGCCGTCCTTGCAGTCGAAGCGTTTGATCTCCATGCCGGAAGTTCCGTAGATGATCCCGCCGGTGGTCAGGACGCCGTCCACGTCCAGCGCCAGGGCCCTGATGGACCTGAGAGTCCGCAGCTGTTCGTCAGTGGGGTTTTTGCCAAGCCAATGGGGCATTTTACATTCCTATAAGTTCGTCGTCGTCTAAAAGGCCCAGCAGAACGCCGTTTTCATCCACGACGGGCAGCTGGGAGAATTTCTTGTTGGAACCGAACATGATCTCGGCGGCTTCCGAAGCCAGATATCCCGGCGTGATGGTGGTGGGATCCTTGGTCATGACTTCCGAGACAGGCAGAAGGATCGCTTCCGGATCCTTCAGCATGGCCCGGCGGAAATCGCCGTCGGTGAAGAAACCGCAGAGCCTGCCGTCCTTGTCCACCACGCAGGCGGCGCCGTTCCTGGTCTTGGTCATCAGAATGACCGCGTCCCTCACGACGGTGTCGGGGAAAACTTTCGCCAAGTTGTCGCCTGTGCGCATGAGCTGCTCAACTTTGAGCATTTTGCGGCCCAGGGCTCCGCCGGGGTGCAGCAGGGCGAAATCCTTTTCCGTAAAGTTGCGCCTTTCCACCAAAGCCATGGCCAGGGCGTCGCCCAGGGCCAGCTGGACCGTGGAGGAGCAGGTCGGCACCATTCCGAAGGAACAGGCTTCCCTGGGAACGTGCGAGGAGATGAAGACCTCCGCCGCTTTGGCCAGAGTGGAGTTTTCCCTTCCCGTGATGGCGATGAGTTTCGCCCCCCGCTGCTTAAGGCAGGGCAGGATGGCGGTCATTTCGGAAGTCTCGCCGCTGTTGGAGAGCGCCAGCACCACGTCGCCCTCGACTATCATGCCGAGGTCTCCGTGGAAAGCCTCCCCGGGGTGCACCGCGAAAGCCGGCGTGCCGGTGCTGGCCAAAGTGGCCGCGATCTTCCTGGCAATGTGGAAGCACTTCCCCATGCCCAAAACTATAACGCGTCCCCGCGAGGAGAACATCAGCTCCACCGCTTTGGAAAAAGAATCCGTCAGGCGCTCGGAAACGCCGTCGATGGCGCGGGCTTCCAGCTTCAAAACATTGCGGGCTACGCTTAAATGATCCATTTCTATTCTCCGTTCACGCAAGAGTCGATTTTCAAAAGCATTCTGACCAGCCTCTCGAAATCCGAAAGGGGCCAGCTGTTGGGGCCGTCGCAAAGGGCTTTGTCGGGATCAGGATGGACTTCCATGAAAACGCCGTCCACGCCGGCCGCCACCGCAGCCCTGGCGAGAAGCGGAACGAAAGTCCTGTCTCCTCCGGAGCATGTCCCCTGCCCGCTGGGCAGCTGGACGGAATGGGTGGCGTCGAATATGACAGGCACTCCCATTTGGCGCATGACCGCAAGTCCGCGCATGTCGACCACGAGGTTTCCGTAGCCGAAGGCGGCGCCCCTTTCCGTCAGCATGATCTTCTCGTTGCCGGTGGTGGCAACTTTCGCCACCGCCTGGGCCATGGTCTGGGGAGCCACGAACTGGCCCTTCTTGATGTTGACCACGCGGCCGCTGCGGCCGGCTTCCACCAGAAGGTCGGTCTGGCGGCAGAGGAACGCAGGGATCTGCAAAACGTCCGCCACCGCGGCGACTTTTTCCACCTGCCAGCTTTCGTGCACGTCCGTGACGATGGGAAGGCCCGTGTCTTCCTTGACCGCTTTAAGTATTTCCAGTCCCTTTTCCAGTCCCGGTCCGCGGAAATTGTTTACCGAAGTGCGGTTGGCCTTGTCGAAACTGGCTTTGTAAACAAGGTTGATATCCAGTTTCTCGGCTATTTTTTTCATTTCCCGGGCCTCGTAAAGGACCGTTTCAAAATCTTCGATGACGCAGGGGCCGGCAAAAAAGAAAAGCTTCTCCCCGCCGCCTCCCAAAAAGGAGGCTATCTGAACTTTGCGCGTGGCTGATTTGGCCTTAGCCGCGCTGACGTCCATGCCGTAGGGTCTCGTTTCTTTCATTTATGCTTCCCTCCGGGCCAGTATCTCTTCGGTGCGCAGAAGGTCTTCGGGAGTGTCTATCCCGGGAGCCGCGCCCGCAACTTTGACGCAAATGATGGACATGCCGTTTTCCAACGCTCTCAGCTGCTCCAGTTTCTCGGAGCTTTCCAAGGGCGTCTGGGGAAGCGAGGCGAACCTCAGAAGGGCTTCCCTCCTGTAGCAGTAAAGGCCGATGTGGCCGAAATACTCGGCCTCGTAGTTGTCCCTGGGGTAAGGGATGGGGGCCCTGGAAAAATAAAGCGCTCTCCCCTGCCTGTCCATTACGACCTTGACCTTGTTGGGGTCCTGCGCCGCCTCAACGGATATGGGGTAGCACAGGGTGGACCAGTCGGCGGAGCTTTCTTTCAGAGCGTCCACGGCTTTCTCCACCGCGGCGGGATCTATGAGGGGCTCGTCGCCCTGGATGTTGACGACGATGTCGAAGTTGGTGTCAATTTTTTCCAGAGCCTCCACAATGCGGTCGGTGCCGCATTTGTGGTCGTTTCTGGTCATTATGGCGGAATAGCCATGCGCCCTGACGGCGTCGGCGATACGCTCGTCGTCAGTGGCGACATGGAAACTATCCAGATTGGCGACTTTCGAGGCCGCCTTGCACACATGCGCGATCACCGGCAAGCCCCTCAGCAGTTTGAGCGGTTTGCCGGGAAAGCGCGTGGATGCGTAACGCGCTGGAATTATTCCAACGGCGGAAGCCATCTTTAGGCTTTGGTGATTTTGCCGGAACGGATGCAGCGGGCGCAGACCGTGGCGGTGGTAATGGTGCCGTCTTCGGTTCTGACGCGGACTCTCTGCAGATTCGGCATAAAGCGGCGCACGGAGATGCCGGTGGTGTGCAAGCCGATGCCGCCTTTCTTTTTGGGAATACCATGGCGGATGATCTTTTTGCCCACGGAAGGCTTCTTGCCGCAGATCTCGCATTCTTTAGACATATTTTGTCTCCTTAATTTTATTTGTATGTTGTTAGATTATTAATAGCGGTCTTACCAGCGTTCCACTGCCTGCTCGCAGATGTGCTGGGCCAGGTCGGCGCAGGCGATGAGTATGGACTGGTGCCTGGTCACCGAGATGTCGTCGGTGGTCAACAGCTCGTGTTTGCCGCGCACTCTGTTGCGGCTCCAGATGGCCACCGGCTCGCCGTCGCGATACTCGTACATGGTTATGTTGGCGTAAATGATGGTCCTGAAAGCCGTGGCCACGCCGGCGGCTTTGGAATTGTCCTTCTTGTCTATGAACTGGGTGGGACGGAAATCCATGTCCACCAGCTGGACCCTGAGTTCGCCGTCCGCTTCCTCGGCGGTGGGCACGACCTCGTAGGTCTGCTCCTTGGTGAACTCGCTGATGATAAGGTTGGTGACTTCCATCTGAAGATGGGGCTCCTTCACCTTGTCAGGCACGTAGGAGACTCTCGGGATGTGCAGCTTCTTGATGGAGTCTTCCCTCTGGGGGGAGCCGGCGGTGTAGCCCAGGATCGTAATGGGCGCGTCCGGCGAGTGATCCCTCTCGCAGCCCGTCATGACAAACGCGGCCAGCGCAAGGGCGAGATAAAAAAAGTTCTTCATAGGAAAAAGCTCTCCTCTTTAGTCGATGCGGTGGAGTTCTTCCCGGCATTTCTGGATGCGGGTGTCCAGAATGTCCATGTGCCTCCAGTTGGCGGGAGCCTGGGCTTTCAGGGCGGTGAAGGCGTCCAGCGCCTGGTTGTAATAGAAGCGGGCGTTGACGTTGTCGTTCTGCTTGGCGTAGGCCTCGGCGCGCTGGACCAGATTGTAAGCCTGCTTGTAGGAATTGATGAGCGTGGTCTCGGAACTGGCGTCCTTCACGTTCTTCTCTTCCACGACTCTCTGGTACTGGGCCTGGGATATGGCGGTGGAGACACGGCCGGAATCAGGCATGGTGCGGATGACGGTGCCTTCCGGGGCTTTCACGATGGCGTCCTTGTTGGGGTCTTCCTTTTCCGTAAGGCCGCTGGGAAGAACGGAAGTGACGTCCTGGGAAGTGGCGCCGGTGGTCTCTTCTCCCTTGCCGACTTTGAAGGAGACGCTGGTGCCAACGGCGGGAGTCTTGGTGTCGAAAGCGGAATTCTCTTCCTGCGCCGGTTCTTCCTTGAAGGAAGGAGCGGAAAGCTCCCTGGTGATCCTGAGTCCGGTGTTGGTGGTGACGGTCACTTTGACCGCAGGCTCTTTTTCGCCCATGGGCACGAAGTCATTGATAAGATCGTCGGCGGCCTTGCTGCCCTTGGTGTCGATCTCCATGGTGGAGACGGTCTCGCTCTTCTTAGTCTCGGAAACGGTTATGGAAGCGGGGGTCGTTTCCACCGTGAAGCTCGGGGTGGTGGACTTGACCGTGACCGGCGGCTGGGAAGCCGCGGAGGAAGTCTCGACCTGGAAGGAAGGCGCGGAGGCCTTGACCTCGGTCTTCACCGGCTCAAAGCTGGGAGCGGCCTGGACCGCGGAGGTCTGGGGAGTATAAGTCACGGAGGAGGAGGAAGTGGAAACTTCATGGAAGACCGGCGTGGAGCCGCCGACGCTCACGGAAGAGGAAGCGTAAACAGGCTGGGAGGTCTGGTTCCTCTGTATCTCGGCCAGCTCGCTGGAACTGATGGTGCTGTATTTTGGAGGAGCGCTCTCAACTTTTTCCTCGCCAAAATCCGCGGCCTGGGAAAGCGTCTGCCAGCTGGAGGACTGCACTCTGGAAACGGGCTGTCCGCTGGGAGCCGGCTTAGAAGCCACGGGCTGGGAGAAACTCGGGGTCTCCTTCACCACGGTCTTGGTCTCGGTCGTCACCGTCGTCTGGACCGGGGCGGAGCTCACGGTCTTGACTTCCGTGCCGGGCACCGGGGCCCAGACGTTCTCTATCCTTTTGACCTGCTTCTCGGTCTTGGTCTCGGTCTGGGTGAAAGTGATCTCCGTTTCGGGAGCGGCCTCTTTCTGCTTCTCCAGCTGCCCTTTCACGTAGGCGCTGGCGGAAGTTTCGTCCACAGGCGGCGGGACCGCGTCGGGATTGTTCTTTTGATAAAGCTTGAGAAGGGCCGCGGAGGCAGCCTGGGCTTCCGCTTCCTTTTCATACTCTTCCTTCATGAAAGAAGTCAGCTCTTCTTTTTTGGAGGGATCCTGCATGTAGGAATTGATGACCTGGCGGGACTGGTTCTGACGCCAGTCGTCGCCGGTGGAGGCCATGCTGGAGGAAGGCTGGGTGAGGGCCGTGGTCCTTTCTTCACGCTGTTTCTTTACCTTGTCCGGATCTTCGTCGAAAAGGCCGGCGCTCTTCTGGGGCTCGGTGTCGAAAGCGGATCCGCCGTCGAAGGCCGAGCCGCCGCCGGTCACTTCCGGAGTGGAGGCCGGAGTGGAAACGGGGCGCGTCTCGTCGAAGGGGGCAGGGCTGGCTTTGACGGTTCCGAAGGGATCGTCGTTATTGGACTTGTAAGCCTTGTCCTGTTCCTGCTGGCTGCTGACGGGGCCCAGATCATTGGAGGAGGGCTCGACATAGGTCACCTTGTCCTTGGGCATGCCCTGCACGGGTTCGCCTCTCAGGGCCGCCAGGCGCATCTTGGCTTTGTCCGCGCAATCCGTGTCGGGATATTCGGAGATGAGAAGCTCGTAGTGCATGATGGCGGACTTGGCGTGGCCGGAATAGTCGTAATAATAAGCCTGGTCGTAAAGGGACTGAGCCTTGCGGTCGCGGAGGGCCCTGATGTGGGCCTGGGCGTCGCCAACGTGCTCCGCGGTGGGGAATTCCCTGATGTAATTGCGGAAGGAGGCGATGGCGCGGTCGGTGGAAGTCTGGTCATAATCCGCCGCCACGGCCGCCGCAGAATCGACTATGCCCAGCATGAAGGCCGAATCGTCCACCAGCTGGGAGGTCGGGAAATTCTGGCAGACCGTCTCGAAGGATTCCCTGGCTTCCCCGTATTTCTTCAGGTTGTACTGGGCCAATCCGAGGGAATACTGGGCCGCGGGAGCGGCTTCGCTGTAAGGGGCGTTCTCCAGGATCTTCTTGAAGATCTTCTCCGCGATCTGATAGCGCTTGTACTCCATGTAGTGGTTGCCGATGCGCATCTGGTTGCGGGTTATGACCTGCATCTTGGTGAATTCTTTGTGGTTGTCCCAGATCTCCTGGTAGGCCTCGAAAGCCGCGTAGGGGTCGCCCAGCTTGTTTTCGCAAAGGGCGATGTATTCCCAGCCGCGCACCGCCCTGCGGGAACGGGGGAACTCTTCCTGCATGCGCCGGAAGCTCTTCAAAGCGTTCTGATAGTCGCCGGTCTCATACTGCGTGACGCCCTGGTTGAAAAGGGACTGGTATGTCTCGGCCGCGGTTTCCGCTCCCAGCGCCTCGAAGGCAAAAAGAGAGCAAAGAAGGGCGAAACAAAGGTTGCGCAAATATTGGGATTTCATAGGCATCTCCTTGCGGGAAAATGATTCGTCAACAAATATCTAGATTTGGTTGTCAGCTTTATTCGGCCTTTTCGGCCTCGTCCTTGGGCGCTTCCGCTTCGGCATCCGCTTCTTCGCTCATTAGTTTGCCGTTCTTGCGGAGGATGGAGGCGGTGATGTCGTCCACCAGGGGGGAGCCTTCCAGATCGGGCAGCTCCTTGGCCAGGGCCAGCGCTTCCTCTTCCTTGCCCTGCAGGGCGTAGATCTTGAAAAGGACGTATTTGGCGTTCTGGGCGTGGGGGCCTTTCATGACTTTCTCGTTGAGGACGGCGGCGGCAGCGTCGTAATCGCCTTCGCCCACGTAGCAGCGGGCCACGGAGATCCAGGCGGCGTCGGCGATCTCATCTTCGGGGTACCCTTCCGCGACCTTCGTATAGTTTTCCCTGGCCGCGACATAATTCGTGGAGGCGGCGGCTTCCGCTGCCATTCTCAAAAGGGCGGCCTTGGCGCCGTGGGTCCCGGGATACTTTGTTGTCACTTCCGTAAGGGTGACGGTGTTCGTTCCGGCCTGGGCCAGGAGATTCTCCGCGTTGGTCTTTTTATTCTTGCCGCTGGCGATGAACTGGGAAATGGCGAAGCCGATCACCAATAGGATGAGGATGACGAGCAGAATGGTGTTGCGTTTCTTGACCACGGTCACCGTGATCTTCTCCAGTTCTTCATGCACCGCGTCGTGACGCAGTTCCTGTTTAGTAAAACCTGCCATATGACTCCTTTAGATGTCCTGAGAATTGCAGTGGTTGTATTAAAGGTCGCTTGCCTAGAAAAATCCGCCCGACTATCCTCGGCCAGATTCGAACCGGCGACCTACGGTTTAGGAAACCGTCGCTCTATCCTGCTGAGCTACGAGGACAGTTCGGGCAAAAACTTTTCTAGGCAAAATTTATTTTTATTCAGTCATTGTATCAAAAGAGCTTTTTATATTCAATACGCTCCCCCCTCCTCCCGGATACGGCGCCCATCCGCCCCGGCCCTCCAGTCGGGAGTTTGCCCTCCGATGCCAAAAACATCATATAATATGTATTGAAAGCATACGTTTCCCTCGGGCGGCTCCCCTCCCCTTCCGGGGCCCCGAAAAGCGCGTTTGCTTTCAGAAGCCGTTTTTGATACTATCTTTATACTGTTTTTTATCTGCCCTACCCCAGGTTGGCATCTGGTTGTCTGCTTAGAGTAGGGTGTATCGCGCCTCAAGGGGCGCCAACCAAAAAGGAGGCAGTATGCCTATTACAGTTGAACGCAAGCAGGAAGTAATCAAGAATTTCGCTCTCCACGAAGGCGACACCGGTTCTTCCGACGTTCAGATCGCTCTCATGACCGAGCGCATTTCCCACATCCAGGAACATTTGAAAACGTTCCCCAAGGACAACAACTCCCGCCGCGGGCTTTTGAAGCTGGTCGCCAAACGCAGGAAACTTCTCGATTATCTGCGCGCCACCAACGAAGATCGCTACAAAGCGATAATTGCAAAACTGAACATCCGCAAATAAAAAAGCGGGCAACGCGCGGAAGGGCCGAAAAGCCCTCCGCGCGTTTAAACATTTTATTATCTAGGAGTTTTTAGCTCTATGGTTTCCAAAGTTGAAACAGAATTTTTAGGAAAGACCCTTTCTATCGAGACCGGCCGCGTCGCCAAGCAGGCCCACGGCGCCGTCATACTTCAGCACGGCGACCTGGTCCTTCTGGCCACCGCCGTCTCCCCTTACGAAGTCAAGGAAGACACTGATTTCTTCCCCCTGACCGTTGACTACCGCGAACGCTTCCCCGCCGTCGGCAAGTTCCCGGGCGGATACATGAAGAGAGAAAACAGGCCCACCGACAAGGAGATCCTGACCATGCGCTGCATCGACAGGCCCATGCGTCCCCTCTTCCCGGCGGACTATTACAACGAGGTCCAGATCATGCTGCAGGTCCTTTCCGCCAAGCGCGACGAGGATCCCGACGTCATGGCTGTGACAGCCGCCTCCGCGGCGATCGCCGTCTCCGACATTCCCTTCGCCGCCACCCTGGCAGCTGTGCGCGTCGTCAAAGTGGACGGCGAGCTCATCATCAACCCCAACGACGAGCAGCGCTCCAAGGCTCTGCTTGACTTCGTGGTGGCCGGCTCCGCCGACAAGGTCGTGATGATCGAGGGCGAGGCCAAGCAGGCCCCCGAGCCCGAAGTGACGGAAGCGATCGCCTACGCCTTCAAGGCCCTCCAGCCCCTCATCAAGCTGCAGGACGAACTGGCCGCTAAGATCGGAGTTCAGAAACGCGAATACACCCACATCAAGGCCAGCGAGAAAGCCCAGGCGGTCTGCGAAACTTACCGCGACAGGATCACCGAAGCCTTGATGATCAAGGGCAAGGCCGAACGCAACGACGCCCTGAACGCCCTTAGGGACGCCTACAAGGAGGAAGTCCTGGCCATCGAGGAATGCGCCGAGGAGAACCCCATTGGCCTCAGCGTGGCTTTCGAGGATCTGACCGGCGTCTGCCTGCGCAAGCTGATCCGCGAGAAGTCGCACAGAGTCGACGGCCGCGGCCTGGACGACATCAGGCCCATCAGCTGCGAAACGGGCTTTTTGCCCCGCTGCCACGGCTCCGCCCTCTTCACCCGCGGCGAGACCCAGGCCCTGGTGACCACGACGCTCGGCACCGCCGACGACGCCCAGGGCATCGAAGGACTGGCCGGCGAGAGCCAGAAGAAGTTCATGCTGCACTACACCTTCCCGCCGTATTCCGTGGGCGAAGCCAGGCCCTTGAGAGGCCCCGGCCGCCGCGAGATCGGACACGGCAACCTGGCTGAGCGCAGCCTGAAGTTCCTCATCCCCGAAAACTTCGAATACACCATCCGCATAACCAGCGACATCACGGAATCCAACGGCTCCTCCTCCATGGCCTCGGTCTGCGGCGGCTGCCTCTCCCTGATGGACGCCGGCGTCCCCATCGACGCCCCCGTGGCCGGCATCTCCGTCGGCTTGGTGGCGGATGACAACGAATACACCCTCATAACGGATATCGTGGGCGACGAAGACCACTACGGACACATGGACTTCAAGGTGGCCGGCTCCAAGAAAGGCGTCACCGGCGTCCAGGTGGACCTCAAAGTGGAAGGCCTCCCGGTTGATCTTCTGCCCGCCATCTTCGAGAGAGCCCGCAGCGCCAGGCTCCGCATCCTTGACATCATGGCCCAGGAACTGCCCGCGCCGCGTCCGGAACTCTCGCCTCTGGCTCCCAAGATCCTGACCATCAAGATCCCCGTCGACAAGATCGGCGCCTTGATCGGCCCCGGCGGCAAAAACGTCAGAGCCATCCAGGAGCAGACCGGCACCACCATCTCCATTGAGGACGACGGCACGGTCCAGATCGCCGGCGACTCCCTGGAGATCGCCCAGGCCGGAAAGGAAGTCATCGAAAGCATGATGGCCACCGCCGAGATCGGCAAGATCTACCGCGGCCCCGTCACCAGGCTCATGACCTTCGGCGCCTTCGTGAAGATCCTTCCCGACGTGGAAGGCATGGTGCACATCAGCGAGATCAGGGACGAAAGAGTCGACAAGATCGAGGACGTGCTCAAGGAAGGCGACATGGTGGACGTCCGTGTCATCGAGATCGACGACAAGGGACGAGTCAACCTCACCATGAAGCACCTTGACGAACCCTTCGACCCCAGCAAAGTCAAGACCCGCAGCCAAAAGGACAGCGATCGCAGGAACCGCGAGCGCGGAAACCGCGAGCACGGCAACGGCGGCGGCCGGGGCGACAAGGATAAACGTTCCCGCAGACGGAACGAGCCCGAAGACCAGGACTAAGCAATGCCTGAAAAAACAGTCCAAATCAAGTTCCTAAGGCTTCCGGGAACGGAGGACCTGCCTCTCCCCGCCTATCAGACGGAAGGCTCCAGCGGCCTCGACGTGGTGGCGGCCAATCGGGAGGATATTATCCTTGAGCCCGGCGCCATCGCCATGGTGCCCACCGGGCTCAAGGCCTCCGTCCCGGAAGGCTTCGAGATCCAGGTCCGGGCCCGCAGCGGCCTGGCCGCCAGATCAGGCATCGGGCTGGTCAACGCCCCGGGAACGATCGATTCGGACTACCGCGGAGAGATCCGCGTGATCTTAATAAATTTTGGGAAAGAAAGATTTGCCGTCAGCCGCGGCATGCGCATCGCCCAGTTTGTCCTCCAGAAAGTCGAGAGAGCGGCGGTCTCCGCCTGCGTAAGCGAGGAGGAACTTGGCGAGACGGAACGCGGCTCTGGCGGGTTCGGTCACACCGGAATTTAACAATTCAAATCTGAAGCGAGGAAAAACATGAAACGAGTTACTGTTTTCGCCCTTCTTTTTCTTCTGAGCGCAAGCTGCCTCATGGCGAGCCATGACGAGCCCCCGAAAGTCCTGCAGGTAAAAAAGACCGTGGGACAGGTGGAGCAGAGCGGCACGGCCATAACCCTTTACACCCGTCTTTTCGGCCTGGACACCCCCGAGGGCGTCAACGAGTTCTACAGCCGCTTCAGGCTTTACGACAACGAGACCGTCGCCAAGGCTGACCGCAGCAACATCCCCACCCGCGCCAAGGAATTCACCAAATCCAAAGGCTACAGAGCCATGTACGGCGGCGAGATCACTCTGACCGGCGAGTATTTCCTCATAACCGGACCCAGCCACACCACCGTCACCGTGGAGGAAAAGCGCAAGAAAGTCGAGAACAAGGAGCATCTGCAAAACCTCCTCGCCATCGCCGAATCCAACTACTGCGCCGTCACGGAAAAGCTTTTGGTGGGCGAATTCATGGACTGGTCCGACTATCCCGGAAGGATATATGTGATCCCCAACACCATGATGTGGATGAGGCTGAGAAGCAACGAATCCGCCGAATCCCTCACGGCCAACATCACCGTCTCCGACAATTCCCGCGAATTCATCATCCTTGACGACGCCTGCTGCGCTGAATACGTTCCCCAGACTCTCTGCTACGCCATATCCGAGCAGATCGTCAAGGAATACTGCCGCGTGCTTTCCGGCCGCCCGGATTCCAAGCTGCCGCTCTTCGTCAACGTCGGCGTTTCCGGCGAGCTTTCCGGACTGGAAGCCTGCGTGGTTCCCCCGGACTTCACCCCCAGGCAGGTGGGCGAAGTCGTCATCAACGGCAAAGGCAAAAAGATCAAAAGGCCGAAAGTGGGCATCATGCTTCCCCTGAAGGAAAAGCGCCTGATGCCCTTCGCGGAACTGAAGGACGCCCAGGCTCTGCCCCAGCTCCCCGAACAGAAATATTACTTCCTGCGCGAATCAAGGGGCGTCTTTGAGAAACTCTGGAAAGAATCCCCCCTGGGCGTTCTCTCCCTCATCCGCTCCCTCTCCCAGGGCCGCAACTTCGACAAAGAGTTCAGCATCTCCTACTGCGAGATGCAGCGCGGCATCATAGGCGCCGCGGTGAAGGAGCAGAAGCCCTCCACCAACGTCGTCATCGTGGGCGAAGCCGACCTGAAAGCCCTGGAAAAAGCCTCCAACCGTCTTTTCTATGAAATGACCCAGGAAAAGATGACGAAGGACATCATCGAAGCCAGGAAGGCCAAGGAAAAAGCCGCTGCTGAAAAAGCCGCCGGCGAAGGCGAGAACAAGGAAGCCGCGCAGGGTGAAGAGGCCAAGGACGCCTCCGAACCCGCCCCCGCCGAGGCAACTGAAAACGCCGCCCCCGCGGAGTCCGCTGAACCTGCCGGAACGGCTGAAAGCGCCGCTCCCGCCGCTGACAAAGAACCCGCTCCCGCCGAAGAGTCAAACGGCGCTCCCGAATCCCCCGCGGAAACGAAGGACGCGCCCGCTCCCGAGGCGGCCGAAAGCAAATAAAGAAATCCGACCCCCATTTCAATTCACTACATTTTCGAGGTGATAGATATGAAAAAAAATCTGCTTTACCTGCTTCTGATCTCCCTTTTGGCAGTCACCGTTTCCGTCCCGGTCATGGCCGACGAGGAATTCGATGACGAAGACGTCCAGTTCGACGAAGAAGGCAATACCGTTGCGGAAGAGATCGACGAAAGCGAAGAAGAAGACGCCTCCGGAGCCGCCCCCGCAGCCGAAGTCGTGTCCGAAGCCGCGACCGAAGAAGAAAAGGCCGAACTGACGGAAGACGCCAAGGAAGGCGCCGGCGCCCTGAGCGAAAAGGAAGCCGAAAAAGCCGCCGCCGGACCCCAGTTCGCTTCTCCCAAATTCAGCGACTACATGTCCAGGCTGAACGCCAAAGCCGGCAGCGACCGCGGCGCCAGATCTTACTGCAACAAGATCAGCGTGACCACCGAAGCCGACGTCCAGAAGACCTGGAAGCTTTTCCGTCAAAACGACATCAGGCTTTTGAAGCAGGGCGACAGCAATCACTCCGCCAGGCTGAAAAGCTCCATGAAAGGCCAGAAAAAGGCCGTGGCGGAAAGCACGCGCTTCATCGCCGTCTATCCCGAGAAATGCAAAGTCGTAAAGGGCGGCAAGGCCGTGGAAGTTGACACCGCTGAATTCTACGGCATCGAGCAGATCCTCGCCGCCGGCGACGCGGCCTTCGACAAAGCCACGGAAGCGCTGGTGATGACCGACTTCATCAACTGGCTCGCAAAGCTGAGAGGCAAAGTCTTCTTCGTTACGAAAAGCGAAGACTGGACCATGCTGAAGGGCACCGGGCTGCGCAACTCCCCCGTCCAGACCATCTACAACGCCAAGGGCTACAGGGAATTCTACGTTTTCCTGACCCCCGTCAACAAAGACTGGAACGCCGAAGCCTTCGCCTACACCGTGGCCGCCGCGGTCCTGGATGAATTTTTGAGCGTGGTCAACCCCCGCGGCTCCGTCAACGAGTTCCTGACCGTCGGCTTCGCGGCCTACTGCAGCGACCTCTCCTCCGTGATCACGGAAAGCGGCCCCAGCCAGGTCTCCCGCTTCCAGGGCAAGCCCGTCACCTACGACATGCTCCTCAAGATCAAATCCGGAGCCCTGCCCTTCAAGTACCTGCCCCTGGAGAAGAGCGGCCTCATCAACATAGACCAGTTCGTGAAGAACGGCGCTCCCACCGACAACGCCAAACTCTACTACTTCCTGCGCCAGTCCGCCGCCGTTTACGATTATCTTTCCATAAAGGACGCCCTGCCCCTCATCTACCTCATGCGCAAGTCCAAAGAGCAGGCCCGCAATTTCGACAAGGATTACGACAACTATTTCGCCAGCCTGCACCGCGACTCCTTCATGGGCAAGAAGAGCGACGACAAGAAGGACAAGGATAAAGACAAGGACAAAAAAGACAAGAAGGACAAGGATAAAGACAAAGACAAGGAAAAAGCCAAGGAAGGCGATGACGCCGAGGCTGAAAGCTCCGACATCGGAAACAACTACAAGACTTTCCGCAACCGCGTCCCCTATCTGGTCTTCTATCCCCTGACCACCGACTCCGTGGCTTCAGACATCGAGGAGCAGCAGAAGAAAGCCAAGAAAGAGAAAAACGCCAAAGGCGAAGGCCCCGCTCCCAAAGACAACAAGAAAGCCAAATAATCCCCAAACAGTAAAAAATGAAAAAAGTTTTTTTGATCATCGTGCTTCTGGGCATCGCCGGTACGGTCGCCATACTCTGCGCCACCAGAAGGCCCTTTGAGGAAAAGCTCGCCGAAGCCGACAAAGCTCTCCAGGAGCAGCGTTATTCCTCCGCCCTGCCCATCTTCAAAAAAGCGGTGCGCAAGTATGAAAAGACTCCCGCTTCGCAAGCGGACGCCCTTTACAAGCAGGCTCTCTGCGAGACCGCCCTGGGCAAGTCCGACAAGGAGACCTGGGAAAAAGTCAAAAAGCTCCACTCCAATCCGGAAGTCCAGGCCAGAGCCGAATTCGAGCTCATAGCCTTCGCCCCCGACAAAGAGGCGGCGAAGCTGGCCTTCCGGGAAAAATATCCCAAGAACGAAGCTTCCAAAGGGTTCCTGCTGGAAAGCCTGAACGCCTCCAACGCCAAGGGCGACACCCAGAACTCCGACCTTATCCGCCAGGCCCTGATAGACGGTTTCCCCCAGAGCGCCGAGGCCAAGCAGGCCGAAGCCTACATCGGAGACCGCAACGTCTCCGAACTTAGGGAAGCGAAACTGGACTTCATCACGAACCACGTGGTCCACTCCGGCGAGATCCTAAATTCCATCGCCCGCAAATACAAGACCACCGCGGATTCCATCCTTTTCGTCAACCGCATGAATTCCGACCGCATCAGGATCAACCAGAGGCTCAGGATAGACATGTCCTCCTATCTCATCGACGTCTCCATTCCCGAATTTAAGCTGAGGGTATACCGCATCTGGGACGGTCAGACCAACTTCTTCAAGAGCTATCCCGTGGGCACCGGCAAAAACGACAACACTCCCCGGGGCGACTACATCATAAATCTTAAGCAGAAGGAACCCATCTGGTACAAGGACAACAGCAAGCCCATCCCCTACGGCGATCCCGAAAACGCCCTGGGCACCCGCTGGATGGCCATTTCGTACCCGGGCTTCGGCATTCACGGCACCTGGGAACCCGACACCGTGGGCAAAGCCTCCAGCGCCGGCTGCGTCAGGATGCGCAACGAGGATGTGGAGGAACTCTTCTCTTTGGTCAAGGAAGGCACGCCGGTCCATATCCACGACTAAATTTCAGATCCCATGCTCGTATACGATTTTGAAAAACCAATCGTCGAGCTTGAAAAAAGCATCGACGAACTGCGCCGCTATTCCGAGGAAGTTAAGATCGACTCTTCCGCGGAACTGGAGAGCCTCATAAAAAAGAGGGACGAGCTCTGCCGCAGGATCTACTCCAACCTGAAGCCCTACGAGCTTGTCCAGATCGCCAGACACCCGCAGCGGCCCTACACCCTTGATTACATTTCCTACTGCTGCAGCGATTTTGTGGAGCTGCACGGCGACCGCCGTTTCTATGACGACGGCACCATGGTGGGCGGCTTCGCCGACATCGACGGCCGCAAGGTCATGTTGATCGGCCACCAGAAAGGCCGCACCGCCAAGGAAAAGATCCAGCGCAACTTCGGCATGGCGCATCCCGAAGGCTACCGCAAAGCCCTGAGGCTCATGCAGACCGCCGACCGCTTCAAACTGCCGGTGGTAACTTTGATCGATACCTCCGGCGCATATCCCGGCATCGGCGCCGAGGAAAGAGGCCAGGCCGAGGCCATCGCCGTAAATTTAAGGGACATGATGGAGCTCAGCGTGCCCGTGGTGTCCGTGGTAATCGGCGAGGGCGGCAGCGGCGGAGCCATTGGCATCGGCGTCTGCAACCGCCTTCTGGTGCTTTCCAATTCCTATTATTCCGTCATTTCGCCGGAAGGCTGCGCCGCCATCCTCTTCCACGACTCAAAGCGCGCCGACGATGCCGCCGCCGCGCTCCGGCTCTCCGCCGCGGACCTCCTGCGCCTGAAGATCGCCGACGAGATCATCGAGGAGCCCCTGGGAGGCGCGCACCGCGACCACAAAGCCGCGGCGCAGGCGGTGAAGGAAGCGGTCATCCGCAACCTTGACGAACTTGGAAAACTTTCCGGCCCCGAACTGAGGGAACAGCGCTATCAGAAATTCAGAAGCATAGGGAGCCTAAGGGAGATATAGGATGATCTCGGTAAAGGGCGCGCGCGAACATAACCTCAGGAACATCAGCGTCGACATCCCCCATCGCTCCCTGACGGTGATAACAGGACTTTCCGGCTCCGGAAAGTCCTCTTTGGCTTTGGACACGCTGTTTGCCGAAGGACAGAGGCGCTTCATGGAATCGCTCTCCTCCTACGCCCGCCAGTTCCTGGGGATCCTGCAGAAGCCCAAGGTCGACCGCATCACGGGTCTCTGCCCCGCCATCGCCATCCAGCAGCGTATGGGCAACACCAGCCTGCGCTCCACCGTCGGGACCGCCACCGAGATCCACGATTATTTGAGAGTTTTGTTCTCGCAGCTGGGCGTCCCCCACTGCCCGAAATGCGGCGCCGCCATCACTCCCCAAAGCCCGGAGCAGATAATAGAGGCCGTCATGGCCCTGAAGGACGGCGAAAAAATAGAAATACTCGCGCCCTTGGTGAAAGGCAAGAAAGGCGAGCACAAGGAACTTTTGCAGAAAGCCCGCCGGGAAGGCTTCGTCAGAGTCAGGATAGACGGAAAGGAATACCTTCTGGAAGACGCCCCCTCCCTGGCCCGCTACAACCTCCACACCATAGAAGTGGTGGTTGACCGCCTGGTTTTGAAAGCGGACATCCGCCGGCGTCTGGCGGACTCTGTGGAGACCGCCCTGAAAATAGGCGGCAACGATCTGGTGATCAGCAAAGCCGGCGGCGAAGATCTGTATTTCTCCGGAAACTACGCCTGCCCCAACTGCCGCGACGGCGTGGCGCTTCCCAAAATTGAGCCGAGGCTTTTCTCCTTCAACAGTCCCTACGGATTCTGCCCCACCTGCTACGGCCTGGGGGTCATGTATTTCGACCCTTCGAAGATCTGTCCGGAATGCCAGGGCGAGCGGCTCAACGCCTACAGCCGGGCCGTGACGGTGAACGGCAGGACCATCGTGGACGTCGGCAGGATGTCCCTGGACAAGGCCGCCCTCTTTTTCGAGGAGCTCTCATCCGGCCTGAAAGGCGAAAAGGCCGAGATCTCATCTGACATCCTAAGGGAGATAAGAAACCGCCTTGGCTTCCTGCGCTCTGTGGGACTGGGGTACCTCAATCTCTCCCGCAACTCCATAAGCCTCTCCGGCGGCGAAGCCCAGCGCATCAGGCTCAGTTCCCAAATCGGAACCGGGCTCACCGGCGTTCTGTATGTTTTGGACGAGCCCACCATCGGGCTTCATCCCAGGGACAACGAGAAGCTGCTGGCGGCGCTAAAACAGCTCCGGGATCTCAACAACACGGTGGTTTTGGTCGAGCACGACGCGGAGGTCATAAGGAACGCGGACTACGTGGTGGACATGGGCCCCGGCGCGGGAGTGCAGGGCGGGAACGTGATCTTCCAGGGGCCTTACGAAAAATTATTGAAGTGCAAGACCTCCCTCACCGCCGACTACATGAGCGGAAAACGCGAGATCGCGATCCCCGCTTACCGTCCCGTCGGCCCAAGGACGCCCTCGCTGGTCCTGAAAGGGGCCTCACACAACAATCTCAAGAACTTGACCGTCCGCTTCCCCTTGGGCCGCTTAATCTGCGTCACAGGCGTTTCCGGCTCGGGGAAATCCTCCCTAGTCACGGACACCCTGCTCCCGGCCCTGAGGAACTATTACCACAAAGCCAAGGACACCCCCGGAGCTTTCCGGGAGATCGAAGGCTTGAAGAACCTTGACAAGGTCATCGTGGTGGACCAGTCGCCCCTGGGGCGCACTCCCCGCTCGAACCCCGCCACCTACACCGAGGCCTTCGTCCACATAAGAAATATCTTCGCCCAGCTGCCGGAAGCCAAAATAAGGGGCTACAAGGCCGGGCGCTTCTCCTTTAACGTGAAGGGGGGGCGCTGCGAGGAGTGCGAAGGTTCCGGAGTCAAGCGGGTGGAAATGCACTTCCTGCCCGACGTTTTCGTCACATGTGACAAATGCGACGGTAAACGCTATAATAAAGAGACCCTGGAAATAAAGTACCGTGGGAAGAGCATCGCGGACGTCCTTGACATGCCCGTATCCGAGGCCAAGGACTTCTTCCGCCATCACAAGATACTCTCCCGCATATTGGATACCATTTCCGAGGTCGGACTTGATTACATAACCCTCGGCCAGCACGCCACCACGCTGTCAGGCGGCGAAGCGCAGAGGGTGAAGCTTTCCTACGAACTGGCCAGGCAGGACACCGGCAGGACGCTCTACGTGTTGGACGAGCCTACCACCGGACTGCATTTCGCCGACGTGGAAAGGCTGCTTCAGGTCCTGCAAAAACTTGTGGACGCCGGCAATACTGTCGTCGTCATCGAACATAACCTTGATTTCATCAAGTGCGCCGATCACATAATCGATCTCGGTCCGGAAGGAGGCGCGGCGGGAGGAGAGCTTTTGGCCTGCGGCTCCCCCTTAGAGATCGCGCGAAACGAGAGAAGCGTGACAGGACGCTTTTTAAAAACGCTTTTACCTCCAAGCAAATAAAGGAGAAAAAATATGAAAAACAAGACTTTCAGATCCGGGATGAGGGATTCCTTCATGAACATCTCGGGCAAGTTCCTGGGAGCGCTGGCCAGCGACATCGGCGTTGACCTGGGCACCGCCAACACCATCGTCTACGTCAGCGGCGTGGGCGTGGTGGTCAACGAGCCCACCATCGTCGCCATCAACAACAAGAGCGGCGAGATCATCGCCATCGGACGCGAAGCCCAGTGCATGCTGGGACGCACGCCCGGCATAATCGACACCCTGCGTCCCATGAAGGACGGCGCCGTGGCCAACCCCAACGTCACCGAGGAAATGCTCAGGACCTTCATCCGCCGCGCCCACAGCCGCCACTCCATCGTGCCGCCCAGGATCGTCATTGCCGTCCCCTCCAGCATCACGGAGCTTGAGCGCCAGGCGGTCAAATCCGCCGCCGAGCGGGCCGGAGCCAGGAAAGTCTACTGCATCGAGCAGGCCATGGCCGCCGCCATCGGCAGCGGACTGCCCGTCCACGATCCTTCCGGCAACATGATCATCGACATCGGCGGCGGCACCACGGAAGTGGCCATCACCTCCCTTTCCGGCACGGTCTATTCCAAATCCCTGAGAGTGGCCGGCAACGAGATGAACGACGCCATCGTGCAGTATATGAAGCGGGAGTACGCCCTCTTGATCGGCGAACAGACCGCGGAAGAACTTAAGATAGCCATCGGCTCCGCCTATCCCCTGGGCGAGAACGGCGAGAACGAAATGAAAAGAGAAGTGCGCGGCCGTGACCTCAACATCGGCCTCCCCAAGACCATCACGGTATCCTCCGTGGAGATCCGCCAGGCCTTGAAGGATCCGGTGGACTCCATCGTCAATTCTGTCAGGGACGCCCTGGAGCAGTGCCCGCCCGAATTGTCCGCGGACCTTCTGGACCACGGTCTCATGCTGGCCGGCGGCGGTGCGCTCTTAAGGGGCCTCTACAAGAGGATCGAGAACGACACGGGCCTTTCCGTCTCCATCGCGGACGAACCGCTCCTGGCCGTGGCCAAAGGCACCGGCTTCATCGTGGAGAGAGAGGACGTCTTGGAAAAACTGGCCCTCACCAACCTCTGATAGATATAAAAAAGGGCGAAAACGAAAAAGCCTTCCGGACGGAAGGCTTTTTTATTTTCATCTATTCTTGTTAACGATCCTCTTCCCAATTCGCTATCTCAAGGCGGTCCTTGCTCAGGCGGCAGCGCAGCAGAAGGATCTTCACGCCCGCAGATCTGGCATTGCTGAGCGCCTCGGCGAATTCCGGATCGGTCTCCTTGTTGGGCAGAACTATTTTCACTTTCGGCATGGCGATGACGAAGGCCAGATAACATGAGAAGCCTGATCCCGCCGCGGCAGCGAGTTCCCTGAGATGCTTTGTCCCCCTGGCGGTGGGCGCGTCCGGGAAATAGCCGATCCCATCTTTCTCCAGGGTGCAGCCCTTGACTTCCATAAGGATCCTCTCCCTCCCGCGCTCCAAATAAAAGTCGAAGCGGGAATCTCCGTAGGAATATTCCGGCTTTATTAAAGTCAGGTCCCGGAAGCAGGAGCGGCCGCTCCTGAGCCATTCCTCCGTGACTTTGTTGGGGGCCTGGCTGTCGATGTTGACGAGCCCCAGCCCCGGCTTGCGGACCGCGACCAGATCGAAGCGGGTCTTGCGTTCCGGTTTGGGGCTTTCTGACAAAACGACCCTGGCGCCGGGGAGCAAAAGCTCCCGGCAGCGTCCCGTGTTTTTCACATGTACCAGCGTCTCTCCTTTTTCAGTGAGGACATAGGCCTCGAAACGGTTGGGCCTCCTCAGGAAAACGCCTTCTGATGTATCGGCATACCTCACGCTAAAATTATAGCCGATTCTTCCCTAAAAGGAGCCGCGATCCCTTGTTTCCTGCCCCGGCGAACCTCCTAACAAGAAAAGACGCTTTATGGTAAAATGAAATATATTTTGTATTTTTCCCTTTTTAACAAAGGGGAAACTAAAATTTCAAGCAAGGGACGACTTATGAAAAAACTTCTTCTCTTCACTCTGATCGCAGCCTGCGCAACAAGTCTCTTTTCCGAAGAGATAATAACGCCCGGCACCGTCCGCGGGACAGCCCAGCGCAAAGGGATCCCGATCTACGTTTCCGATTTCCGCGGCGGCGCGGTCTCCATCGCCGACGTGGTCAGGAAAGATCTGAACATCCACGGAGGCTTCACGGTCCCCAGGATCTCGCAGAGCGACGCCACCACCTTGAACAACGCGGACTACTCCGGAAACGCCATTCATTTCGAGAACTGGCGCAACCTGGGCTGCGCCCTTATCGGCAAAGGCGAAGTCAGCGGCAGCTCCCTGACCTTCAAGCTCTACAACACCTCCAACGGCTCCGCGGTCATGAACAGGACCTACAACATGGGCTCCGTCTCCCCCCGCAGGGTGGCCCACGCCATCGCCAACGACATCGTGCAGTACGTCCTGAAGGAAAAAGGCTTCTTCCAGTCCAGGCTGCTCTTCGCCTCCGGCAGAGGCAGGGCGAAGAACATCGTCATGACCGACATCCTGGGCGGCGACAGGAAGAATCTGACTTCCGGCGCGGACCTCAACACTTTCCCGGACTGGTTTCCCGATCACAAGAACATTCTCTTCACCAGCTACCGCGACAACAGGGCCGTCATCTACAAGCTTGATCTGACCACCGGACGTACCCAGAAACTTCTGGCCATGCCCGGCATGAACACCTCCGGCGCCATTTCCCCGGACGGCAGGCAGCTGGCAGCCATCCTGGACAAGGACGGCTTCCCCGAACTTTACACCTACGCCCTTTCCGGCGGCAGCCACAAACGCTTGAGCAGAGGCCGGGAAAACGAATCCTCCCCTGCCTGGTCCCCGGACAGCAGCCAGATCGTTTTCTCCTGCGACGAAGGAAAGACTCCCCAGATCTACATCATGAGCGCTTCCGGCGGCGGCAAGAAAAGGATCTGCCGCAACGTCTCCCGCTACTGCACCTCCCCCGCCTGGTCCCCGGACGGCAAGAAGATCGCCTTCGTGGCCCAGATCGGCGCCAACTATGAGATCTGCGTCTGCAACCTCTCCTCCGGAAACTCCGTCAACGTGACCAACAACCCCAGCAACGACGAGTTCCCCTGCTGGGCCGCCGACTCCCGCCACATCGTCTTCTCCCGCGGGGGCTCCAACATCATGATCGTCGACAGCGAGACCGGCAAGGAATCCACCCTCACCTCCGGCGGCTCCGACACCGCCCCGGCTTTGGAACCATGACGGGCATCCCCGACATAACGGCCGTAGGCTCCATAGCGCTGGATACGGTAACGACCCATTACGGCACCCACGAGAACTGCCTGGGCGGCTCGGCTGTCTATTTTTCCATAAGCGCCTCCTTCCAGGCCAAGGTGGGCTTGATCGGCGTGGCGGGCGACGATTTCCCCAAGACGCACATAGAGCTTTTGAGATCCCGGGGCATCGACCTGGACGGGCTGGAAATAGTCAAAGGCGCCAAGACTTTCCGCTGGGCCGGCTCCTACATGAACGACGTGAACGCCGCGGACACCCACTGCACCATGCTCAACGTCTTCGCGACCTTCGATCCCAAGATCCCGGAAAATTACAAGAAGGCCCCCAACCTTTTCCTGGCCAACATACTTCCCTCGCTGCAGCTGAAGGTCATCGATGAAATGGAGCCCGGCTGCTACAAAGTCTGCGACACGATGAACTTTTACATCAACGCCGCCAGGGACGAGCTGGAGAAAGTTTTCCGCGAAGTCAACGTTATCGTGATGAACGACGGCGAGGCCAGGATGTTCACTGACTGCCAGAATCTCATCACCGCGGGCAAGACCATCATGAACAGGTTCAACCCCGAATACCTGCTTCTGAAAAAAGGCGAGCACGGATCATTGGTCTTCGGGCGCGAGGGCTTTATCAAAGCCGTCCCCGCCTTCCCCACGGAAAAAGTAGTCGACCCCACCGGCGCCGGCGATTCCTTCGCTGGCGGCGTCATGGGCTTCATCGCCCGCAACGGCAGGCTCACCAACGAGAACGTCACGGAAGCGGTCCGCTACGGCACCGCCATGGGTTCCTTTTTGGTCACGGCTTTCTCCATCGACGCTTTCCGCGACCTTTCCCTTAACAAAATAGAAGAGCGCGTGGAGGCTCTTCGTTTCCTTTCCAAATAAAATGAGCAAAAGAATTCTGATGGCGCTGGCCGACGGCAGCGAAGAGATCGAGACCATAACCCCCATCGACCTCCTGAAAAGAGCCGGAGCCGATCTCATCATCGCCTCTCCCAAGGGCGGAATGGTCTACTTGGCCCACGGAGTGAAAATGATAAGCGAGATCTCCTTCGACGAACTGGAGGAGGAATCCTTCAACATGATCATATTGCCGGGAGGCCTTCCCGGCGCTTACAATCTCAGGGATTCCCTGCCATTGGACCGCATCCTGAGAAAGCACATGGCCAAAGGCCTTCCCGTGGCCGCCATCTGCGCCTCCCCGGCCTTCGTTTTGGCCCACAAGGGACTTATCAAGGGATATCTCGCCACCGCGTACCCGGGGTGCGAGGAAGGCTACTTCGACGTCAAGTGGCAGATCGGCAAAAAAGTCGTGGTGGACCGCAACCTCATAACCGCCAACGGCCCGGGAGCCGCCTATCCCTTCGCCTTGGAGATCATAAAAACTCTGTTCAGCCCGGAGCTGCGACAGCGTCTGTCTCAGGATACGATGTTTGAATGAATTTTTTAATATCACTTGAGCGAAACACATGAGCAGCCTTAGATTCCAAGCCGTCCGCGCCTCCTATAAAAAGAAACCCATCCCCGTGGAAGTCCCCGGGAAACTCCCCTCCGATTATTTCGGCGAGCTGGTCTTCACCAGGAAAAAAATGAAACAGTACCTGGACAAGGAGATCTATGAATCGCTCATCGAATGCATAGACAATGGCAAGCCCTTGAGCTCCGCCGTGGCCGACAAAGTGGCTTCCGGCATGAAGAAATGGGCGCTCCAGCACGGAGCAACCCACATTACCCACTGGTTCCAGCCGCTGACAGACACCACCGCCGAAAAGCACGACTCTTTCCTGGAGTACGACGGCAAAGGCGGCATGATCGAAGTCTTCGACGGCAAAGTGCTGACCCAGCAGGAGCCGGACGCCTCCAGCTTCCCCAACGGCGGCATAAGAGCCACCTTCGAAGCCAGGGGTTACACCGCCTGGGATCCCACCTCCCCCGTCTTCATTCAGGGCGACACCCTCTGCATCCCGACGGTCTTCCTGGCTTACACGGGAGAGGCCCTGGACTACAAGACGCCGCTGAAAAAATCCCTGAAAGCCCTGACGGAAGCCGCGCTCCCCATCTGCCGTCTTTTCGACAAGCGCGTGGGAAAAGTTACGGCCTTCCTCGGCTGGGAGCAGGAATTTTTCCTGGTGGACGAGGAGCTTTTCGCGGCCCGCACCGACCTGACTCTTGCGGGGCGCACCCTCATGGGGCACGAATCCTCCAAGAGCCAGCAGCTGGACGACCATTACCTGGGTTCCATTCCCCCCAGGGTCGTGAATTTCATGCGGGAGCTGGAGATCGCCGCTTACAAGCTCGGCATTCCCCTTAAGACCAGGCACAACGAAGTGGCGCCCAACCAGTTTGAGATCGCCCCCATCTACGGGGAGATGAACCTCAGCAACGACCAGAACCAGCTGATCATGAACCTCATGAACTCCGTGGCCAAGAAGCACGGCTTCGTCGTATTGCTGCACGAGAAGCCTTTCGCCGGCATCAACGGAAGCGGCAAGCACAACAACTGGTCCTTGGGCACCGACACCGGCACCCAGCTCTTTGCTCCCGGCAAAGACCCCCTGGGCAACCTGCAGTTTTTGACCTTCCTCATCAACACCTTGGTGGCTGTGAAGCGCTACAACGGCCTTTTGAAGGCTTCCATAGCTTCCTCTACCAACGCGCACCGTCTCGGGGCCAGCGAGGCTCCTCCGGCCGTTATTTCGGTGTTCCTGGGGCAGGCCATGACCGGCATATTGAAAAAGATCCTCGAAGTCCCCTCCGACACCCCCATCGAGATCGCCGGCAAGAAGGGCCGCAAACTGGGCCTGGTGGAGATCCCGGAGATCCTAGTCGACAACACGGACCGCAACAGGACCAGCCCCTTTGCCTTCACCGGAAACCGCTTCGAGTTCCGGGCCGTGGGCTCCTCGGCCAACTGCGCCGGCGCCCTGACCACCCTCAACGCCGCCGTGGCGGACCAGCTCGCCTCCTTCTACGCCGACCTGAAAGCCGCTCTCTCCGCCGGCAAGAAGCTTAATATTGTCGTCATGGATCTCCTGAAACCAATGATCAAAGAGACCATAGACACCATCTGCTTCGACGGCAACGGCTACACCAGCGAATGGCAGAAGGAAGCCAAAAAGAGAGGCCTCGACACGGAAACGGTCGTGCCGAAGATGTTCTCCGCCTTCACCAAAAAGGACGCGGTGGAAATGTTCGCCAGAACCGGAGTCTATACGGAAAAAGAGCTGGTGGCCCGCAACGAAGTCAAATGGGAGACCTACGTCAAGAAAGTCCAGATAGAAGCCCGGGTCTTGGGACGCATGGCCACCAACCATGTCATCCCGGCCGCCTTGGAATACAAGACCAGGCTGCTGCGTTCCGTAGAGCTCTCCAAGGAGATCTTCCCCAAGGAATACCTGAAGCAGTCGGCCCCCGAGATCGAGCTGGCGAAGGAGGCCTCCTCTCTCATCGCGGAGATCAGGAAAAAAGTGGACGCCCTCATCGAGCAGAGAAAATCCGCCAACGTCATAGAGGACATCTACAAGAAAGCCCTCGCCTACCACGAGGTGGCCGAATCCATCGAAGATATCAGGAAACCCATCGACCGCCTGGAGGAGATCGTGGACAACGAGCTATGGCCGCTGCCGAAGTACAGGGAGCTGCTCTTCATCAACTGACGCCTCTCCCCTTCCCATGGAAAGCCCGCTGCGAAAGCGGGCTTTTTTTTGCCCTCCGGCCGCGGGAAAACGGGGAACTGTAAAAAATCACGGGCGGATTATGGTAAAATAATAAATACCCCTTTTTTAAACATGAAGAAGCAAACCATAAACATAGGCCTGATTGGCTGCGGCGTCGTGGGAACCGGCGTCGCCAACAACCTCTTGAACATCGAGAGCGCGCGGAGAAATCTGCCCTGCGAAATCCGTTTGAAGAAGATCGCCGATCTTTATCCTTTCAAGGAAAGGCCTTACAAGATACCCTTCGATCTTTTCACCACCAACGCGGACGAGCTTTTGGACGATCCCGAGATAGACATCATAGTCGAGCTGATCGGCGGATGCGGCTTCGCCCTGAAGGTCATCAAAGACGCGCTGATGAGGAAGAAAAGCGTGGTGACCGCCAATAAGGCCCTTCTGGCCGAATACGGCCCCTACCTGGCGTCCCTGGCGAAGCAGAACGAAGTGGACCTCTATTACGAAGCCGCGGTCTGCGGCGGCATTCCTGTCATTAAGGCCGTAAGGGAAGGCCTGGCCTGCGATTCGATCGCAAATTTCCGGGGCATCGTCAACGGGACCTGCAACTACGTCCTGACCCGCATGGGCAAAGACGGCATGGCTTTCGACGACGCCGTCAAGGCCGCCCAGCAGAACGGCTACGCCGAGGCCGATCCCACCTTCGACCTCATGGGCAAAGACTCCCTGCACAAGCTGGTCCTTTTGATGGCCAACTGCTTCGGACAGTGGATCAAGCCGGAATCCGTCTACACGGAGGGCATCATGGGGCTCGACCAGACCGACATCCGCTGCGCCGGTGAGCTGGGCTACGACATCAAGCTTCTGGCCTGGGCCAGGGCCAAGGACGGCAAGCTGGAATGCATGGTCGCTCCCACCCTCATCAACAAAAACAGCATGCTCTCCGGAGTGACGGACGCCTACAACGCCGTGGAGATCAACGGATCCCCCATCGGCCGCACGCTCTATTACGGCGAGGGCGCCGGCATGAACGCCACCTCCAGCGCGGTCACAGCGGACATCATAGACATCGCCCGCAACATCTACTCCGGTTCCGTCGGCCGTGTGCCCGTTTTCGCCCTGAAGCCGGACGAGCTTGAGCTTGTGCCGGCCCCGGAAATGGAAATGCGCTATTATCTCCGCTGGAAGACCGACGACCGCCCCGGCGTCATCTCCGCGCTTTCGCAAGTGCTGACGGAAAGGGAGATCGGCATCAGCTCCGTTATTTTGCACGAATTCGCCAAAGCCCAGCCTTATTCTATTGTGACCTTCATGACCAGGGAGACCACGGAAGCGCGCATGAAGGATTCCATCGCGGCTCTGAACAAATTGAACTGCATCCAATCCAAGACCGTGATGCTGAGGGTGGAGTCGGGCTTCTGATTCTTTTGACTGTTCTTTTTTTCTTTTAATCTTAACCAAATAGTTAGTCATAACTAACCAATTATGGAATTCATAACAAGACTGATGAACCAAACCAGGATGCCCGAAGGGCGGCTTGGAAAAATAATGATCGCTATGATGAACTTCGGTCACGCCCCGCTGTTTAACTGGGGAGTTAAAAAGCTTCCGGATATCGATTTCAAAAAAATACTCGATCTGGGCTGCGGTGGCGGAAGAAACATCTCCAAACTAGCGAAAGCATACAGAAATTCAAAGCTGAAAGGAATTGATCTCTCCCCTCTTTGCGTGGAAGCAGCGAGCAAATATAACCGAAAGTTAATAGAAACTGAGAGAATGAAAATCGAGTGCGGAGACGTCGTAACGTTATCGGAAAAAGAAAAAGACTACGATCTGGTCACGGCTATCGAAACGATCTATTTCTGGGAGGACCTGCAGCATTGTTTTGAGAATATCCGCGAATGTATGAAGGAAGAAGGTGTGATCCTTATAGTCAACGAACTTGACGGGAACGCCCCATCGTCAGAAAAATATGAAAAGATAATAAAGGGACTGAAAGCATACCGGGCAGAGAAAATAGAAGAATACTTGCTAAGAGCCGGTTTCAAGAACATAGAGACGTTTCGCCGAGAAAGTCCTTCCTGGATCGCCGTAACGGCGAGAAAATAAGAAAGTCGGAGAAAACCGCTCTCTTTCAGAATTCTTTCTCCGCTTTGAGGGGCCCGTACAGCGGGCCGCCGTCCACGGTTATTTTAAGCTTCGCCCCCGCGGGAGGCGTTTTCAGGGAAACGCCGGTCACCCAGTTGGTGAAGGTGGCGTAAGGGAAATAGCCTTTCACAAAATCGCCCAGGGAGCGCTTTTCTTCCGCGATGGTTTCTCCGTCCTTTGTAAGCACGATGGATGCCTCCAACTTCGAGGGGTCGTTCTGCAGCGTCACGTGCTCAGATTGCCTCCAGTAGCAGGGCTCGAGGTCGTAATCCCTCTTGTACATGTAATACCTTTCCCCGCCGTCATAGCGGAAATAGAGCATCACGTCCGAGAGGGCTTTGTTCGTGGGGTTCTCCCTCGTTTCTATCTCAGCCGTGAGCGGGCGGAAGACGTCGATTGGCTCGATCTCCTCAGGGCTTTCCGCGGTGTTGCCGGAATTGTAGAACATGTAGGTGTAGCCGTCTTTTACGTAGCGGATCCTGACGGTGAGGTTAACGTCGTCGTCCCAGACTTCGTCCGTCTGGGTGTTGGTGGTCCTGAAAGCTTTCGCCATCCTTTCCCGGTAGGCGTCGTCGTGATATGAGAGGATGTCGTTCCAGCGCCTCAGATTCGCTTCCCTGATGGCGCTCTGGTTGTGCCATAGGGTTATGTTGACGTTCTCGCCGGGCAGCCTCAAAGACTCAAAGGCCTCGCGGCTGGGATAATTGTGCTTGGAGATGAAGGTCCCTTTGAAGAAGGAAGGGATCTTGAAGCGGCCAACGTTGTTGGTGTCGGCGTACATTTCCCCGGAATAGAACTGCTTTTCCCCTATGGCGATGATCAAAGGAACTATGGAGGCGGGATCTCCGCCGGGCTGGCTGTAAAACGCCGCGTACCTGGGGAGTCCCAGTTTTTTCCCCATGAGGAGATACCTGTTGGTCGCCGGGAGATCAAGTACGTTCTGATCTTCAACCGCCTTTATGCTGACCGGGCGCGGCATCGCGCGCCAGGATGATTCGGAAGTGTTCTCTTTTTTGCAGGAGCATAGGATCAGCGCGCAGACAACGAAAAGCAACGTGACGTTTAAAATTCTCATGTTTCAGTTCCTCCCACCGGAAAAGGGTTCCCGCCCCGCCGTCCGGCGCCTGCCCAGGAATTTCAGGGCGTAAAGGATCACGAAGGCGCAGACGCAGATCACAGGCAGCGTTTTGAGTTTCGAGCTTTTCTTAAGGGAGGGCGTGTAAAGATAATTGCTGGTGAAGGAAAAGCTCTGCAAGATCTTCTCCATCTCCTCCATGCTGCGGGCGTAGTCAGCCTTTTTTCCGAAGCCGTGGAGTTTTACAAGCCCTATCCTCGAGGGGAAGCAGGCCACGAAGGCGAAGAGCTCCTCCTTCGGCTTAGCCCTCATCATCTCGTAGTAGGTGAAGACCATGTTCCTTTCCCTGTCGTAAAGGCCCGGCATGACCTTGACCTCTCCGTAGCGGCCGGCGCGGTGCAGCGGCAGATAAGCCCGCCTTATGATCGCCGGCATTTCCTCCGCCATGGCCTCCAGTTCGGGAACGCTGTAGGGAGCGTGCCTTTCCTGCTCCACAAGGATGTAGGGCATCTGGAAATCGAGCAGGGCTTTGCGTTCGTAAGCCGCGCTGTAGCCTCCCCTGACCTGTCCCTTGAGGGAATCCTCTGCCCGGTTGTATATTTCGAGACTTTCCTTGGGGACTTTCTGCCAGTTCTCCGGCAGGTCCAGGGTGTAATATTCGTCCCCTAAGGCCGCCAGGCAAAGGAGGGCGGCAAGCGCCGAAAATATAAGCGTCCTTCTATTCGTCATGGGAGACCTTATCGGCGAGGGATTCCAATTTGGCGATCTCCTCCCGGGAGATCCTCTGGTCCATCACAATGTCCCTAACCAAAAGCATCTCCTTGTTGGTCAGGATCAGGGGATCTTCGTTTATGCTTTGAGCGATCCTGAAAAAGGCGTTGGAAAAGCCCGCCTTTTCGCCCGCCGTGGCGGAGTCCTCCAAAAGAGGCTCCAGCAGCGGATAGCAAGCCTTGAAAAGGTCGCCGCTTCTTTCAGTGAAATATGCGCTCAGCCCGAAGAAGAGAGCCAGCGAGGTCACGATGAAAAGCGCTATCGTCGCCAGGCAGGACGGCGAATAGACTTTCGTGTCGTTTTTGGTGCGCCAGATCTCCGACATCTTATTCAGCCTTGAAACTCCTCAGTTCCATGGGGGCCATGTTAAGGTCCACTTCGATGGTGTCGTCCAGAACGAAGTAGTCCTGGCGCTTCCCTTTGGTGACCAGCGGCCGCAGCTGCTTCACGCCGGCCAGGGGAAGACTCACCCTGGCAAGAACAGGCTTCAGGGTCTTGTTGACCACCGCGATGTACGGCGAATTTTCATAGACGCCGATATAGACGTTGAGAGGGACACCCTCTTTCTGCTTGACCTCCAGGAAGGGGACCAGCGGCAGGGCCAGATAGTTCATGAAGAAGCGCCTGGTGATGCCGGCGAAGGGGAAGCAGGCCTGATGCGTCTGCTCGAAGCAGAGATATTTCGGATTGTTGAAAATAAAGGCCAGCAAAGGATCGTACATGGAGTACTCCCTGGAGCGGTACATGGTCTGCCCCGCAAGGGAGGGCACCTTCTTGGTGTCCAGGACCAAGGTGTGGGACTGGACGTTGGGGGTTATCTTGACCGCTCTCTTCGCAAGGTCGTCCCCTCTGCGGAAAAGGGAGTAATATTCCTGGGAAGTGGCCGCCAAGGTGCCGAAGACAGGGCAGACCGGAATTATGGGATAGTTCAAGACGTCTTTCAGGAACGCGTCTTCGTCGTTGGTCCAGGTCTCAGCCGCCTTGGTCAGGTCCTCTGACGTGATAGTGGGCAGAGGGAAGCCTTCCACCGGCAGGCAGCGTTTCCTCTTGATCTCGGTCCAGGAAACGGAATCGTGGTAATAAAGATTCTCGTAGGGCATGCCGCCGTTGCGCCAGTTGTAGTAGATCAGATCTCCTTTCCTTCCGAAAAGCTGGTTGTAAGCTTCGTTGACTTTGCTCCAGAAGGCGAACTTCTTGTTCTGATACCAGATCCTGTAATCCTCGTTCCTCATCATGGTGACTTCCGTGCGCAGCGCGTCGCCGCTCAGGGAAATGCCTTTTTCCGCGGCGTAGAGTTTCAGCGCGTTGTCGCTGTAGGAGGTGGGCGTGAAATTCGCCCTCTGGCGGATGATGAGGTTCTCGAAGCAGCCGCGGGACCTTTGCGGGACGCTTCCGGCCATTTCCTTCAGTATGGCGATGAAGTCCTCGGCCACGCCTTCATAGGTGACGTCCACGCTGTCTTCCAGAGGCGAGGATTCCTTGTTGTAAAGGAAGGGGGCGATCTTGCCGCCGTCGATGCCGACCGCGGACTTGCCTTTCAGGCGGTCGCTGCCGCCGTATTCCAGCCTGGGGAAGATCTTCATCTTAAGGTAGCGGGCCATGTCGGCGCATTCCCCGATGGAATTGCTGCGCTTGCTGTTGTCCTCCTTGCGGTCGCTCTCATACTCCACGCCGTTTATTTCGGTCTTGAAGGGAATGGTGTAGTGCTCCGTGGGGAACATGACGGTGCCGTTGCTGCCGCCCCTTGAGTTCCAGGCAAGGGCCAGGGGCGAGAAGCTGTTCATGCCGAAGAAGAGGCTGTTGAGGACCGGGGCGAAGAAAACGCCGTCTCTGCCGGTCATGGCTTCGCCTTCCGTCCAGACGTAGCGCTGATACTGTTCCGGGAACTTCTCCTTGGCCTGGGGCACGGCGATGGTCAGGAAAGAATACAAGGAAACGCGCAGAATAAGGGGCTTCTTGCTGAAGGGGGCATTCTGCTCCCCCGGATCGGCGATCGCCACGTTAAAGCCGTTCCTGAGCTCGTCGTCGCCCGCCCACACGATGAACTGCATCTTGTTGACGTCCCCGTTCAGGGGAAGCTGCAGCTGCTCAACGAACTGGTCGGGGCGCTGGTAAGGCAAGGTGTGGCCGGTCTGGACGCAGGGGCAATAAGTTCCGCCGCTCACCGAGACCGCGATGGTCCTGGGGGCGTCCTCGGGATAGTCGATTTCCAAAAGATAGGGCATGTTGAGCTTGAGCCTCACGCCCAGGTTGTAGCTGAAGTATCCCCTGTCCTGGGTTATGATGCGTCCCCTGCCGCCGAAGATGTTGGTTATCTCGGAGGCGTAGTAGCGCTGGGTGATCCTGTCCTTTACGTAAGCGGAATAGCGGCCGTCCGCCAGCTGGTGCACGTCGTTGGAAGATCCGCAGATCACGCCGTCGTTCAAGGTCAGTTTGCCAAGATAGTCGGGATCGAAAGTCCTTTCCAGCCTGGGCAGGACGCAGTAAACTTTCATGCCGTGCCAGAAGGTGCTGCCGTTCCTCGACATCCTGAGATCCAGGGCGTAGTTGCCGAGAGTCTTCATCTTGATGACGGGCTTCTGCACTTCCTCGGCGTTTATGACTATCTTTCCGGTGTCCAGGTTGACCAGGGTATAGCTGAAGACCGTCTGCACTTCGTTGGTGGAGCCTTTGCTCGCCACCTCCTGGGTCACTTCCATCTCCAGCTCGTCGTCCAGGAACATAATGGAGGAGTCGATGGAGAACTTGGCGCTGTACTTGGACTTCATAAGCGGCTCGCCGCGGTGGACGATGAGGCCCTTTTCGTTAATGACGGTCTCGTAAGGTCCGCCCACGATGTGGCGGTGCCTGGCGTCGCGGTAGCTCACGTAGCCAACGGCTATAAGATACTTGCTCAGTTTTTCCGGAATGGAGAAGCGCTGGGCCAGGATCTGCCCGTTGGCCCAGAAGACGGCGTTGGAAAACGTATCCGCCGCCACCTCCGTGTAGTCCGGCCTCAATATCCTGGCGTAAGGCATGACGATGCGGTCAGGCTGATTGGTGGGAGCCAGCATGCTGACCTGGAAAATAGTCGCCCGGGGTTCCGAGACCACCCTGGCGGTGTATTTCATCTCGTCGTAGCAGAAACCCGGGGAAGGGATGCGCAAGAAAGACTTGATGTTCTTCTGCGTCCTGATGACTACGGAGGTCTCCCTGGGCGCCATGCCCACGATATCCTGGGCCTTGCTGCTTAATGCGCCCGCAAGGCAAAGAATGGCTAACGCTAAAACTACTTTTCGCATATTTCGCTCCCTATTTGTTTTTAAAGGGTCAGTCACGATATATTCTGGCTAATTCCCTGAACTGTTCCAAAGCGGTGACGGTGTCCTTGTTGAGGACGAAAACATAGGGCTGCTCCCCTACCATGCCATAGCGTCCCTCGCCGCACTGGCCGCCCAGGGTGATTATCTTGAATTCGCCGTTTTTCAGAGTGAAGGTTATTTTGAGATAAGGCTCGGAGAGCCCGAAAGCCGGCAGATCCAGTTCCGAGCATTCCTTTACGTAACGTTCGATGAGCACAGGCATGCGGGCGGCTATCTCGTCCTTCATCCTGGGCATGATCTCCCTGGAGGCGTCGTTTTCCGTGGCGATCCAGAAATTCGTCCCGTAGTTCAGGGTCACCGTCCCCTCCTTGCCGGTCAGTTCTATTTTTTCCACCTCCGCTTCCGGAACGTTCAGGGCCTCTCTGGTCAGGAAGCGGAAGCAGTTGGTGGTGTAAAGTTTCATGACGTCTTCCGTTTTCACGGCCACGAAAACGTTGGACATGCGCTCCATGAACATGAGCCCGCCCACGTCCTTGCTCAGCGTGTATTCCTGCATGTCGTCGAATCCCTGGAAGCGCAGCTGGATCATCAAGGGCGAAAGAGTGTCCTCCAGAGCCGCCCGGGCTTCCCCGGCGTCGGCGAAGCGCGCGATGGGAAGATCCAGCCAGAGGAAGGCGTAGTCCTCGATGGCCAGCTCGTCCTTCAATGTGGTGGACAGCATGGTGGGGCAGTCCCACTTGTTGAGCTGCTTGTCGAAAACGAATTCCATGCGCTCTTTGTCTTTTTCCAGAATGAGGTAGTCCAGATCCTCGAAGACGCCGGGCGCGAAAAGCGTCTTGGCCCGGTAATGATCGGCCTGGGAGGAGAATTCCTTCAGGATGTCGGGATTAAGGGTAAAGAACTGTCCGTATTCCGACCTTCTGGCGTAGCAGTAGCGGTCCACTTCCTCGTATTCGTTTGTCTCCACGATCTCATCTGAGATCTGCAGCCTCTGGGAATTCTCCCGCTGCACCAGCGTGACAGAATACTTGAGATCGATCTTCTCCTTCGGCTGGTCGATGTATTTCTCCACGTCTATTTTGGAAAGTTTCTTAACGAATTCGTTTATGAGCTTGTCGTCCGCCCTGTCGTAAACGGGGCTTCTGAGATACCAGGAGAAGAGGTCCTTGCCCTTCCTCAAGTCTATCTCTTCGCCGCCTGCCGTAAGCTGCATGGCGTTGACGTATTCCGGAGTCACGTCGAAGACGCGGCGCCTTCTCACGTCCTTTTCGCTGCTGTCCGTCTCGAAGCAGAGAATGTCGCGCATCTCGTTGGGAATGAAATAAGCCTGGCGCTTGCCCTGCAGCTCCGCGTAGTATTCCCAGCCCAGGGGGACCTGGGAGCCCACCCGCAGCACCACCGAGGTGGTGGGGGTCTCGAAGGTGGCTATGATGTCCGGGGCGTTGAGCCCGGTGGCGTCCCTGTTGATGTTCTCGTACTCCTCGCCCGTGATGGAGCGGTGCTGGTCGACTTTTTTCAAGCTGTCCAGGATCTGGCGGACCAGAGGCGTGTTCACCGGGAAGTTCACAGGCTTCACCAGCTTCCAGCCCAGGGTCTCCCTCTCCAGCTCGTATTTCTCCAGCCTTTGCACCTTGCCGGTGTCGTTCTCCCTGACCTGGCGGTCGATGTAGATCTTTGTTATCAGCTCGGGCTTGAAGTCCTTCAGCACCCGTTTCTCAGTCTGCTTTATTTCCGCCGTGGAGGGCTTGAAGCGGTCCACGAACCAAACGTAGCCGCCCACGGCCAGAACTAGGATCAGTAAGATTATGGTTGTTTTGAATTTCATTTTGTCCTTTAAAATGCTTTTACTGGCGGCGGCGCACGTAAACGACCAATCCCAGGGAAAGGGCCAATGCGGGCACCAAAACGATGACCAGCGTCCTGATAAGGGAGATCTGCCTGCGGTTCAGCTTAAGGCTCCTGATCTCCTGGATCGTCTTGGGGCCGATGCTCACGAGATACTCCCGCTGCATGGCCCAGTTGCAGGCGTTCAGGAAAATATCCCTGTTGGCCAGCGGACGCTCCGCGTAGAAATTATCCGCGAAATCCGCGTCGCCGATGACCGCCAGCCTCAAATTCGTCCTGCGGTTCTCCACCGCGGCGCCGATGCACACGGGGCCGGAAAGATCGGTGTTGGGATCGAAGTGGTAAGAGGTGCCGTGGTACTTCGTCTCGCCCCAGCCGTCCACCGTGGTCTCCAAGAAAGGCGTCACGATGTAATCCTGGTTCTCATGGTTGATCTCCGTGACGGAGCGGGCCATGTAGAAAATGCTCAGCGATTCCAAATTCTTGGTTATCTCATGGGAGGGGTAGGTCGGAATGACCAGATCGAACCAGCCGGTGCCGGCGATCCTGGTGGAGGGATCCACCGTCACGTCGTCGCCCACGTTGAGGTTGCAGCTGCGCAAAAGTTTCGGAATGCTCTCGCAGTCGGAGTTGGGGTCGAGCAGGATGAGCGCGCGTCCGCCCTTCATGAGATAGCGCCGCAAGACTTCCGTTTCCTCTTCCAAAAACTCCCTGGTGGGGCCGGCCACCACCAGAAGGTCGCAGTTGGTCTCGCTCATGTCGGAGAGGCGGAAGAGCTCTAAGGGAAGGCAGTTGACCCTGTCCCTTTCCAGGTAGTCTTTTATGGCGCTGTAATTGCGGTCTTCCTTGCTGTTGATGCTTCTCTCGCCGTGGTTGACGGTGAAGAAGACGTTCTTCTGCTCGGGATTCTGCAATTCCAGTATCGCGGAAGTCAGCGCCTGCTCGGCCTTGAACAAGACCAGCTTTTTCTTCTGGCCGTAGTCGTAATAATTGTGCTCGAATTTAAATTCGCCCAGATCGCTCTCCTTGAGCTCCTTGGACTCCTCCCCCACTTTCACGATGACCGTGTCCCAGTCAGTAACGTTGAACTGCGTCCTGATCTTCTGGACTTTTCCGGGATCCCGGAGGATGTAGTCGTCCGCCAAAAGGCAGGTGACTTTGGAGCTGGCGTTGCAATACTGGTCTATCAGCCTTTTGACTTTCGGATAGAGCTCGGAATTCTGAGGGTTGCCGAAAACGTAGAACTCCACGGGCTCCTGAAGCTCCTTGAGCACGTTCAGGGTTTTTTCGGAAAGCTTGTAAAGTTCCTGGTTCTGGATGGAGTCGTAGCGCCTGGGATACTTGGCCGCCAGGGCGTTGCACAAAACCACAAGCACGAAAGCCAGGATTATGGCAAAGGTGACGTTGGTGCCGTAGGTCAGTCTTCTAATGATCGTCTCTTTCATAAGATCATCTCCACTTCCTGGATTCGACGCTCTTTACGGTGCAGAAAAGCAGAAAAGCCGTAATGGAGAGGAAATAGACCACGCTCTGGGAGCTGATGACGCCCTTGGTGAAGGGGTTGAACTGCTCCAGGACGGAGGCGTAGCGGTAGACCACCCGCCATTTGTTGCTGACCACGTCCTGCATGAAATTCAGCGAGAAAAGCATCAGGATGCCGATGAAGGTCACGAAGAAGGAAACGAACTGGCTCTTGTTGGTGGAGGAGATCATGATCCCCAGACTCGTCAGCATGCAGTTCAGAAGGAAAGTCCCAAGATATCCCGCGAAGACCACCCCGTAATCCACCGTGGTGAACTTCCCGAGGATATAGACGTAAACAAGCGTGGGCACCCACATGAGCATCAAAAAGGTCAGGGCCGCGGAGAATTTCGAAAGCACCACCTGGGTGTCCGTGACCGGGGTGGTCATCAGCATCTCGATGGTGCCCGTACGGTACTCCTCGGAAAAGAGCCTCATGGTAAGGGCGGAGGTGACCGCCGCCACCACCATCCAATAAATGAAGGTCCCGCCGAAGAGGTATCCGAACACGTTAGCCTCCAAAGGCTTCGAAGGCGCGTTCAGATAATTCACCAGTATCCAGAAAAGCCAGCCCACCACGATAAGGAAAACGCACATCACCACGTAGCTGGTGGGCGTGTAGTAGAGCGTAGCCAATTCGCGTTTGTAAAGAGTCCGGAAATTTCGCATAAATACCTTAATGTTTCGTCGTCATTTCCACAAAAATATCCTCGAGGGTCGGCATCTTGGTGGTCAGAAGCCTCATGGGCCATGAGTGCTTCTGCAGGACAAGGAAGATCTTTTCGGAGATGTTTTCCTCCGGAAGACGCGAGAGCATCTCGGCCCTCACCCAGCCTTCGTTTTCAGAAGTCCTGATCTCATAGGCTTCCTTGACGTCCAGGAGCGCTCTTTCCACTTCCGCCTTGGGAGCCTTAACTTCCACACAGTAGCGCTTCTTGTTGCCGCTTCTCAGATTCGACATGCTGTCCTGGGCGACAATTTTCCCCTTGTACATAATGATGACCTTCTCGCAGACCATCTCAACTTCCGGCAGTATATGGGTGGAAAGGATGACCGTCCTGTCGCGGCCGATCTCCTTGATGAGCTCCCTCACCTTTCTGACCTGGTTGGGGTCCAGACCGATGGTGGGCTCGTCCAGGACGAGAAGATCCGGGTCCCCTATCAGGGCGTCAGCCAGCCCCACTCTCTGGCGGTTGCCTTTGGACAGCTGCTCTATGATCCTGGATCTGACCTGGCCCAGCTCGCAGGCGTCGATGACGGCGTTCATGCGGTTAATGAGAGATTGCCCCTTCAGGCCCTTGAGACGTCCCCTGTAGCTTAAAAACTCGTTGACACGCATCTCGGGATAAAGAGGAACGTTCTCCGGCATATAGCCTATGTGCCTCCTGACCTCCAGCGATTCCTTGAAAACGTCGTGCCCGGCCACCTTGGCTACGCCGGAAGTGGCTGGCATGAAGCAGGTCAGGATCTTCATGGTGGTGGTCTTGCCGGCGCCGTTGGGGCCGAGAAGCCCCACGATGTCCCCTTTCTCCACATTGAAGGAGATATGGTCCACCGCCGTAAGGTCGGCGTAGGTCTTCACCAGTTCCTTAACTTGGATCATAAATAATAAGCCTTAATATTTTAAGATTATCTTTATGATTATATTATAAAAGTGGTCAAATGTAAAACCAAGAGCGGTTATGCTATAATGCCATTATGCGTCAACAATTAACACCCATAAACAACGCCTTCCGACCCAACGTCGGCCTGGTCGTCATGAACGAAAAAGGGCTTTACTGGACCGGGGAAAGGCAGAATTTCAAAGGCTCCTGGCAGTGGCCCCAGGGCGGCATCGACAGCGGCGAGACTCCCAGGGAAGCCGCCTGGCGGGAACTAAGGGAAGAGACCGGGCTCACGGAAAACGAGGTCGAACTGGTCTCGGAGTGCCCTTTCTGGCTGACCTACGAAGTCCCAAGGAACAAGCCCACTTTCTTCGGCTACCGCGGCCAGGCTCAGAAATGGTTCCTTTTCCTATATAAAGGGAAAGACGAGGACGCGGAAAAGATCGCTTTCGCCAGCGAAGATTTCCAAAAGGAATTCAGCGCCTTCGCCTGGCGCAGCTGGGAGGATTTCTTCCCCCTTGTGGTGGGCTTCAAGCAGCCACTTTACCTCGAAGTCAAAAAATGGATCGAATCCCTGGACGAGACCGGCGTGGAGGAAGAAACGACCTTCGACAGCTTCATCTGGAAAGGCCGCAAGGAAGACATCGAGATGGTCCGCACCTCTATTCAGTACGCCAACTGGATCAAAAGGATGGACCAGCGCTTCAAAATAGAGGAAATAAGAGTCCAGGCCGTGGACAGAAGACACTCCGGCGGCCTGCTCTTCGCCAAGCTCTTCGTCAAAGCCTACGACCAGGAGGGCCGTCAGGTCCCGGGCGCCGTGCTTCTCCGGGGCGACGCCTCCGCCGTCCTAATAGTGATCCGCTGCGAGGGCGAAAAATACACCGTCATCGTCCGCCAGCCCAGGTTCGCCGCCGGCCTCTATGAAACGAAAGAGATCCCCGCGGGCATGCTGGACGACTCTACCGACAAACTGACCACCGCCATAAGGGAAGTCATGGAAGAGACCGGCCTCGAGATCACGAAAGAAAACGTGACCGACCTGGGCGGCTTCTTCCCCACCTACGGCATCAGCGACGAGATAATCTTCCTTTTCGCCGCGGAAATAAACCTGACAAAAGAAGAGCTCGACTCCCTCAAGGGAAGGATCTGCGGCTGCCCCGACGAAAACGAAAAGATCAGAGTAGAGATCATCCCCCTCCGCTCGCTCTCGGAAGTCACCGACGACCCCAAGAGCCTCATGGCCTACTGGCGCTACCTCTCGAAAAACAGCTAAGTAGATTCAATTCTGTTTTTCTGCTAGAATAGGAGCAGGTTACATATTAAACTCCACTTATGTCTGGCATGAAAAAATTATTCGCTGTTTTGGCGCTCCTGTTTCTTGCGCTTTCCGCATTCGCGGAAAACAAAGCCCTTAAACCCGCGGGCAGCGGCAGCAAAGAAGATCCCTTCCAGATCAGCAGGATCGAGCATCTTGTCTGGATGGGAGACAACATGCGGGATGTCGCTGAAAAGAACTTTAAAATGACCGCGGACATCGACGCCTCCGAAACCAAGACCTGGCACAACAGCAGAGGCTTTCTGCCGATAGGATTCATAAAAGAACAGAAGCCCTCCTATTCTTCCGTGTCTTTCTGCGGAACTTTCGACGGCGGCGGGCACGTCATCTCGAATCTCTTCATAGACAGGAAAGACCAGTGCGCCGCGCTTTTCTCCAGCATAGGCGTTCCTTTGAGCAAATATGATTTCACCGCCAACGTTCTCGAGAACCTGTCCCGGCGTTCCAAAAACTGTGCGACTATAAAAGATCTGGCGCTGGTTAACTGCAGTTTCACGGGCTGGAATCTTGCGGCCGGTCTCGCAGGCAAGATCGAG
>JAGCGH010000031.1 GCA_017649705.1 bacterium
AAAGTTGGTATCAATGGCTTCGGCCGCATCGGCCGCATGGTTTTCCGCGCGGCGGTCCAGAACTTCTCTAACGACATCGAGATCGTCGGCATCAACGACCTTCTGGAACCCGAGTATCTCGCTTACATGCTGCGCTACGATTCCGTGCACGGCCGCTTCACCGGCGACATCAAGGTGGAAGGCACCAACCTCATCGTCAACGGCAAGAAGATCCGTCTGACCGCTGAGAAAGAGCCCGCCAATCTTAAGTGGAACGAAGTCGGCGCCGAAGTCGTCATCGAATCCACCGGTCTTTTCCTGACCGATGAAAAGGCCCGCGCCCACATAACCGCCGGCGCCAAGAAAGTCATCATGTCCGCCCCCTCTAAGGACGCCACCCCGATGTTCGTATTCGGCGTCAACGACAAGACCTACGCCGGCCAGGACATCATCTCCAACGCCAGCTGCACCACCAACTGCTTGGCCCCGATCTGCAAAGTTCTGAACGACGCTTTCGGCATCAAAAGAGGCCTTATGACCACCGTGCACGCCGCCACCGCCACTCAGAAGACCGTTGACGGCCCCTCCAAGAAAGACTGGCGCGGCGGCCGCGGCATCCTTGAGAACATCATCCCGAGCTCTACCGGCGCCGCCAAGGCTGTCGGCAAAGTTCTTCCTGAACTGAACGGCAAGCTGACCGGCATGTCCATGCGCATCCCGGCCTCCGACGTTTCCGTGGTCGATTTGACCGTGGAACTGGAGAAGGCTCCCGCCGAGGACAAGGACGCCGCTTACGCCGCCATCTGCGCCGCCATGAAGAAGGCCTCTGAAGGCGAACTGAAGGGCGTTCTGGGCTACACTGAAGACGCTGTGGTCTCCACCGACTTCCGCGGCTGCACCCTGACCTCCATCTTCGACGCCAAGGGCGGCATCCAGCTCGATCCAACCTTCGTCAAGGTCCTTTCCTGGTACGACAACGAAATGGGCTACTCCAACAAAGTTTTGGAAATGGTCCGCGTCGTCGCCTCCAAGTAAGGTTTCTTAGAAGCGATCCAACGAAAGGGCGGGAGGCTTTGGCCGCCCGCCCTTTTTTCACAATTAAAAAGCAACGAGGAAATTATGAATAAGAAAACTTTAAGAGACGTTGAATTGAAAGGCAAAAGAGTCGTCATGCGCGTGGACTTCAACGTGCCCATGGCCAAGGACGGCTCCGGCAAAATAACGGACGACACCCGCATCGTGGCCGCTCTCCCCAGCATCAAGTATGTCCTGGAGCAGGGCGGATCATTGGTCCTTATGAGCCACCTTGGCCGCCCCAAGGGCAAAGGCTATGAACCGGAATTCACCTTGAAGCCGGTCGCCGAAGCCTTGAGCGCCAAGCTGGGCCTCGAGGTGAAATTCGTTCCGGACTGCATGGCCGCCGACGAGGTCGTCAGCGCCCTGAAGCCCGGCGAAGTGGCACTTCTGGAAAACACCCGTTTCTACAAAGCCGAGGACGGCAAAGTCAAGAAAGACGACGAGAAGAAGGGCATCCATCTGACCGAGGAAGAATACCAGCAGAAGAAAACCGAACTGAAAGCCAAGCGCCAGGAGATGGCCAAGAAGCTTGCTTCCTACGGCGACCTTTACTGCAACGATGCCTTCGGCACCGCCCACCGCGCCCACGCTTCCACCGCCGTCATCGCGGATTATCTGAAGCCCGCCGTTTCCGGCTTCCTGCTGGAAAAGGAGATCCAGTTCCTGGGCGACGCCGTGGAGAACCCCGTGCGTCCCTTCGTGGCCATTTTAGGCGGCGCCAAGGTCAGTGACAAGCTGGCGGTGGTCAAAGCCCTCCTGGCTAAAGTCGACACGCTCATCATCGGCGGCGGCATGGCCTACACCTTCAAGAAAGCCCAGGGTATAAAGATCGGCAACTCTCTCTGCGAGGACGACCAGGTCGCCTACTGCAAGGACATGCTGGATGAAGCCGAGAAGAAAGGCGTCAAGATCCTTCTGCCCATTGACAACGTCATCGCCGACAAGTTCCCCGAAACGAAGGACGCTTCCGACATTCAGATGAAGGAATGCGAAGGCGACATCCCCGACGGCTGGATGGGCCTGGACATCGGTCCCAAGAGCGTTGCTCTCTTCAGCGAAGCGCTTAAGGACGCCAAGACCGTGGTCTGGAACGGCCCCATGGGCTGCTTCGAGTTCGCGCCCCTCTCCAAGGGCACCTACGGCGTCTGCGACGCGGTGGCCAAAGTCAAAGCCAACGGCGGCGTTTCCATAATAGGCGGCGGCGACTCCGTCAGCGCCGTCAAGAAGAGCGGCAAGGCCGGCGAAATGAGCCACGTCTCCACCGGCGGCGGCGCCTCATTGGAATTCCTGGAAGGCAAAGTCCTTCCCGGCGTGGCCTGCCTGGACGAAAAGTAAGCAATGCTCAAAAAAGCGCTCAGCATAGCCGGCTCCGACAGCGGGGGCGGCGCGGGGATCCAGGCGGACCTTAAGACCTTCACGTCGCTGAAAGTTTTCGGGACCACCGCTATCACCGCCGTCACCGTCCAGAACACTCTGGGAGTCAAGGGCTATGAGCTTATGCCGCCAAAACTCGTTTCCGACCAGATCGAAGCGGTTTTGGAGGACATCGGGACAGACGCCGTGAAATCAGGCATGCTGGGCAGCGCGGCCATAATCGCGGCGGTGGCGCAAACTCTGCGCCATCGCCGCCTTCTTTATGTTTTGGATCCCGTCATGATCGCCAAGGGCGGCGCCAGGCTTTTGGCCGACGACGCCATCGAGAATCTGAAAAAACTTTTGATCCCCATCGCGACGGTCGTTACCCCGAACATTCCGGAAGCCGAAGAAATAAGCGGCATAGCGATCGATTCTGAAGCGGCGCGTCAGGAAGCCGCTAGAAAGATCCTCTCCTTAGGGCCTAGAGCCGTTATTATAAAAGGCGGACACGGCAGGGCGGAGCAGGGCCCCAAAGCCTTCGACGACCTTCTTGTCATAAAAGAAGGCGATACTGAAAAAGAATATTACCTTCCCACCGAAAGAATAGAGACCCGCTGCGACCACGGCACCGGCTGCACTTTCTCCGCGGCGCTGACGGCTTTCCTCGCGAAAGGCGAAGACATTTTGTCCGCGGCGCAGAAAGCGAAAGATTATTTGACAAAAGCCCTGAAGTCCGCTGAACCCACAGGCTCCGGCCACTGCTCCGTCGATCACATGCACGCTCTGTGACGAAAAAATCGCTCACAAAAAAACAGCGCCGCAAAAAGTATGCGGCGCTGTTTTTTTATCGAGGAATAAGATCTATTCCCTGGTGATGACCACGTCCCTGATGTCCATGTAGCAGTTGGTGGATTCGCCCATCAGGTAGAAACAGATCGCGAAAGCAAGGTTGGGATCCTGCTCGGTCTTGCTGGCGTGGTGGGCGTCGTGGATGAAGCTCACGTCGGCGAAATCCTCGCTGAGGCTGAAGGTGTCGTCGTGGTCGTATTTCACCTGATGCACCGTATCGCCTCTGATCTCGTCTTCCCAGTTCTGCTCCATGTACAATCGGCCTTTCCCGCCCCTGCCCCTGGCTTTGAAGCTTATGCGGTAATTCCTGCCGTCAACGACCCGCATGTCGCCCTTGTGGATACCGCCCGTGCCGCCGATGTAGCCGTCGGCGTAGGTCAGGTGGAAAAAGTCCACCACGGCGGTCTCGCCGGTCATGCGGTTTATGATGATCGTCTCGGATTTGACGTCGGCAATGGGCGCGGAATTGTCCGGCCATTTCTGCACCTCGTCCCATCCGGGGATCGCCTTGTAGGGCTTGTAAACGTCCTTGCCCTTCAGCTGGGTTATGGGTCCGAAGGCGGGGCGCATCTTCACGCCGATGTTGCGGGAAACGTAAAAATAGCCCTTGACGTCGGACAGGATGAGGTCCAGAAGTCCGTCCCTGTCGATGTCGTAAACGTAGCAGCGGGCGCCCTGCCCCACCGGCGTGGTGGAGCCGTTGACCATGAGCTCGCCTGCGAAATCTAGCAGCCTGGGGTTCTCCGGATCCTCTTTTTCCGGAGTATAGTAAAGCAAAAGCTTGCCGTCGGCGTCGGCCACCAGAAGGTCCATTTTTCCGTCGCCGTTAAGATCGCCGTGGCATGGGTCGAGCATCTCGTGCCCCAGGCCGTAAGCCATCCAATACCTTTCCCCCGCGGGATTGAAGCGCGGGTTGGAGTTGGAGCCCATGTTGCGGAAGAAATAGACCGCATTGGCGGAATAGGAGGCGTCGCCGAAATAAAGGTCGAAGTTCCCGTCCCCGTCCCAGTCGTAGAACCTGGGCGTCAGGCCGCGGCCGATGTAAGGGTCATTTCCGAAGATCAGAGTCGGAGTCGAGACCTTGAAAAAACCGTTCCCAAAACCTCTCAGGACAAATATCTCGCCGGTCTGGGAGGAATAGACCAGATCGTTCTTGCCGTCGTCCTCGAAGTCCTGCACGTCAACGTGCAGCAGCGACCAGGTGGAGCACTGCCTGTGCAGAAAAACGCCTTTCCTGAAGCGGGGCGGAAAAGTGCCGGTTTTCGATTCCTGCTCAAAATACCAAATGAAGCCGTTCTCGCCGCCGCACACCAGATCCGGTCGTCCGTCGCCGGTGACGTCCTTGAAGCAAAGGGAGGGGCCCACGTGGTAGTCGCCCACGCTGGTGCCGTGCCTCAAAGTCCAGAGTTTCCCGCCCTTCACATTGAGAAAACCTTCCCTGGTCACGCCGTCCCAAAGGTTCTCCCTCATTTCTATGGCGTCTTTGCTGATGACGGGAGAAGGCAGAAGTTTTTCCTTGGCCCTTTTGGACTCTTCCTCCTCCTCGGCCGCGAAGAGCATTGGCGCGGACAGCAAAGCAAGCAGAACGAAAAACGGAAGTTTCTTGATCGTGTTTGTCATTTTAAGCCTTGTCACTGTTTTTGTAATTTAATATCCCTGATATCCAAGAATGCGTTGGTGGCGGTGGGCGTCATTTTGAAACTGACGGAGACCGCGGGATGCTCCCTTAAGTTGCTGACGAACTCCGGAGTGTAGGTGAAGGAGAAATCGGACCATTCGTTGCCCACGGTCATGTTGAAATCCTTGGTGATGCTGTCCGTGTGCTCCGTGTCGCCCTTGATGTATTTCTCATAGACCTGGCGAATGTGGCAGATGGGCTTCACGGCCCTGCCGCGGGCCTTGAAAGAAAGACGGTACTGCGTTCCGTAGTCCAGATTGTTGATGGTGTCGTTGTAATACTTGGCGAAATAGGAGTCGGTGCCAAGGTAGCCGTCCTCATAGTAAGCCCTGGCGAAATTGTATTTCTCCTGGGTCAGGGGATCGGTCTCGGACATAAATATGATGTTGCAGCCGGTGTTGCCGCCGTAGCGGGCCGGGTTCCAGTAGGTGTAGGAGTCGTCCTCGTGGTGTCCGTACCAGGTGCCCTTGGAGGGGCCGGGATAGGGTTTCAGCCTGTCGGTGGCCTTGACTATAACCGGCTTGGAAAATTCGCAGCGCTCCATGGGGCCCACGAACTGGGCGGCGTAGATCTTGCCGTCCACGGAGCTGATGAGAAGCTCAGGCTTCTTGTCGCCGTTGAGATCCGCCAGGTACGGCCTGGTGCCGATGCCGAAAAACTTGGCCGGCGTATCCGCGAAGTAAGCCGATCTCTTGTATTCCAGCAGATACTGCGCGTCCGTTTCGTTCTCGTTGAAGCCCACGTTCAGGTACAGGTGGAGGCCGCCGTCCAAAGCTCCGGTCAGGATGTCGGGCTTGCCGTCGCCGTTGAAGTCGGCTATCGTGGGGGCCAGCTGTTCCCTCCCGTAGCCGTAGGCCAGCCACTGGGGCTTCTGGTTGCGGAAATTGGGGGCGGAGCTGCTGCCCTTGTTGAAGAGGATGTAGATGGCGTTGGCGCTGTAGGAGCCCTCGCCGTAGAGAAGGTCGTAGTTGCCGTCGCCGTTCCAGTCCCAGATCCTGGGCGAGAGCTGGCGCCCGGTGTAGGTCTCGCCGTTCTCGCCGTTGCCGTTCAGCTGGGTCCTGGAGGCTTCCGCCAGGTTGAAAAGGCCCTCGCCTTTTCCCTTGACATAAAAAATAGAGCCATTGTCCCCGCCTATGATGATGTCCTGGATGTTGTCGCCGTCCATGTCGTGGACGTCGACGCCGGTCACGGCGCAGCCCATGAAGGCGTGTAGGAAGCGGCCTGAGCTGAATTTCGGCGGCCAGGTCTTGCCTTCCCTTTTGAAGATCCAGATGAAGCCGCTCTCCGAGGCGGCCACCAGCTCCATCCTGCCATCGTTGTCAACGTCGGCGTAGCATATGGGGTTGCCAAGCCTGGCCGGGCCCACGGTCCTGTCTTCCTTGAACTGATAGACCTCGATGGGCTTTAACTGTATCTCGCCGTCCTTGTTGACGCCGTCCCAGAGATTATCCACCTTGAGGCTGGGGGCGAAATCCCAGCTGGTCATCAGATTCGGGGCGGGAGGCGGCGCGGCCGCAGGAGCCTTGGCGCCTTTGGCGGCGGGCGCCGTGGGGGCGGCCAGCGCGCAGGCCGCGATCGTCGCGAGCAGTGTCGCTATGGTTTTTTTCATACTTTCCACCTTATTTGTCTAGTCCTTTCACCTTTTTGTAGCTTTCGCATTTGTAGGCGAAATAAGGGTTGCAGCAAAGAGATTCTATCTCTTCCTGATAAACTTTCCACTTGGAACTGTCGTTTATGGTATTGCGCCGGCAGGGGCATTCCAGGACGATGTAGCGCCTGTTATAGGGATCCATTGCCTGAGCGTAGATAAACAGTTTCTCCTCGGCGAAAGGGCACTTCGTCCTGCTCTGGAGTTCGTGCATTTCGTCTTCCATGGAGCGCTTTGTTTTGTTTTCTTCCATATATCTCTATCTTGTCCTTATGATCTTCGGTATTGACCCGGTTATGTCTATCACTTCCGAAGCCAGCCCGCTGACGGATCCTCCGTCCACCACCACGGCGACGTCATCCCACAGCTCCCTGGTCTCCTCGGCGCTCTCGGGGCTTTTACTCCCGCTTTTGTTGGCGCTGGTCCCGAAGACCGGGACAGCGGCGCCTTCCAAGAAAGCGCAGGCTTCGGGATGATCAGGATACCTTATCCCGATCTTCCCACCCGCCGCGTCGGGAACCAGAAAAGTGAAAGGCCCGGGAAGCTTGGATCTCATCAAATTCTTTTTTTCCTCATCCAAATTTCCCACAAGGGCCAGAACGCTTCCGAAAGATCCCACGTGGTAGGCGCACTTCTTGGAAAGATCCCGCCCCTTCAGGCGGTAGGCGCTCTCCCTTCCCTTTTCCGAAAAGAAAAGGCCGTAAACTGTCTCCGTGGGGAAAATCACCAGTTCCCCGGAGCTCACAGCTTCCGAGGCCGCCCGTATGGCGCTTTCCCTATCCTTCGACAGTTCGAAATACTTCACTTTTATTCTCCCCGCTTTTCCTTCCACAATCTGTTTTGGAGCGCTTCGTCCTGCAAAGCCAGGATCTGCAGCGCCAGGTAAGCGGCGTTCTTGGCGCCGTGGCTGCCCACGGCCACCGTGGCCACCGGCACGCCCTTGGGCATCTGCACCGTGGACAAAAGCGCGTCCAGGCCACCCAGTCCTCCGCATTCCAGGGGAACGCCGATGACCGGGAGCACCGTGCGGGCGGCTACTGCCCCCGCCAGATGGGCCGCCAGGCCCGCTCCGGCGATCAGGACCTTGATGCCGCGCTCATGCGCCTTGGAGGCGTACTCCGCCACCAGATCGGGATTGCGGTGGGCGGACATGACGGAAACTTCGCACCCTACGCCGTAATTCTCCAGTATCTCCTGGCAGTGCTTCATAACGCTCTCGTCGGAGGCGCTTCCGTAAACTATTCCAACTTTCACTTCGCTCATTATTCCTCCTTGATGAGTTTGGCCACGAAGGGCAGGTTGCGGTATTTCTGATTGTAATCGGCTCCGTACCCGACTATGAATTCGTCGCCGGCGCTCAGGCCGACGAACCTGGCTTCAACGTTCACCAGCCTTTTCTTCGCCTTGTCAAGCAAAACGCAGGCTTCCACCTGCGCGGCGCCCGTGGAAGCATAGACCTCCATGGCTTTTTTCAAAGTCCTTCCGGTCTCCAGGATGGTGTCCACCAGAAGCACGTATTTCCCGCGGCAGTCCAGCTGGGGCAGCAGAAAATTCTCCACCTTGCCCACGCTCTCCGTGCCGGAATAGGAGGAGCATTCGATGAAGTCTATCTCGGCCTCCACGCCGCGCTCGGAAAGCGCCCGCAGAAGATCGCTCATGAAATGCACGCAGGCTTTCAGTATCCCTGCGACCACCAAAGGACGGCCGGCGCAGTCCGCGGCCACTTCCGAAGCCAGCCGCTCCACCACGCTTTTCACCTGCAGTTCGCTCATTATGATCTCGTACATGATAGGTCCCGCAAAATAAGTTTAATCGTGAAAAATCCTGTCAAGTTCCTTCTGTTCTTCGCGCTCTTTTTCGCGCTGCTCCCTTCCCTCTTCCCATTCTTTCTCGCGCTGTTCCTGTTTCTCCTTCCGCTCGGCCGCTCTTTTTGCCTCTTCCTCCGCCCTTTGGGCTTCCTTCTTTGCCAGGCGGTCTTCTTCCTCCGCCGCGAATTTTTCCAAATACTTGGGATGGGATTTGGGGCGCTTCTTCTCTTCCTTGGGCGGCTGGGGGCCGGGATCCTTTTTGAGTTTCCTCTGATCCGGCTGGCTCTCCCGCTCCTGTCCCTTCAGTTCGGCGTTGACGGCGTCGAGGATGCCGTTGACGAAATGGCCGGAGTCCGCGCTGCAATAGATCTTCGCGATCTCTATGGCCTCGTTGATGGCCACCACCGGCGGCGTCTTCTCCATCCTTTCGTGAAAAGCCGCCCTGCGCTCACGGTCCTCGATGGCGAACTCATAGACCGCGATCCTCATGATCTCCATGTCCACCGCGGCGATCCTGTCGCGGTCCCAGTGGTAAGCATGGTGATTGATGAGATCGTCGATGGCCCCGAGGTTCCTTACGACTCCCCTGGTGAGAAAAAGGGCGTATTCAAAGATCTTTTCCCTATCCCGGAAAGGCAGCGTGAAAAACTCCTCGATCCTTTCCCCTTCGCTGATATCGTTGGTCTTCTGCATGTCCATGGCGTAGAGCATGCAAAGGGCCAGGATACGCGCCTTGCGTCTTGGAAGCATACTATCCTTAGATTTGTTGATAGAGGCTTATCATCTCGATGGCGGAGAGCGTGGCGTCCCAGCCCTTGTTGCCGGCCTTGGAGCCGGCCCTTTCCACGGCCTGCTCGATGGTGTCGCAGGTCAGAACGCCGAAGGTCATGGGAACGCTGGTCTCATCCATTGCAGCCTGGGCTATGCCCTTGGCGCTTTCCGCCGCCACGAACTCGAAGTGCGGCGTGGCGCCCCTGATGACGGCGCCCAGACAGACCACGGCGTCAACGCAGCGGCTCTTGGCAAGCCTCTTGGCCGTGGGCGGGATCTCCCAGGCGCCGGGCACGAAGACCACATAGACGTCCTCCTCAACTCCCCCGTGCCTTTTCCAGCAGTCAAGGGCGCCTTCAAGAAGTTTTCCGGTGATGATCTCGTTGAACCGGCTGATGACGATGCCCAGCCTGGGTCTGCATTTATTTAAATCGTTTTTGTCTTCGTTCAAAAGAACGCGTCGTTTATTTGCCGCCTTGTCCAGGGTCAGCATTCCTTCGATTTTATTGTACATGGTTCCTCCTTTAGAGAAGATGTCCCATCTTCTCCGATTTTGTTTCAAGGTAATGTTTGTTGTATTCGTTGGGCTCGATGGTCAAGGGGACTCTCTCCACTATCTCCAGATCGTGCCCGGATAATCCTGCGAGTTTCTTGGGGTTGTTGGTCATGAGCCTCATCTTTCTCACGCCGAGGTCGGAGAGCATCTGGGCGCCGTAGCCGTAGTCCCTGAGGTCCGGCGGGAAGCCCAGATGGATGTTGGCCTCCACCGTGTCCTCGCCCTTGTCCTGCAGGGCGTAGGCTTTTATTTTCGCCGGAAGCCCGATGCCGCGGCCCTCCTGGCGCAGATAGACGAGAACGCCCTTGCCGGCCTCCGCTATTTTCTGCATGGCCAGCTCCAGCTGTTCGCCGCAGTCGCAGCGGCAGGAGAACAGCGCGTCGCCGGTCAAACACTCCGAATGGACCCTGACCAGCACCGGCTCATCCCCTTTCACCTCGCCCATGACCAGCGCCAGATGGTGCTGGTTGTCGATCTTGGATTCGAAAAGGTGCACTTTGAAATTGCCGAACTTCGTGGGAAGCTCGGCCTGGGCGGTCTCGGCGATAAGCCTTTCCGTCCGGCGGCGGAACTCAATAAGTTTCGCCACGGTGAATATCTTTAGTCCAAGCTCCTTCGCCAGCTCCACCAAAGTGTCCAACCTGGCCATGGTGCCGTCTTCCTTCAAGATCTCGCAGAGGACGCCGCAGGGGGTTTTCCCGGCCAGCCTGGCCAGATCCACCGCCGCCTCCGTGTGCCCGCTTCTTTTCAGCACGCCGCCCTCCTGCGCCCGCAGGGGGAAGATATGCCCGGGCATGCCGAACATCTCGGAGGAGGCGTCCTCCCGGCAGAACTGCCTGATGGTCTCCGCCCTGTCGTAGGTGGAAATACCGGTGGTGGCGTTTTGGAGCGCATCTATGGACACCGTGAAAGCCGTGCCGAGGCGGGCGGTGTTTTTGGAGACCATCATGGGGATCCCGACCTTGTCAAGCTTGGCAGCCGTGGCGGGCAGGCAGACCAGTCCCCTGCCCCTGGTGACCATCAGATTGACGGCCTCCGGGGTAACGCATTCCGCCGCCATGACGAAATCGCCTTCGTTCTCGCGATCCTCGTCGTCGGTGACGATGAGCGTTCCGCCGCTCCTTATGATCTCAATGGCCTCCTGGGCCTCGACAAAAACGCTTTCGGGCATTTTATTCCTCATCGTTCAGATCAACGTCCTTCATTCCCTTCATGGCTTCCTGCAGCTGCTTGGGGTCCATGCTTTTCAGTTTGTCCACCACGGCGTTGTTGTCGATGCGGACGATGAACTTGCCGCCTTCCAGCCAGCAGTCCACAACGTTCATGAATTCCAGAGGCGACTGCCCCATGACCTTGAAGTAATAATACTGGCGGAGGAAAGGCACCCTTCTCAAATCGAAGTTGACCTTCCCTTCCTTCTGCAGTATGCCCTCGATGATGGGCTGGACTTCCTTGGAAAACTCATCCTTATAGGGGCTCTTCTTTTCGTTGAAGCCCATGATCTGCCTCAAAAGCGCCGCGAGAGTCACGCACACGCAGGCGTAAACGCCCCAGCTGAGGGGCTCGTCGCCGCAGGTGAAATTGAAGGCTTTCTTCTGGGGCGTCCAGATCATCTTTTCAAAACCAAGAAGGCGCTTCTCGCTGTCCCTTCCGTCGCTGTAGGAAACTTTGACCTCCACGCCGTCGCGGCTCAAGTCCACGCTGGCCTTCTTAACGCCGTTCTTGCCAAAGATGCACTGCTCTATCAGATCGTTGACGGCCCCCTCCTTGACGGGGACCTTCAGGTCGCGCATATTCTCGATAGCCTTCTCCATGACGGATTCCGTCACTTTCCCTTTGATGCCAGAGAAAAAATCTCCGATACCCATCTTAAAATCTCCTTATTTTTATACTTGTTGATTAATATTGAGATTATACCACAAAGCGGCTTGGGGCGCAACGAGGGAAAACGGGGCGGTTCCGACCCTTCCGCCCCCTCTAAAACAGGGGGTTTTTCCCTTGACTGTTTACCCATTTTGTGTTAAAATCCACAATAATAATAAAAGTGTTTCCAAAACTTCGGCCAGGCGAAATCAACTGGCGAACAGCGAACTTTTTAACCCAACCTTCACGGTTATCTCACCCAAAATGCCCAAGCAAGATTATTCCTACGATTACTTCCACAATTTCCCCAACGTTGAAGGCCAGTACGGGCCCTACGGCGGCATCGTCAACGTCGGCCCTCTGGAAGAGGAGATGAAGAAGATAGCCGCGGCCTACCGCCAGATCAGCCAGTCAGCAGATTTTATCAGGGAGCTGCGCGACATCAGGACCCATTTCCAGGGCCGCCCCACCCCGGTGTATTACTGCAAGCGCCTCTCCGAGAAACTGGGCGGCGCCAGGATCTACCTTAAGAGGGAGGATCTCAACCACACCGGCGCCCACAAGCTGAACCACTGCATGGGCGAAGGCTTGCTCGCCAAATACATGGGCAAGAAGAAACTCATCGCCGAGACCGGCGCGGGCCAGCACGGCGTGGCCATCGCCACCGCCGCCGCCTACTTCGGACTCGAGTGCGACGTTTACATGGGCGAGATCGACGTTCTTAAGCAGGCGCCCAACGTCACCAGGATGAAGATCCTTGGCGCCAACGTTATCTCCGTGAAAGTCGGCGGCAAGGCCCTGAAAGAAGCCATTGACGTGGCGTTCCAGGACTACATCAAGCAGTTCGACACCGCCATCTACTGCATCGGCTCCGTCTGCGGACCTCATCCCTTCCCCATGCTGGTCAGGGACTTCCAGGCCGTGGTGGGCCACGAAGCCAGGGAGCAGTTCCTTGAGATGACCGGAAACCTCCCGGACATGGTCACCGCCTGCGTGGGCGGAGGCTCCAACGCCATGGGTATCTTCTCCGGCTTCCTCAACGACCCCAGCGTGGAACTGGTGGGCGCCGAGCCCGGCGGACGCTCCCTGAAGATCGGCGACAACGCCGCGACTTTGACCATCGGCAAGCCCGGCTTCCTTCACGGCATGAACACCCTCGTCATCCAGGACGAAAAGGGCGAGACCGCCCCGGTCCATTCCGTGGCAAGCGGACTCGACTATCCCGGCATCGGCCCGGAGCACGTCTACCTAAAAGAACAGGGCAGGACGCACTACGAGACAGTATCCGATGACGAATGCATGAACGCCTTCTTCACCCTTTCCAGGGTGGAGGGCATAATCCCGGCGCTGGAAAGCTCCCACGCCCTGGCACTGGCCATGCGGGAGGCTCCCAAGCGCCCCTACGAGAGCATTCTCGTGAACTTAAGCGGCAGGGGCGACAAAGATATCGATTACGTAGCAGAACATTACGGCTTCGGCCCTGCCGATAACAAATAAAACATTAAACTAAAGGATAAAATTATGATCCGCAATTTAATTATCGTTTCCTTGGGAGCTATACTGCTCGTTACCGGCTGCACCACCACTGAAAGGCACGTAGGAGTCGGCACCGCCGTCGGCACGACTTTGGGCGCCGGCTTGGGCGCCGGCATCGGCGCTATCATCGGCAACCAGGTCGGACATCCTGGCGCTGGCGTCGCCATTGGCTCCGGCATCGGCGCCGGCATCGGCGCCCTGGTCGGCGGCAGCACCGGTTACGCCACCGGCCAGGCCGCGGAAGCCAACGAAAAAGCCGACGCGGCTTTGGAGATTGCCCAGCAGACCCAGTACCAGCAGCAACAGCAGCAGTACCAGCAGCAGTACACCACCGTGCCCGCCGCCACCATTGCCCCGACCGCCCAGCAGGCCAACAACGTTTACGCCTGCCCGCACTGCGGCAAACTGGTGACCATCAACGTGAAGGGCCAGAGAGTCCGCTGCCCCTACTGCAACAACGACATCATCGCCCAGTAAAAATGCGCGTCCTCGCTCCGGCCGTACTGGAAGACGCTGTCTATGAACTATTGAAAAGCGCCTGCGTAACGCTCCCACAGGGCGTGCGTCAGGCGCTTTCCAACGCCAGGAGCCAAGAAAACAACACCGAGCGCGCGCAAAAAGTCCTGGATCTGATCTGCGAAAACGCCAAATTAGCCGAGGAAGAAAAACTTCCAGTCTGCCAGGACACCGGCTCCACCGTCATCTTCCTGGAATGGGGCGCCCAGGTCTCCCTTGAAAGCGGAACGCTCCAGGAAGCCTGCGACAAAGGCGTGAGAAGAGCCGTCGAGGAAGCCTATCTAAGGCGCTCCATCGTCAAAGATCCCCTTGACAGAATAAACACCAACGACAACACCCCCTCCCTTATCACCGTCATTCCCACAGAGGGCGAAAAAGTAAAAGTGACCGTCCTCCCCAAGGGCGCCGGCTGCGAGAACATGACCAAACTCATCATGCTCAAACCCGCTGACGGTAAAGTTGGCGTCAAGGCCGCCGTCATCGACGCGGTCAAAAGTTCCGGCGGCAACGCCTGTCCCCCGCTCGTTGTCGGCGTCGGCATCGGCGGAGACGGCTCCAAGGCCCCTACGCTCTCCAAAAAGGCCCTTTTAAGAGAGATCGGGCATAGGAACCCCGATCCCTTCTACGCC
>JAGCGH010000032.1 GCA_017649705.1 bacterium
CTCTAGCAGCTCACGGAAGATCCCTGGGATCACATCTACGATCATTACCGCGAAGGCGACATCGTCACCGGCAAGATCACGAACCTTACCACCTTCGGCGCCTTCATTCAGCTTGACACCGACATCGAAGGCCTCATCCACATTTCCGAGCTGAGCCAGAATCAGGTCCAGAACGTGAAGGAAGTGGTGCAGGTCGGACAGGAAGTCACCGGCAAGATCGTCAGGATCGACCCCACTGACCGCAAGATCGCCGTCAGCCTGAAGGAATACGAGCGCGAGACCGCTCCGGCCCCCGAACCCGAAGAGCAGCCCGCCGAGGAAGAAGCTCCCGTCAGCAACGAGCCCAAGGAGCCCTTCACCTCCGGCATCGACCTGAACGCCGTCATCCAGCGCAAGGACAAGTAAGCCTCTTCCGGCCGTATTTTCAGGGGAAAGCAGCCTTGACTTTTAGAAGTCAAATCACTATAATCTTTCCCACATACTGAGAAAACGCGCGGGAGTAGCTCAACTGGTTAGAGCGCCGCCCTGTCACGGCGGAGGTTGCGAGTTCAAGTCTCGTCTCTCGCGCCACTCATTTAAAAAGCCCTCCATTTCGGAGGGCTTTTTTGTTTTCAGGCCCGGCTTTTTCCGCGGGCGGAAGGGGCCCGCGGGAAGGGGGCTGCCGTATTCGGCGCCGTCCGGGGTAAAAAACAGTATAATAAAAAGATATGAACAAACTTTTATTTATACTCGCGCTTTGCGCGCTGACGGCGGGATTTTTCTTTCCCATAAGGCGCGCTTTCTCCCCCAAGGGCGGCCTGTCCGCCTGCACGCAGGAATCGGGGATCTTTATGGGCAACTTCTCGCTGAAGGAGGAGTTTTCCACCAACCTTACCGCCGCTTTCTCCGTGCCCTGGGGACTTACGCTGGCCGTGGCGGCGCCCTCGGGCATTCCCAAGGAGGGCGAGCTTTGGGTGAGAGTCACCGAGCCGGAGACTCAGGAGCTCTGCCTGGAGCGCCTGGTGGCCTTCAGGGACGCGGCGGCGGTCAAAGCCTTCGGATCCGAACCGGCTTTGGGCCTGCCCTTCACCTTCATCTTGGACAGCGAGGAAGAGATCAAAAAGATCGACGTGACCAAGGGACCGTTTTTCATCTCGGAGGGACAGAAGGGCGTTTTCCCCGGAAAGGCCTACGCTTGGGAGATCGGATTGAGAAGCCCCGGGGCGGAGTTCGAGGGATCCCTTTGGCTGGTGGCTAAGGAAGCGGGGGCCCGCAGCGCCTTTTTGGGACGCTACACCCAGATCTTGTCCGGGCTTTACGCTTTCTTCTTCGCCCTGATCATTGTGTCGCTCGTTTGGCTCTGGCACAGCGGATCCCTTTACCGCTTCGTCAGGGAAAAGCTGGCGGCGGTAGTTTTGATCTTGGTTTTCGGCTCTCTTTCCGCTTTCGGCGAGAAGCAGAACCCGACTTTGACTTTCGCCACCCCGGAGAGCGATCTGGTGGAAACGCTGGAAGTCATGACGCCGCCTTTATCCTCCGGCACGCTTTTGAAAAACGGCGGAGATCGGATCTTCTCCAAGGGGCAGATGCGCATCGTCATAAAGGAAGGCGCGGCCTGGAACACGCTGCCTCTCTCGGGCAACTGCAGCCTTTCCTTTTGCTTTTTGGATTCCCTGAACAAAGGCGAAGCTTACGCCCGCCCCAGGGAGAGATGCCAGGTCTCGGCCTTGGGAAGCGTCTCCCTGGAGGAGAGCTCTTTCCTTGAGCTGACCAGGCATCTCGGGCCGCCGGAATTGGTCGGCACGGGCAGCTGCTCCTTCGCCTCCTGGACCTTCACGGACGGCAGCTCGCTTTTCGCGGCCTACGACGGCGACGATTGCTACCGCCTGGAAAGGCAGCCCGGGACTCCGGAACATTACCTCGACCTGAGGCGCTACGGCGGACCAAGCCCCGAATGGGCCAAGTGGCCCTGGCGCTTTTTCCATCTCGGCATGCTGCTGTTCCTGCTTTTGTGCGCCTGCGCGCTGATGGCCAGGGCGTACGTTTACACCCGGGGCGCCGGAAAGTGCCTGCGCGCCGTCAAAAAAGCCTCCGGGGAGGAATGAATGAGCGTTGAAAGGAAGGCAACCAAAGGCGAGATCATCGCCAACGTCGCCACCCACGCCGTGGGCTCCCTTCTGGCCGTGGCGGGGCTGGTGCTTCTGGTGGTCTTCTCTTCCTTTCACGGCACGGCGAGGCACATAGTCAGCTGCTCCATTTACGGGGCGACCTTGTGGCTGATGTTCGTGATGTCCACCATCTACCATTCGCTTCCGGGCGGCACGGCCAAGAAGACGCTCAGGATCTTCGACCACTGCGCCATCTATCTGGTCATTGCCGGCACCTACACGCCCTTCACCCTGACGGTCCTGCCTCCGGGCTGGGGCTGGTCTATTTTCGGCGTGGTATGGGGGCTGGCCATCCTGGGCATCGTGCAGAAAATATTTTTCATCAACCGCTGGCCGCTTCTCTCCACCGTGCTTTACATCCTGATGGGCTGGATCATCGTCATCGCCGCCAAGCCCATGTTCGACCGCCTGCCCGCGGGCGGCATCGCTTTCCTGGTGGCCGGAGGCGTGGCCTACACCCTGGGCGCCATCTTTTACATTTTCGACGACAGGCCGTATCTGCACGCCGTGTGGCACGTTTTCGTGCTGGTGGGCGCGGTCTGCCAGTATCTGAGCATCTTTTTATTCGTGATCCCCTGATTTTTTCATGAGCGCGGAAGGCAGAACTTTTCATTGGAAGACCCTCTTTTATTTGGGGCTCGCCGGGCTCTTGGCTTTCCTGGCCGGGATCCTTCTGAGTTTTGTTTTCCTCACCGCGGTGGCCAGGGAACTGGAGTCCGGCTACGCCGCCACAGCCGCCACTTGGGCCAAGGCCTGCCAGCACGAGATGACCACCAGGGGGGAACTTGGGCTTTTGCAGCAGGAGATGGAGATAAACGGAGCCAGCCTCCAAAGGCAGGGGATAACCTTCGTGGAAGTCGTTTCCCTGAGCGGGCTGGTGCTTCTGCACAGCGACGAGGACATGCTGGGCGAGACGGTGCCCCTGACCCTCAGCCAAAGCGGCGCCCTGAAGGGCGAGAGTTTCAGGAAGATCGCCGGCAGCGGGGACCAGACCAGGATCATGATAACCACCCCGCTTGTAAACTACGACCAGATCTGGGGCGCGCTGACAATAAGCCTGAAGCCGAGGAAGGAGCACATCTGGCCCCTGAGGGCCGGCATGATAAAAAGAAGCAGCGTCCTATGGCTGCTCTCGGCGGACATCCTGCTTTTCCTTTTCTGCCTTTACATGACCGCCGCAAGTTCCAGGAACGCCAGGAACGATCTGATCAGGCGGGAAAACGATCTCAGGAAGCGGGAGCTGGCGGCGGTCAGCGCCGGCTTGGCCCACGAAGTCAAAAACTCCCTGAACGGCATCACGCTGAACGCCCAGCTCCTGAAGGAGAGCCTTAAGGAAAGCGGCGCCCGGGAGAGCCAGGTAAGAAAGTTGGAAAGGATCGAAAAGGAAGCCCTGTCTTCCGGGGAGATGCTGGCGGCGTTTTTGAATTACGCGGGGCAGTCGAATTTCGTCCGGAAGGAAATGAACCTCGCGGCCCTCATAAACGAGCTGGGCCAGTTTTTCCAGGAGGCCGGCGGCAAGGATTCCGTGGAGGTCGCCTTCTCCGCCGGGGAGAACCTAAGGAGCGTCATGGCCTGCGAGAACAGTTTGCGCCACGCTCTCACCAACCTTATGTGGAACGCCCTGGAGGCCGTGAAGGGCCGCGTCGGCGCGAAGGTGGAGCTGACGGCCGTCCAGAAAGGCGGCGAGATAGTAATAAGCGTCCGGGACAACGGTCCGGGGATCCCCCGTGACCTGAGGGGAAAAATCTTCGAGGCCTTTTACACCACCAAGAAAAGCGGCGCCGGCTTGGGTCTCGCGGTGGCGAAAAAAGCCGCACTGGAGCACGGCGGCCGGCTGGAGCTCGCGGAAACGAAGGAAGGCTGCCAATTTGTCCTTAGCTTTCCCTATGAGACGGAAGAAAGAAAATGAATAAGGAAAAACATCTCATCCTGATAGCGGAGGACGAGGACATCGTCCGGGAAACGCTGGCCGAGGAATTCGGCGACCGGGGCTTCGAAGTCCTGGAAGCCTCCGACGGTCTGCAGGCTTTGAAGCTGGCCCGGGAGAAAGACCCAGACCTGCTTCTGACGGATCTGAAAATGCCCGGGCTGGACGGCATGGAGCTGGTGGAGAAACTCGCCCAGGAGCTTCCCATAATCTTGATGACGGCCTACGGCACGGTCTCCAACGCGGTCCTGGCCATGGAAAGGGGCGCCTTTTCCTTCGTGGAAAAACCCATAGACTGGCAGCATCTTTTCGCTTTGGTGGAAAAGGCCCTGCAGCACGGGGCCCTGAAGCGGGAGAACAAGGATCTCCTAGAGCGGGTGGAAAGATCCGCCTTCGGAAACATCATCGGAGAATCGGCGGTTATGAAGGAGGTCTTTTCCAAGATCCGCCAGGTGGCCGCTTCCGACGCCGCGGTATTGGTGACCGGGGAAAGCGGCACCGGCAAAGAGCTGGTCGTTTCCGCCATCCAGTCCCTCAGCCCCAGGGCCAACAAGCCCTTCATCAAACTCAACTGCGCGGCCATTCCGGAAAATCTTTTGGAGAGCGAGCTCTTCGGACATGAGAAGGGCGCCTTTACCGGCGCCGAGCAGCAGCGCAAGGGAAAATTCGAGCTGGCCGACGGTGGCACGCTTTTCATGGACGAGATCGCGGAGATGAAGCCCGCCCTTCAGGCCAAGCTGCTCAGGGTCCTTCAGGACGGGGAATTCACCAGGCTCGGGGGCTCCAAGCCCATAAGGACTGACGTCAGGATCCTCTGCGCCACCAACGCGGACATCAGGGAGCGGATAAAGGAAGGCTTGTTCCGCTCAGACCTCTACTACAGGATCGGCGTTTTTTCCATCGAGCTTCCGCCCCTCAGGGAAAGGAAGAACGATATAGTCATCCTAGCGGAGCACTTCCTGAAAAGTTCTTCGGACAGTTATTCCAAAAAGCTTAAAGGCTTTTCCAGAGAAGCGCTGGCGGCGCTCATGGAATACGACTGGCCCGGCAACGTAAGGCAGCTGAAGAACGCCGTGGAATACGCCACGCTGATGGCGGCCCCTTCCGGGGAGATAACCCTCGATTGCCTGCCGGAGGACGTAAGATCAACTGCGGGATCCGGCGCGCCCCAAAAGAAAGACGAAGAAACATTGAGAGCGCCGGAATGGGAGACTCCCTTGTCGCTTAAGGAAATGGAGAAGAAAGCCATCGAGGCGGCGCTGAAGCGCCACAACGGCAACAAGGCCGCGGCCGCCAAGGAGCTGGGCATCGGATTGAAGACCATCTACCGCAAGGTGGAGGAATACAAGATAGAAGGATGAAATTATGACGACTTATTGGGTCCACGATCTTGATCCCGTGCTGCTGCACATAGGCCCCCTGGCCATCCGCTGGTACGGCGTGATGTACGTTCTGGGGCTTTTCATCGCGGTCTGGTGGCTGGGGAAAAGGCAGGAGAAAGGCCTTTTCGCCCTGCCCAAAAAGGAGACCATCCAGGAGATGGCCTTCTACGGCTTCCTGGGGATCCTCATAGGCGGCCGGCTCGGCAACTGCTTCTTGTACAACGCGCCTTATTTCCTCACCCATCCCCTTGACATCATAAAAGTCTGGGAGGGCGGCATGAGCTTTCACGGCGGCATGGTGGGCGCGGCGGTGGGCCTTTATCTTTGCTCCCGCAAGATCAAAGTGCCCTTCATGCACCTACTGGACAACACGGCCGTCGTCAGCACGGTTGGTCTGGGGCTGGGAAGGCTGGCCAATTTCATCAACGGCGAACTGCACGGCAAGGTGACGGAGGTCAGGTGGGCCGTCATTTTCCCCCAGGTGGACAACCTGCCCAGGCATCCGGTGCAGCTTTACCAGGCTTTCACCGACGGCGTGGTCTTGCTTATAATCATGTTTTTATTCTCCCGCAAGCCCAGAAGAAACGGTTTTCTGAGCGGCGTCTTCGGAGTGTCCTACGGAATACTGCGCATATTGACCGAGCCCTTCCGGGCGGAGGACAAAGTTTTGGCGGGCTTTTTTGGCCTGACGAAAGGGCAGATCTACAGCGTCCTGACTTTGCTCGCGGGGATCGCGCTCCTTGTTTGGAGCGCCGGGCAGCCTGTCATAAAGAGGGAAGAGGAGTAGATGAGTTTCGTACTTCCCATATCCGCCGCCTTAAGCGCCCTGCTGCTCGTTCTGTCTTTCCCGAAGTTCGATCTTTTCTTTTTGGCGCCGGTGGCTTTCGCGCCTTTCTTTTGCGCGCTTCTGAAAAGGCGGGGGCGCTCCTTTAGGGAAGGCTGGATCGGGGAGGCCTTGTCCGCTTTCCTCCTTTGCTTCCTTTGGTACACGGGCTGCGTCTGGTGGATCTCATATGTTACATTGGCCGGCATGCTGGCCCTGTGCGCCTTCATCGCTTTTCTTTTCGCGCTGTTCATCCTCGGCGCCATGTTCCTTCTTCGAAAAGGCTATCCCATGGCGCCGGCCCTGGCTTTGGGGTATCTTTTCTTCGAACTGACCGTCTCCTATCTTTTCACCGGCTTTCCCTGGCTGGCCCTGGGGTACGCCTTTTACGACCGGCCGGTGCTTATACAGGCCGCCGATATATTCGGACCGCATTTTCTGAGTTTCGCCCTGGTATTCGTTTCCGGAGCCGTGGCTGAGCTGGCGGTCGGGGAAAAGAAAACCAGGTTCGTTCCCCTGGCGGCCTCCGCCCTGCTTTGGCTCGCCATCGCCCTGTACGGCTCATTTATGATCCGCTCCCTCGGCAAAGAGAAGCCTCTGAAAACATTCCGCGCTTCCATGGTCCAGCTGAACCTTCCCCCGGAGCTGAAGCACGACGAGACAAGGGACGAGCAGACGCTTAAAGATTATATGGAGGCCACCAGGGCAGCCGCCGGGAAAGCGGACATAGTCCTCTGGCCCGAGACCGGAGTCCCGGGTATCTACAACGACTACGCCAACCCCGCGGTGGACAAGCTCCGCGCTTTCCGCCGGGAGGTCAAGACGCCCGTTTTGTGCGGGCTCACCTGGGCGGAAAAGGACAATGGCGGAAAAATAAATTTCTTCAACGCCGCGGCGCTCCTCGACAATTCGGCCATGCTGCCTCAGGAGCGCTATTACAAAAAGCATCTGGTGATCTTCGGGGAATACGTCCCCTTGGAGCGCTTTCTGCCTTTCCTGCATCTTCTGACGCCCATATCCGGCAGCTATTCGCCGGGCGAGCGCTCCCACGTGCTGAACTTGAAAAAAGACAGGGAGACGGTGAAGCTCGGCGCGCTCATCTGCTTCGAGGACGTCTTTCCGTCCCTGGCAAGGGAGGCCGCGGAGGAAGGCGCGGAAGTGTTGGTCAACATCACCAACGACGGCTGGTTCTTCGATTCGCCCGGCCCTTACCAGCACGCCGCCCTGGCCCGCTTCCGGGCGGTGGAGAACAGAAAGGAGCTGCTTAGATCCTCCAATACAGGAGTGACGGCGCTGGTGGACCGCCTGGGAAGGGAAAAGGGGCGCTTCATAGTCGACGGAAAAAGCGTCATGGTGGGCGGAACTTTCGACTGCGAGGCGGAAGTCTTTCCATCGCGCAAAACTTTCTACACCGCCTGGGGCGACAAGAGCGTCGCGCTCCTTGGGATCGTGGCGCTTTTAGTTTTCGCGCTTCCCGCTTTTGCCGGGAAGGATATGGTAAAATAATAAATCACAGATTCAGAGTTAGTTTTATTTAGAGCTTTTTATCCGGAGCAGTAATTTTGAAAAACAATCTGAAAAACAAAATGAAAGACAAGGTCAAGGGCAAGATCCATATCCTGCCTAACCTTGTCACCGCCTGCAATCTGGTCATGGGCGTCAACGCCATCATGCTCTCCCTTTCCGCCCTGGCCGCCAACGATCTGAGCCCCAAGCGCCTTACCAAGGCCGCCATGTGCGTTTTTCTGGGCATGATCTTCGACGTCTTCGACGGTTTCGTGGCGAGATTGACCAAGACCTCCAGCCGCTTCGGCATGGAGCTGGACTCCCTGGCGGATCTGGTGACATTCGGCGTAGCCCCCGCGGTTCTGATGTACGTTTTCGTCCTGCAGGGCATTCCTGATCCCGTTAAGAAACTGGCCATTCCCTGCTGTATGGTCTATGCCTGCTGCGCCGCCCTGAGATTGGCCCGCTTCAACGCCCAGATAGAGGACGAGGGCAAGACTTTTTCCGGCATACCGACTCCGGAGGCCGCGGGCGTCATTATTTCGTACCTTCTTTTGATCTCCCACGGTTACCTTGATCCCGACGCCAACTACGTCCTGAGCCTGGCGCACAATTTCCTGACGCCCTTCGCCATGGTGGGACTTGGTCTTCTGATGGTGGCCACCGTGCGCTTCCCGGCCCCCGCCAAGCAGATCGTCTGGCAAAGGCACCCCTTCGTTTATCTTGTCTTGATCGTTTTCCTTCTGGTGGCCTTGCTGTACCGCCCCGGCCTTGTTCTGCCTTTCATCTTCGTGGGATATCTTGTGTACGGCCTGCTGCAGGCTGCCCGGCGCGCGCTTTTCCCGCCCAAACAGAAAGAAAACGAACCGGACAGCAGAGAGGAATAATGGCCCGGGAGCAGAATGAGGTTCAGGGAATAATCCCCGTCGACAAGCCGAAGGACTGGACTTCCCACGACGTCATAGCCAAATTAAGGGGCGCCTTCAGGATAAAAAAGATCGGACACTCCGGGACCCTGGACCCGATGGCGACGGGACTTCTGGCGGTCCTTTGCGGCAGGAGCACGAAGCTCTCCGACGCGCTGATGGCCTCCCAAAAGACATACGAGATGACGGTCCGTTTCGGCCTTGAGACCAACACCCAGGACATAACCGGCGAGGTCGTGAAGGAAAGCCCTCTTCCGGAAGACTTCGGGATCGAGGCGGTTTCGAAGATCCTCCCGGAATTCAGAGGGGAGATAGAGCAGCTGCCGCCCATGTTCTCCGCCCTCAAGGTGAAGGGGAAAAAACTTTACGACATAGCGAGGAGAGGGCAGGAAGTCGAAAGGGAAAAGCGCCCGGTCACGATCTACGGGCTGGAGCTCCTGGCTCTTGAAGGAGACACGGCGAGATTCCGCTGCGTCTGCTCCAAGGGGACTTACGTCAGGACTCTTGCCCACGACATCGGGCAAAAGCTTGGCTGCGGCGCGGCCCTCACCGAACTCAGAAGGACCAGCGGCAGTTTCCTCTCCATAGAGGAAGCCAAAAGCCTCGAGGAGGTTTTGAGCTGGGACTTGGAAAGACTGAGAGCGGAAGCGGAGAAGAATCTGGAAAAAGTAACCACGGCATTAAACGGCAATGCTTAGAACGTCGGACATAAACTTACTCGCGAAAGCGGCGAAAGCGGGCTTCCTGGCCCTCGCAGCGCTTCTTTTGGCCTCCTGCGCCCCCAGGGCGGAGGAGAATGTCGACATCTACGTTTCCATACCGCCTCTGCTGCCCTTCGCCCAGAGACTGGCCGGCCCCGACGTAAAATGCGAAAGCTTCATGCCCTCCGGCGCCAACCCCCATTCCTATGAGCCTTCCCCCAGGAAAGGATCGGGCTACTACGCTTCGAAACTTTTCATCATGACAGGGCTGCCCTTCGAGCAGGAGCTCGTCAAAAGGACGGCCAAGGGCAAAGGCCCCGAAGTTTTGGATCTCTTCCACGCCGTTTACAAGGAAGAGGACCACGACGAAGATCACGATCACGACCATGACCACGAAGAGCATCACGGACATCACCACGACCCGCACATCTGGCTCTCGCCAAAACTGATGCTGCAAATGGTCGGCCTTATGGCGGAGAAGATAGAGACGCTCTATCCCGAAAAGAAGGCAGAGATAGAAAAAAGGAAGGAAGAGCTTGAAGCTGAGCTCGCCGCCTTCGATGAGGAACTGAAAGAAACTTTCGAAAACGGTCCCAAGACTTTCCTGACCTTCCATCCCGCCTATTCCTGCTTCGCCTGCGATTACGGCCTCACTGAGATCGCCGTGGAGAAAGAAGGTTCCGAACCGACGCCCAAAAGCCTGGCGGAATCTCTCAGAAAAGCCGGCGAAGAAAAACTGAATTATCTCATCATCCAGCCCGGCCTGAACGAAAGGCTCGCCAGCCACATCGCCAGATCCGCCGATCTTAAGATCATAAAAAGGGACGCCCTTTCCACCAACTACTACGGCGAACTGAGAGCCCTTGCCAAAAACATAAAGGGGGAGGAATAATGGCCGACGTCATCATGAGATTCGAAGGCGTCACCTTCGGCTACGGACCGCACCTGGTCCTCGACGACGTCTCCTTCTCCATCAGAGCCGGAGAATACGTCGGCATCGTGGGCCCCAACGGCGGCGGCAAGACCACCCTTCTGAAACTGGTCCTCGGACTTCTGAAACCTCAGAAAGGGAAAATAACGCTTTTCGGCAAAGACCCGGAGGAGACCAGGTCCCGCATCGGCTACGTTCCCCAGTATTTCAACGTGGACAGGCAGTTCCCCATCAACGTGGCGGCGCTTATTGAAGCCGGTCTTCTGAACCGCCGTGGCTTCCTGCCCATGAGCAAAAAGGAAGCCAGGGAAAAGATCGCCGAGGCTTTGAAAAGCGTTTACCTGGACGGCTACCAGACCAGGGCCGTAGGGGAGCTCTCCGGCGGAGAGCTGCAGCGCGTCCTCATAGCGAGAGCCCTTGTCTCCAGCCCGGAGATACTGCTTCTGGACGAGCCCACCGCCAACGTTGACCCCGCGGTGGGAATCAGCCTTTACGGCCTTTTCCAGGAACTCAACAAGGACCACACCATCATCATCGTTTCCCACGACATCGGCTTCGTGACTTCCAGCGTCACTTCCATTCTCTGCCTCAACGAGAAACTCTACCAGCACGACGGCTCGAAGCTTACTCCGGAAGTCATAGAATCCCTTTACGGCGGACACGTCCATCTTGTGAACCACTGCCACCACTGCCACGGGGAGGAGGAATAATGCAGATCGATCCCTTCCTTCTGAAAGCTCTCCTGGCGGGACTTTTGATCTCTTTAGCCTGCGGCATCGTGGGCAGCCTCGTGGTGGTCAGAAGACTGACCTTCATCACCGGCGGCATCGCCCACGCCGTTTTGGGCGGCGTCGGCGTGGCGCTCTTCTTTAACATCGCCCCCGTCTGGGGCATCTTCATCAGTGGACAGCTGGCCGCCCTTGTTTTGGGCATCGTCAGCAGAAGAGTCAAGCGCTACGAGGAGCCCATTATCGCGGCTCTCTGGTCCATCGGCATGGCCCTGGGCGTTCTTTTGGCCGCGCTCTCCCCGGGCTATCAGAGCGATCTGATGAGCTACCTTTTCGGCAACATACTGCTGATCTCTCCCTACGACATCCTGAACGTCGTTATCCTGGACGCCGTCATCATCCTCATCACCGCCCTTTTCTACAAGCCCCTCCGCATCGTGTGCTTCGATGAGGAATACGCCACCCTTAGAGGACTTCCCACGGATTTCTTCTATCTGCTTCTGCTTTCCCTCATTGCCCTCACCGTCATCTGCGTCATGCGCGTGGTGGGTCTCATCATGGTCATCGCCCTGATGGCGCTGCCGCCCACCATGATGCTCAGGCACACCAACCGCCTCCACATCGTCATGCTGGGCTCCTCTCTTATCAGCGCCGCCCTCATAGCCGCCGGTCTTCTCATATCTTTCCGCTTCGACTGGCCCTCCGGCGCGACCATCGTGCTTCTCACAGGACTGGTCTTCCTGCTTAAGATCATCATCTCCGAACTCCGCGCCAAAGCCTGAAAAAACCAGGCTAAAATGGTATAATATAAGCCGAATAAAAGGCCTTTATGACGCAAAGAGAAATAGACGCAGCCAGCCTTGAAAAGGCTAAAAAAATATTCGAAACAGGCGAAGTTTACGGTTTTGAGACCGGGACCGTCGCCGGGCTTTGCGCCATTCATTCCGCGCTTTTCAAAGGCCTTTACGACTTTGCCGGCCAGATAAGGAAACTCAACATTTCCAAAGGCAATTTGCGTTTTGCCAACGCTCTTTATCTTTCCCGGATCCTTCCGGTCATTGAAAAAATGCCCGAAGACACTTTCGATGATATCGTAAAAAAATATGTTGAAATGAACATCGCGCATCCCTTTATGGAAGGCAACGGCCGGGCCGCGCGCATCTGGCTCGACATGATCCTGAAAAAGCGGCTGGGAAAAGTCGTCAACTGGAGCCTCATTGAAAAAGACCAGTACCTTTCCGCCATGGAAAGAAGCCCCGTCAACGACCTTGAGATCAAAACACTTTTAAACAAAGCTTTGACCACCGAAACGGCCAGCCGGGAATTAATTATGAAAGGCTTGGAACGTTCCTACTATTACGAAGGCTTGGAACCAAAATAAACAGGGAGGGAGATCCTATGCGTTTGATCATAGACAGAATCGAAGAAAACGTCATCGTGGCGGAACTGCCGAACATGAAGACCGTAAACCTGCCTCTTGCCGTCGCCCCCAACGCGAAGGAAGGGGACTACCTTCAGATCTCGCTCATAAGAAAAGAGAAGCGCAAAAGATCCAAGCTGGCTCAGGAGATCGCGGATCTGGAAGCCGAGCTCCGGGAAAAAGACTAAACGCAAAGCCACCTTTCCTTACACAAACTCCGCCATGACGATGTTGGCGAGTTCAACGCCGCGAGCATCGGAGAAAAACATCAATTTGCCTTCACAATTTGACAGCCTTTGCTATTTATGAGAAAATATGTTTAAAAATCGGAGGCACGATATGCGCAACATTCTCAAAATGTTATTTCTCATTTCTTTGATGACTTTCTGCATCTTTGCAAGTGAAGAAATACCAGGGTCTATCAACGCCGACACCCTCCAGGGCCTCACCTCTTTTGCTTTCATGACCACCAACGACTTTGAAACTATCAAAGTCACAATAGAAAAACTCAAAAGCAGCGCCGAAGCCTGTGCCGACAGCATAGTGGACCTCCAGCTGGGGCTTTCATCCTTAAACCACGAGGAACGCCTCGTAAGGGAAAAAGACCTCAATAAGATCATTGAAGACTATTCCAAAATCAGTTCCGAACTAGTCATATCCAGCGTAGAAAACCAAGGCGACAGGACAGACGATATACAAGCTTTGCAAGCCGCTCTTGAAGCTCTTGAAGCGGAACTAACCTCTCTTCAGAATTACGTCCATAAATATCTTGGTCATCTTAAATCAGAAGAAGAAACATGGTATTTCACCATAGACGGCGCTCTTCTTGGAACAAACGCGAGCATGGTCGCCACTCCTTCCTCAATAAGTAGCACAGTGCTTATAGGCCAGACTTTCCAGGTCAAAAACAACTCAAACATCAGAAAGATCAAGATCAAGGCGGAATTATCCGCTCCTCCCTATAACTGCGTATTCCTTTCTCCTTACAGCCCAACCATTACTACAAACACATTTGTTTACGCTAGTTCCGCAATAAATGAAGGCAATAACATTTATTCGTATAATTTCAACGATTATCCTGTTTCCACAAATTCCATTTATATATTCGGCGTAAGAGGAAGGAACTCCTACTCCCAGATCTGCCTGAACAAATGCAATGATGCTTACACCGGAGCGACCAACTGCCTCTGGCTCGGCACAGGCAGCAGGTACAGCTTAGACGCTCTCTCCGAGTTTGATCTGACCGCACAGCCTAATTGGGACCTTTGCTTCGACATAAGTTTTACGAGTATAACCAATCTCATCGTCAGCAAAGACGGTATCGAGATAAAGAACGACGCCAGTTTAAAAATAAATGATCAGGAAGCAGCAACTGTTCCTGAAGTAAACGCCAGGATAATGGAAGCCAGCCAAAGCATATATCAGTCCATAAGCAATCACGTCTTCGGAACGACATCCATAGCGAACGGCTCCATCACTTCCGATAAACTAGCCAACAACGCTGTAACAGCGGCCAAAATAGGAACCAACGCAGTTACGACCATTAAAATATCCAATGGCGCGATAACTGAAAGCAAAATAGATACCGGCGCGGTAACTGAAAACAAAATAGCACTTGGAGCCGTCACAACAGCCAAGATAGACAACGAAGCTGTAACGACAAGCAAAATAGCGGATAGTTCCATAACCGAAAGCAAACTGTCCACCAACTCTGTTTCCACTGCAATAATAAAAGACAATGCTATAACCGCCGCCAAAATAAACAATGGCGCAATAAACGGGAACAAGATACAATCTAACGCCATCGCTTCTTCCCACATATCAGCTCATGCGATAACGGCTGAAAAACTAGCTGCAAATTCAATCCAATTGTCCCATTTTACGGAATTCCTTAAGAGCAATTTGGTTTTATCTTCAGGCGGCTCAGTAACAGGCAAATTAGAAGTAACAGATTTCATATTTAGAAATTCTGGCGATTGGCATATTGGTACGGAAACAAATCGGACCGATTTGATTATTGACAATCAAGAAGGAAATATTGCGACACTTGATGGCGATTTAAATTTAATTGCAAACGGAGAAAACAAAAGCATCAAAGCATTAAGTTTTCTTCAAATAAATTATCCGGGACAATGCGGAAAATTAGTGATCCCTGCTGGGGACACTTATGCAATTATTTGCGAGACTTTATCTCCAAATGCCGTTATAAACATTACGCCAGCCCAAGATACTTTACTTAGATATTGGGTTGATATAGATATTTCAGGACAAGCCACAATCAATATTTCAGACACATGTAATACTAATCTGTATTTTTACTATTCCATACTGAAAAAATAAAGAACAATCCTCATGAGAAAAAATATTATAAATATTGTAATAGTATTGTTGTTTATATTTGCATCAGCTTATGTTGAGGCTGAGGTAATTTCACCTCTTCTTCGTTGTTTAAGGTTTGATTTAAATCATATGATAGATGACGTAACCATTCATAGTTCTGTAAATCTTGATAATGACGATTGGATAACTATAAATAAAGATGAAAATATGTTTTATTTTATTGCAGACAATGATAATGAAAATCTTGAAAATAAATTTTTGGTTAGTTACAGCGGGACTTGGCCAACACCGGAAGCTCATCAGGATCCACATACATTTCAATATGAGCCCCAAATGAACGGTTATATTTATTGCCAATGGGATGTAACTAACGGCACGCCGGTTGAAGCTGATCAAACAATTACCAACCGTATTTTACGCTCGTATGAAGGTATTCAAATGGATAACGATGTTGACATCTATACATTTTTACCAACCAATAGTGTTTATTGCATAGAAATGCCTGTAAATTCACGTGTGACAATGTCAATAGACTTAAACATGTCTGATTTTTCAAATATAAGTTTTGAATGTACAACAAATGTTCATAACTGTTCGCAAGGTTTTACTAAAAGATGCTATAAAGATGATTGGATAATTGGCGAAAAATATTATATAAAACTCTACTGCTCAAACAGCAACGATTATTATGAGGCTGATCAAAATTATATTTTTACAATTAGAAATGTACAACCTGTTGTGTTGATTCACGGAATAAATTCGCATCCGACATTTCCTGGAGATCCCGAAACAGCATTTTTAGAAATAAAAAGAGTTTTACCACATGCAGATGATCTTCGTCCAATAGTTTTTTTTGACTTTCCTTGGAATCCCAAAAACACAAAATATGACCAATATATAGGTGAAAACAATTTGGATAAAAATATATTGTATGGTTATATTTATGATATTTTCATTAACTACAAATTAAAACCAATTGTTTTTTCTCATTCAATGGGAGGAATATTAATTGTTTGTCAAATAGAAGAAAGAGAAAGCATTGTAAGTCTAATTAGGAATTATGTGTTTTTTGGTACGCCTTTTTGCGGCTCCGATGCTGCTTCTTATCCGTTCGCTGGATTTTTTTCAAACACTTCTAGCGATAACATTGACCGTTTAAGAAGAGGGACCAAGGATGTGTGGGTTTTTATGAGCAAAATACCTACAAGTTTTTTAAATTCCTATTCAACTTTTTTTATAGGAACAGATAATATTTTACGAGGAAAAGATTATGGAATTAGTTGGCATAAAAATGGCGGAAAAGATTGTGATGGTGTTGTTTCTATATCATCAGCCAATTTATCCGGGACAATGCATAGGTCAAACGAACGCATAAAAGTTAACTATAATCATACCGAAATGAAAGAACTAGTGTTTCCACTTTCGGGTGATTATTTAGATATATACAATAAATTAAAAAGTCATATTAATTGATAATTATGATAAACAAATTGTTATTTTTTGTGATAATAACCTGTAATTTAATTTACGGTTTATATGAAATAGAATATAACGCCGCTATTGAAATCCAGGAGATCTTGGACAATAATATTGATGATTATAAATTGCAATATAATTTGGATGATAAAGATCCAATATCTTGGAATAATTTTTCTTATAATAATTCAGAAAAACAAGGAAATATTAAATATCTTGCCTCCGGTTTATTTATTGACTCTGTTTTAACAAGCAAAAGCGTTGCATTAAGATTGGTAAATAATTTTAACGTTAGCGATGTTCATTATATTAACATTGTTCCAGAACTTACTACATTTATTAAAATATCCTTAAAGAATGGCACTAATTTTTCATCTCAAGTATATTCAAGACATACTAATAATTTGCCATATAGTGAAATCTATTTTCATGTAAAACCTAAAAATAATTTTTGGGTAAATTTGATAAGATTAATATTTCCTTATATGTATGATTTGCTGACACCTAATTCTATCATGAATTTTACTTGGGAACTTATTAATTGTGATATTGAAAATGCAAGTTTGTTTTTAATAATTTTAAATGACAACGACACCATTTTGTCAAAAACAAACGTGACTGGTTTGTCTGGGTATAGCATTAATATGTCTGAGGATGTTTTCCCGTGCGGAAAATATTGGTGGATGATAAGCGTAGAGGATAACATCGATTGCATTATTTGCTCGGAAAAAAGATGCTTTTATATTTCTAATAGTGTTGATTCTGATTCGGATGGTTACAACGATACAGTGGAAATTGCCAGAGATTCCAATCCTTATGATCGTGGGGATATTCCATTGATAATAATTTCCGATCCTGTTTGTTCAAATTCGTATTATGGTCAGCAGTATTACAACATTTTGAAAGTTAATGACGAGCAAAATAGGGTTTATTGGAACGCTCCAGGTATTCTTCCTTCGGGTTTGATATTGTCTCAAGAAGGAGTTTTGTTTGGCATTCCAAGAGAAAACGGAGTTTTCCTTTTTGATGTCGAGGTTTTAAACGAAATTGGGAAAAGAGACATAAAGAGATTTTATATGAATATAAAAGATCCTAATCAGTCTCAAATAAAAAGCGGCGTGGGAGCTTACACTAACAAGGAGAATTAATAATATGAAATGTATTGTTTTATTATTTATTTGTTTTTTAGCGGTCTTGTCAGCTTACGGTGCAAAGATAACTAAAAATGACTTTCAAAACGATTACAAGCTGCCGGTGGTCATAGATGTTCCCAATTATGATGATGTGAAAAAAGGGTATGAGATCCAGGAACAGATATTGCAGCCGGGTGATTATTATCAAAGCGGAAAAGACGAAAACGGTTTCATTTTTAAACAATATGGCTTGATGCCAGGTTTAGCTACTAATAAAATGTTGCTTGAAAACGCAAAAATTCCGAACTATTTTCAGGCGCTGAATGATTCAAGGCAAAGCGAATACCAGATATTGAAAAATGGCGTCAACGCAATAATTATTACTAATTGTGTTTCAATGGCACCGAAGCTTATGGAGGTTAAATATACCCCTAATTTTATAACATCAAATGCTTTTTTCATTTCAAATCTTACTGAAACAAATGTTTTATATACTCTTGTCGCTTCAAATCGCGGCCCCCAAATTTTATTTTTAAACACGGATTTAGATCGCAAGGGAAACATGTATTTTTTTATGCTGAAACCCAAACAAACAGCTAAATTTTACTTGATATTTAATTTCCTTGAACTGCCTAATTTTGTTGAGAAAAGCAGATTTGATGTTGCTTTATATATTGGCTATTATTATCCTCATAATCATATGTTTGGAAATTTGAAAGTTGGAGAAATTATGCCTTTTATTAAGAACGAAAATTATAAAGCTCCGCAATCACCTATTATAATTTCTCCCTCAAACGGTAGTCGTTTTACAACTTTGAAAGATGTCAAATTTATTTTTAAAAGCAATATTAAAAACAAGTCAAGATATATTGCTGAACCTAATGGTAAAGGAGAAAGAATTGATTTGAATGGGACTCTTTATAAAATAAATTCAAATGACTCAATTAATTTAAATTTAGTTGCTCCTTACCTGAATGATATTAGCGCTGAATTGGCAGCTTTAAAAAAATACAACAAAATTAATAAAGATGATGAATTTTTCTTTATCAAAAATCGTAATGTTAGTCCGGGTAATTACATATGGAGAATTACTAAACAGAGCTTTGATGACAAAACTGTTGTTTCCGACTGGGGCTGGCTTTCCGTTGGAGAAAAGATATCTAAACCAAAAGAACGGCCGCCCAAAGGGCGTTCAATTGCCAAAAACATGCTACAATATTCAAAAAAATATAAATTTTTCTTTTGTATCGAAGAATATACAAAAGGCATTGCCTTGGAGGGAAATAATATGAGCTTGGCCTCACTAAGCAACGCTTATTTTGCTTTCCCTTTGCCAAAAGGAATAAAATTGGAGCCTAAAAAGTATGGCGGCTATTTTACCGGTGTTCCTGAAGAAGTCGGCCGTTTTACCAATTATTGGATAGGTATTAATCGAAACAGTTTTTGTAATGTAGAGACGCAGAAATACATTTTTGTTGTGCACAACGATCAGAATAAGATAGTGTCTCGCTCGCTGTATCATTTGAATAAGGGTGCAATCGTTCATGATCTTACGGTAAATGTTCCCTTTAATTTCAAAGCGAAAGAATATTACGATGAATTCTATAAAAAGGACGGGCTTGAATTTGATGCGAAGGCGGAAACAAAATTCCAGTCTTTATTGCCTTTGGGATTAAGCGAGGAGAGAAAAGCAGACGGAGATTTTGCGATCATCGGCACGCCCAAAGAGGGCGGAATTTTCACTAATGTTTTAGTTATAAGTAGCAACGATTCATCTATTGAGCAAAAACATATATTTAGAATCCAGGATATCGGGGAGCCTCCGGCGCAGAAAAAGATAAGGAAACAAGACAGCATCGAGAACGACTGGTACGATCAGAGCAGAATAATTTATCATAACTGTTATATAGGAATTGAGACTTATTATTGTCTAGCCAACGATGTGTTCTGGTATAAGCCAAAAGAATTCACCAAAGAATTCCAATATGAGCTGCTAAATGAACTGCCAAAGGGCTTAAAGATAGCAATGCATGAACCTGATAAGAGATATGACTACTACAAGCTTCCTCCGCTAATTTCAATTTGCGGGGAACCCCAGGAAGAGGGAGTGTTTACCACCGTGATCAAATATATAGAAAACGGTAGGGAATTTGAGAGAAAACACATTTTCAGGATCAGGAAAGAGCCCAGGAGTTACGAGGTTTATGATGTGGACTAGACTATAAAATTTTATTGGGGCTATTATATTTTCAAAAGGCAATATTTGCATTGTGTTAAACAATCTTTATATTTACTTGATAAAACTTTAATCACACAAACTCCGCCATGACGATGTTGGCGAGTTCAACGCCGCGGCGGGTGAGTTTCAGGGTGCTGCCTTTGCAGGTCACGAGTTTGCGGTCGGAGAGGTCTTCTATTTGTTTTTGGAATAATTCTTCATCTTGGGGCGTCAATTTGACGCCCTCGCTTTTTCTGAGGCCGAGGTAGATGCGTTCCCCGAGTTTTTGGATCTTGTTGAGGGGTTTGGCGGTGATCAATTTCCAGGCTTGGTCCATGCGGGCGCGCCTTGCAATGTTTCGATAGGGGAAGCGGCAGTAGCTGTGGGCGCCGGGGCCTAAGCCGAGGTAGTGTTTCTCGGTGTCCCAGTAAGTGGAGTTGTGGCGTGAATAGTAATTGGGTTTTGCGGCGTTGGAGATCTCGTACATCTCGTAGCCCTGTTCTTTTATGAGTTTTCTGGCCAGCCAGTATTCTTTCATGGTCACGGCGTCGCTAGGGAGCGTCGGATTCTCCTTTTGGAGAGGCGTGCCTTTTTCCACTGAGAGGGCGTAGAAGGAAATGTGCTCGGGATGCCAGGAGAGGAGTTCTATTACGCTTTTTTGCCAGGAGGAGATGGTTTGATGCGGCAGGCCGTACATGAGATCTAAGGAAATGTTTTCGAAGCCGTTTTTCCTGAGCGTTTGGTAGGCTTCTTTCGCTTGCTGGGCGGTGTGCAGGCGGCCCAGGTAATGGAGCTCGTTATCCTGGAGGGACTGGACGCCCAGGCTTATTCTGTTTACGCCGGCTTGTTGCCAGAATTTTAGGTCCTCAGGGCGAAATGCGGCGGGGTTCGCCTCCAGGGTGCATTCGATATTATCGGGCCAGCGAACGGCCGCTTTTACGGCCTCAGAGATTCTCAGAAGGGCATCGCCGGGGAGAAGAGAGGGCGTTCCTCCGCCGAAATAAACGCTGGATAATTCCCGGTAGGGCATGAGGGGAAGAAGCGTTCTGATTTGATGGATGAGCGCTTCGGCGTATTCCTGAATTTCGTTGTTTTGCGGAGGATGACTATAGAAGGCGCAGTAGCGGCATTTTCTTAAGCAGAAGGGGACGTGGATGTAGAGCGCCAGTTTTTGGGGAGGGGCGGTCCTGGGAAGGGAGATCTGTTCCGCCAGGGCTTTGGCAAGGGGAATGTCGTTGGGAAGAAGAGCGTATTTTGCGAGGTCTTCTCTTTTTACCCAGGCTAATTTGGCGTGCTCCAGGGGAACGGGCTCGGAGCCTTGGAGTTTGGCGCTGACGCCCACCAATCTTATGTTGGTGGTCTTGTCATAGACGATGCCGGTGGGGATGATGTCGGCGGCGAGCTCTTCTTTGATCTCGCGTTGGGCGCATTGGGCGAAGGTCTCGCCGGGCTTTCTTTTACCGCCGGGAAATTCCCAGCCGCCGGGCTTTCCCGGTTTATCGAGGCGCAGCGCCAGAAGTATCCTGCCTTTATCTTCGATGACCGCCGCGGATACTTCAATTGGGTCGTTATTCAAAGCGCTTGAAGAGAAGGACGGCGTTGTGGCCGCCGAAGCCGAAGGTGTCGGACATGGCCGCGCGGATCTTTAATTCCCGGGCTTTGTTGGGGACATAGTCCAGGTCGCATTCCGGATCGGGCTCCTCATAGTTGATGGTGGGGGGAACGATGCCGGTCTCGATGGCTTTGACGCAGAAGACGGCCTCAATGCCGCCGCAGCCCGCCACGCAGTGTCCCGTCATGGATTTGGTGGAAGAGACGCAGAGCTCTCGGGCGTGATCGCCGAAGACTGTCTTGATGGCGTTCGTTTCCATGACGTCGTTGTGGTGGGTGGAGGTGCCGTGGGCGTTGATGTAATCGACGGTGTTGGGATCTATTTCGGCTCTTTCGATGGCCTGGCGCATGGCCAGGGAAACGAAGGATCCGGTAGGCTCTGGGGCGGTCACGTGATAGGCGTCCGTGGATTGTCCGACGCCGCCTAATTCGCAGTAGATTCTGGCGCCTCGCTTCTTGGCGTGGGCGAGAGTCTCAAGCACGATGACGCCGGCGCCTTCGGAAATAACGAAGCCGGATCTGTTGCGGTCGAAGGGTCGGCTCACTCTTGTGGGGTCGCCGTCGCCGTCCCAGGCGGAAAGGGCGCGCATGTTTGCGAAGGTGGCGATGGAGAGCTTGCAGACCGGGGCTTCCGAACCGCCGCAGATGGCGATCTGTTCAAAGCCGGCTCTTAGTCTCAAAAAAGCGGTGGAGATGGCGTCGTTGCCGGAGGCGCAGGCGGTGGCCACGCCGCAGGTGAAGCCGTGGATGCCGTAGCGCATGGCTATGGTATGGGCGCCAACGTCCGCCGTCCCGGAGGGGACCAGAAAAGGCGTGACGCGGCCCGGACCTTTCTCGAACATGACGCCGCAGGTCTTCTGGATGTTGTCGATGCCGCCGATGCCGGAGCCCATGATTATGCAGACGTCGTGATTGTCGCCGCGGGTGGCGAAATCTATTCCGCTGTCGCGGACGGCTTCCATGCCGGCGTTGACGGCGTGGAGGACCGAGCGGTCGTAGCGGGCGGCGTCTCTTTCGCTGAATCCGCCGGGCGAAGGATCGTAATGGCACTCGCCGGCGATGTGGACTTTGTTGTCGGTGGAATCAAAAAGCGTGATAGGGCCGATACCAGATCTGCCGTTTATGACGCTATCCCAGTTCTCGGCGACCCCGTAGCCCGTGGGGGCGACGGCGCCGAGGCCGGTAACTACAATTCTTTGTTCATCTGTCATAGTATAAATATTATAACTTATTGCCAGGTGATAATTCAAGACCGAAAGCAAATGGCGTTTGCGATCTTTCCCTATCTGTAAAAAAGGGGAGCGCTTTTTTTCGCTCCCCCTTTTTGTGAGTGGCGCGCCAAGCAGGATTCGAACCTGCGACCTACGGATTAGAAATCCGTTGCTCTATCCAGCTGAGCTATTGGCGCGCGGTGATCTTTTATTACGTAGGGTAAATTGTATCTAAATGCCTTTTTTAAAGCAAACGGGCGCCTCTTAAGCCTCGCCGTTCTCGAAAAGAGCCCTGAGGGCGGTCTTGTAGATCTTGCCCGTGGCGTTCCTGGGCAGGGCCTCCACGATCCTAAGTTCCCTGGGGATCTTGTAGGGCGCCAGCTTGTCCCTTAAAAACTGCCGCATCTCAAGCTCCGTCAAGGTCTGCCCTTCCTTCAGGGCCACGAAGGCCACGGGCGTTTCGCCCCTCAGCTCGTCGTTTCTGCCGATGACCGCGACTTCTTTTATGGCGGGATGGCGCATGAGGTATTCCTCTATCTCCCTGGGATAGACGTTGAGTCCGCCCACAAGGAGCATGTCTTTCTTGCGGTCTTTTATGGAAAAATAGCCGTCCTCGTCGACGAAGCCAAGGTCTCCGGTGTAGACCCAGCCGTCCACGAGAGTCTTTGCGGTCTCTTCCGGCTGGTTGAGATAGGCCAGGAAGTTGGAGGGGCTCTTCACGGCGATCTCGCCGACGCTGCCAGTTGGGAGCTCCTTTTTGTCGTCGCTCATTATTTTCATCTCGACGCCTTCCAAGGGGAATCCGATGGTGCCGACTTTCACCGGGCCGTGCACGGGGTTGAAGGCGGTGGCGGGGCCGCATTCCGTGGGGCCGTCGCCTTCGGCGATGGTAAGGCCGTACTTAGAAAGGAAGTTTTCGCCCACCACCGCGGGCAGGGGCGCGCCGCCGGAGACGCAGATGCGCCAGGAGGGGATCTTGGGGGGAGCTTCCACGTTGGCCAGGACGGCGTACATGGCGGGAACGCCCAGGAAAACAGTGGCCTCTCTCTTCTTCATTTCCTCCAGGACTTTCAGGGGCTGGAAGTTTTCTATGATGAGCATGGTGGAGTGGCAGGACAAAGTCATGAGAAGGCAGGCGGTGCCGGCGTAGGCGTGGAAAAGAGGAAGGACGGTGACCATCACTTCCCCGGTCTCATGGCAGTCCAGGCCCTTGTGGCACATCCTGGCGTTCGCCAAAAGCTGTTTGTCGGTCAAAAGCGCGCCCTTGGGATGCCCGGTGGTCCCGGAGGTGTAGATGCAGACGGCGACTTCCGAAAGGTCGGAAGGGAAGAAGGGGAGAGCTTTGAGAAGCGCGGGATCGGTCTTTTTAACGCCCACGGAATACTTGCCGAAGGTTATGGTCCCGGCGTCCGTTCCGTTGATGGCTTCGCCTTTTCCCGCCACGTGGATGGAAAGGGGAACGCAGGCGTCCTTTATGATGTATTCCAGCTCTTCCCTGGCCAGGCGGTGGTTGACAGGCAGGACCTTGGCGCCCAGGCGCAGAATGGCGTGGTAGGCGATGACGAAGGAAGGCGAGTTGGGCAGGGCCAGGAGCACGAAGCGGCCTTTAAGATCGCCGAAACTATTTAGTTTTCCGGCGAGTTCGCAGACCAGATCGAAGGTCTCCTTGTAAGTCACGGTGTCCTCCCCGAAATACATGTAGGGAGTGTCGGGCCATTTTTCGGCCGTCTCCTGAAGAAGGGCGGCTATTTTCTTGCTTTCTTTTTGCTCCAGCATATATAAGCTCCTTATCTTTTTTCGATTTTATCAAAAGGCGCCGGGATTTTTCTATAAAGCGGTCATGGGCGGCGGGAGGGAAAGGGCGCAAGGAAGCGTCTGAAAAGCCGGGATGAGGTTGTGGATAACTCCTCTCAAAAGCCCTCCCCCGGGGGCCTAAACGGGCTAAGAAAGGGGCTTCTAGGGGGGCTATTGACTTTCAGGAATGAATGTAATACAATGGAGGCCCACAATCAATATTGTGGGTTTTGCGAAAGGCAAAACACAATATCTTGTGGCGGTGAGCGAAAAAAGCGAAAGCTTCGCGAAGCCTTAAAAAGACAAGTAATAGGAATCATTCCTAAAAATATTAAACCCAACACCAAGACCCCCAAAGGAAGGACCAAAACTTATGATCACGGAAATCATCAAACGCGACGGACGCCGAGTCCCCTTCGATGAAAGTAAGATCGCCGAGGCGATAAAAAAAGCCTTTGCCGCCACCGGCTTCCCCCAGGACGAAAAAGCCGCCGCCGAATTAGCTGGCGAAGTTTCCCGCCGCGTTGAGGAAACTTTTCAGGACGTTCCCGATGTGGAAGGCATACAGGACGTGGTGGAGCAAGTGCTCATAGACGCCGGACACGTCAGGACCGCCAAAGCCTACATTCTTTACAGAGCCAACAGAAGCCGCGTGCGCCAGATGAACACGAGGCTTATGAAGATATACGAAGACATCACTTTCAAGGATGCCATCGATTCCGATATTAAAAGAGAGAACGCCAACATCGACGGCAACACCGCCATGGGCTCCATGCTGAAATACGGCAGCGAAGGCGCCAAGCAGTTCTATGAAATGTTCATCCTGAAGCCGGAGCACGCCAAGGCGCACCGCGAGGGCGACATTCACATCCACGACATGGATTTCTACACCCTGACCACCACCTGCTGCCAGATCGACCTTCTGAAGCTCTTCAAAGGCGGCTTCACCACCGGGCACGGCGTCTTGAGGGAACCGAATTCCATCGCCAGCTATTCCGCCCTGGCCTGCATCGCCATCCAGGCGAACCAGAACGACCAGCACGGCGGACAGTCCATCGTGAACTTCGACTACGGCCTGGCTCCCGGCGTCAAGAAGACCTATGCCAAGCAGTACCGCAAGAACATCCTCACCTATATAGAGCTGCTTGACACCGAGAAACTGGAAGCCGCCACCAAGGTCGAGGAAGATCTGAAAGAGCAGGGCCTCACCGCCACCATCGAAAAGGGCGAGGAATACGCTCTGAAAGAAGCGGAAGAACTGCAGAAGATCGGCCTTCCCGCGGAAGAGATCAAGAAGGCCCAGGAATTCGCCGCCAAGAAAGCCTATAAGGAAACCGACAAGGAGACCTACCAGGCGGTGGAGGCGCTCATCCACAACCTCAACACCATGCACTCCAGAGCCGGCGCGCAGACGCCTTTCTCCTCCGTCAACTACGGCATGGACACTTCCGCCGAGGGCCGCATGGTCGTGAGGAACATGCTCCTGGCCACGGAAGCCGGTCTGGGACACGGCGAGACGCCCATCTTCCCCATCCAGATCTTCCGCGTGAAGGAAGGCATCAACTACAACGAAGGCGAACCGAACTACGACCTCTTCAAGCTGGCCTGCAGAGTCAGCGCCAAGCGCCTCTTCCCCAACTTCTCCTTCCAGGACGCGCCCTTCAACAAGGCCTTCTATAAGGAAGGACATCCCGAGACCGAGATCGCCTACATGGGCTGCCGCACCAGGGTCATCAGCAACGTCTACGATCCTTCCAAGGCCATTTCCAACAGCCGCGGCAACCTCAGCTTCACCACCATCAACCTGCCCAGGCTGGCGATACTGGCCCACGGCAACATCGACGTCTTCTTCCAGTCCCTCGACAGGAAGATCGATCTGGTCATCGACCAGCTCTTGTCCCGCTTCGCCATCCAGTGCCACAAGAAAGTCAGGAACTTCCCGTTCCTGATGGGCGCCGGCGTCTGGCTCGACAGCGAGAAACTGGGCCCCGACGACGAGGTGGGCGAAGTCTTGAAGCACGGCACGCTCTCCTGCGGCTTCATCGGCTTGGCTGAGACCTTGAAGAGCCTAATAGGCGAGCATCACGGCGAATCCGTGAAAGCCCAGAATTTGGGTCTCGAGATCATCGGACATATGCGCGACAGGATGGACCAGGCCAGCAAAGACTACGGCCTGAACTTCTCCCTTCTGGCCACGCCGGCTGAAGGTTTGAGCGGCCGCTTCGTCAAGATGGACCGCAAGCGCTTCGGCGTGATGCCCGGCATCACGGACCACGAATTCTACACCAACAGCTTCCACATCCCGGTGTATTTCCCCATCAGCGCCCGCGACAAGATCAGGCTCGAAGCCCCCTACCACAATCTCACCAACGCCGGCCACATCACCTACGTGGAATTGGACGGCGATCCCAGCCAGAACCTGGAAGCCTTCGAGAAGATCATCCGCATGATGCACGACTACGGCGTGGGCTACGGCTCCGTCAACCACGCGGTGGACAGAGACCCGGTCTGCGGCTTCAACGGAATCATCGGCGACACCTGCCCGCACTGCGGCAGAAAAGAAGAGGACGGGCTCGGAAACTTCCAGCGCATCCGCCGCATCACCGGATACCTGGTGGGCACCCTTGAGCGCTTCAACAACGCCAAGCGCGCGGAAGTGGAAGAACGCGTCAAACACAACGTCTGATAAAAAGATGAAATTTCGTTTGGCCGGTTTTCTCTCCGAATCCATAACGGACGGGACGGGCTTTCGGGCGGTGGTCTTTTTCCAAGGCTGCCTGAGAGCCTGCCCCGGCTGTCAGAATCCGCAGACCCACGACCCTATGGGCGGAACGGAATCGACGACGGAAGAGACGATAGAAAAGATCCTCTCCGATCCTTATCTGGACGGCGTGACGCTCTCCGGCGGCGAGCCCTTCTTCCAGCCCGAACCCGCAGCGGTTATAGCGGAGGCTGTCAAAGCCGCGGGGAAGAACGTCTGGGCTTTCACGGGCTACACTTACGAAGAGCTTGAAAAAGGAATAGCAGAGGGAAGGAAAGACTGGGAAAGGCTTCTGAAGACCGTCGACGTTCTGGTGGACGGGCCTTTCCTCCTGGCGGAAAAAAGTCTGGAACTGAAGTTCCGGGGCAGCCGCAACCAGCGCATCCTGAAACTGGAGAACGGCAAGGTCGCCGGAAGGCTGGACGAGCCGGGGAAATAAAAGATCTTTTGGGTGTGTGTGTTTTGGTATGTTTTGGCGGAAGGCTTCGGCCTTCCGCTTTTTTTATTTTTCCGCCCGGGCGGCGGAAACAAAAAACGGCTCCCCGCAGAGGGAGCCGCTAATGGATCCAAGCTTTTCAAAAGAAAAGAGACTTAAAGCTTGATCACGCTTTCAAACTCTTCCTCCGGCTGGTTGGCGTCGATGAATCCCAGGTCCAGCTGGACCTTGTCGCCCTTCAGCAGGCTGTAATAATAAGTGCGGAGAGTGCGGGCGTCGCTCTCGTTCTCCGTCAGGCTGTAAAAGTAGCGGCTTCTGCCCTGGTCGTTCATGACGGTCAGCCTGAGATAAGTAGCCTTTACGGTCTTGTCGCTGAGGAAGCCCTTCTCGACTCTGTCCATCTCCATGATCTGCTTGTCGATCAAAGTGCCGGTGAAATATTTTTTGGTGGAAGCGAGATCGTCTTTGGAAAGGGATTGCGTGGCGCAGCCGCATAAAATTATCAACGCGAACAAAGTTCCTAAAAGATGACGAATTTGCATATTGATTTCTCCGGTATTAAAAGACTGGCTGTAAAGGCATATTAAAAAAAGGCTGCGGACAAAATGTCCGCAGCGCTTAATGAACCAAGAGACAAATTACTTGCCGAGCAGAGCGGAGCTGGCTTTGAACTTGACCACGGTCTTGGCCGCGATCTTGATCTGCTGTTTGGTCTTGGGGTTGATGCCCTTGCGAGCTTTGCGCTTCGCGGTGCCGAAGGTGCCGAAGCCGACGATGGCGACTTTGCCGCCCTTCTTCAGGGTTTTCTGGACGGAGCCGAGCACGGAGGCGACGGCGGCGGCAGCCTGTTTCTTGGTGATGCCCGCTTCAGAAGCGACGGCTTCTACGAGCTGACCTTTGTTGAGGTTTCCGGTTTTTTTGGTAGCCATAAATAATCTCCTACAGATTGTTTTGGTGTTTGATTTTTTTGTGTGGTTCCGCGCCAAACTTTCGGCGCGGCACGCAAAAAAGATAAAGTAATTTTTTTATCGCTGTAATTATACTTAAAATCAAGGCTTTATGTCAATATCCATTTCACCAACCCCTTTAATCTCGTGGGAAGGGGAGAACGGCCGAGGGAGATATCACGCAATATAAAGCACTTATGACGAGACTCTCTTGGAGAGTTTGTTACCATAAGAAAAATCTGGGTGTTTTTGTTAAAATAAACGGAAGATATGAAAATGGAGGAAATGAATGATAATTCGCAGAAACTTCTATCATGAGAGACCGAAAGGCGTGGCGCTTCTGGCGGTGCTGACAGTTCTGACAGTGCTGTCTCTTTTGGCCGCGACCTTTTCCACTTTCATGACAATGGAAAGCCAGACCAGCGTGACGACGCTTGCCAAGTCGCAGTCGGATCTGCTGGCGCAGTCCGCTCTGGAGCACGCGCTGAGCGTTCTTCGCCAGGACGTTTACGCTTCCCCCGGTTGGGATTCTTACGACGAACCATGGTTCAGCGAATTCATCGCGAAGCCCCATTCTGAAAATCAAGTCAACATTTCCGAAGCCCTGGCTCATTCTCCCGCCAAAGATATTCCCGCGGTTCCTCCCTCCCGCTGGTTCTATGTGAGAGACAATCAGGGCAACATTCAGGGGCGCTACGCCATCTCGGTGGAAGACGAAGCATCCAAGATCAACGTCAACATCGCCTCCGCCGCCGGAGCCGCCGATCAGAACGAAGGCTTCTCCACCAGGGAAGTGGTGCTCTCGGACGGCCAGCCCAGGGACGGCCGAGGACTGCCCATCTCCAAAGATGCCACCCAGAAGATCGTGAAATTCCGCTACGGCCGCGACGAGAAACCCGGCCAGGCCAACGTGGACGACAACTACAACCTCCCGCTTTTCGCCAGCGACAAGATCGACAACAACGCCAACCACAAAGTCGACGAAGCCGGCGAAGGCTTGGATGAAGCGGAAGAGTTCATGCCCGCCCGTCCCCGCTGGGACGATATGGCGTTCTCCTCCATGCAGGACGTAATAGACCTGTGCATGCCCGGACAGCGCAACGCCGCCACGGAATGGCTCCGCCATCTCGGCACGACGTACACCCAGACCAGGGACATGTACGTCGATTCCAACGACAAGATCTACAACAGGGTCAACATCAACGTGGCGGAGCGCGAACAGATCAGAAGGATCTTCAGAAGAGCCAACTCCGACTACAAGTTCGAGCCCTCCACGATAGCCTTGCAGAGCCTGGTGGCCAACGTCATCGACTTCCGCGACGAGAACCATGTGCTGACCACAGTGGGCAACGAATACGGCGTGGAAGCGGTGAACTTCAACGAGATCATGGCCAACGACGGCTCCTTCAGTTTCGAAGCGGACCGCATCATGCTGGGCAGCGACCCCACGGACAACGCGCACCTGTTCTCCAAGTGGTACAACTACAGCGGCAACGGAAACATCACCTACTCTTTCCCCATCAACAGCAAAGCCCCCTCCGGCGGCGGCTCCGTAATTTACTTCGGCAAGCGCGAGAGCTACGGCAGCGGATACCGCGTCAACCTCGCCGACGCTCCCAGGAGAAACTACAACGGCACCATGTGGCGCAACTTCAAAAGGCTTCTCCAGAGAAGGTGGGGCGGCATTCCGAAAAACCTCCTGAAGGGCGGCACGCTTATTCTCGTCAACAACAACAACGAGAAACTGGGCTATTACCCCATCATTGAAAACAGCGGCGACAACATCCACGTGGGCTGCGGCGGCACGCTCTGCAAAGCCGACCACTTCACCAACGACCAGCTCTTCGCCAGCATCTACACTGGCTGGGCCTGGGAGAGCCAACATGCCGCGGTGATCTCCATTGTTCCGAGAGCCCAGGACATCTGGGCCTTCCCGACCCAGATCAACAAGGACATCAATCCTCCCAAGGATCTCTACTACTACGCCTTCATCGGCGAGCAGAACTTCTCCGGCTCCTTCGGCACCAGCGGCGACTCCACCATGTCGAAAGTCATGGGAAAGAGCTACACCGTGCAGTGGAAAGGCTTCAACGAATACATGGACCTGGACGGCGAAGCCAACAAATATTCCGAGACGCGCATGGTGGAATTGACCAAGGACGACCTCAAGGGCAGCGAGATGAAACTGCCCGGCGGCGAGGACAGAGTCTGGATGAAACGCTATCCCTACAAGGACGGCGACGCGGTGCGGGCCGTAGACGGCCTGGTGCCGCTATTGGTCTCCACGGCTAAGAACACCGGCCTTAAAGGCGTCAACACCTCCTCTTCCATCCTGGCCAACACTAAAAACGACTTCGACGTCGTTTACATCCAGCGCCCGGACATCGTGGAGCTCATTAACATCAGCGACAAGGACATCAGTCTGCGCAACTGGAGAGTGGTCATCAACACCGGCGACTACGCCGACCAGATCGCAATATTGGAGCACGCGCCCCACTTCAACGCCAGGATCGGCAACCTCTACGACGACCCCAACCCGGTCATTCCCGCCAACGGATATTTTTACCTGACCAACAACAAGGCGGTCTTCGACTACACCTTCGGCGCCTCCAAGAACGGCACCTGGGGCGACAACGTGAAAGAGTCGTACCCCTGCTACGAACTGCCCGACATTCTCTGGGGCGTCCGCTATAAGATTTCCCGCGTGAGCGGCGACAAGCTTTGGTTCAGCGGCGCCAACTGGAAGCACGACCAGATGAAATACGAGATCATCGAGATCCACAGCAAGCGCACCGAGAGCGGCCGCAACGGCGTGACGGGCATCAGAAAATCCGTCCACCACAGCGGCAGCAACTGGATCCAGGCCCAGCCCGGCATCAGCTGGACCACGGACGGCGCCAAGAGCGGCGACGACGCCATGTTCCTGGGGATCCCCAGAGAGGGCGGCTTCCTTTCCATGACCATGAAGAACGAGTACAGCCAGATCGCGGCCCGTACCGTGGAATACGGCACCCTGAAGCCCAACGAGCTGACTTACTCCACCCAGAAAGACGACCCCACCCACTACACCTGGGTGAAGACCAGCAAGCCCACCATCGGCGGCACCTTGAAAGACGCTGAGAACCACAACATGAGGACCAGGGAGGAAAGCCGCGCTTATGTGAAGAACGCCCCCTACGCCACCGTGGGCGAACTGCGCCGCGTCAGACGTTCCGGCGACTGGGAAAACATCGGGACCAGCAGCAAGATCCAGGAAGCCAACCGCTACATGCAGGCCATCGCCAAGAGCTTCACCACCTACGGCGTCAGAATGGACGCGGAGGAGGAAGGCGCCCATTTGAGCGGCTGGCGCCCGGCTTTCGGCACGGTGGCCAAATCCGACGCCGGCAGGCTGCAGGCCACGGAAAGCAACTGGGAGCCCTCCATCTGGGACGGTCAGAAGCTGAGGATCAGCAGCGGCAAACAGAAAGACCAGGTCTTCGTCATCAAGAACAGCACCGCCTCCACCATCACCCCGGACGGCTACTCCGTGGGCGCCCAGGACACCCTGAGAGTGCACAAGGGCGACAAATTCAACGTGGGCCCGGGCTACGGTTCCGCCATGTACTACACCAGGCAGCCCCAGGACAAGGGCGAATGGGAGTGGGTGGAAAAAGGCCTGACCAAACAGCCCTACGGCCTTTACATCTTCGGTCTTAACGACTCCATCAAGACCACCGAGTTCCTGGAAGAGAACCACAACGCCAAGATCAAGGTGGAAGTCTTCAACTACGACACCAAGGATTACGAGGAATTCCCCAAGACAAGCGTAAAGGACAAAGACCAGAGCGATCCTTACCAGATCCCCATTCCCCGCCATCTGCAGTACAACAAGTCCGACGGCTTCTTCTGCGGCATGATAGGACCCGAGCACGTATCCAGTAAGGGCGGCATCAAGATCAGGCTCACCCCCTCCGGACTCCACGACTCCGACTGCTCCGGCTTCGCCTGGTTCGACTACGCTTATCTGACGCCCTGCTCGGCCCAGGGGCAGATCAACATCAACACCGCCTCTCCCAGAGTCCTGGCCAGTCTCCCGGGCGTGACGCCGAAACTGGCCGACGACATTTACAAGGGCATAGCCCAGAACGGCAAGACCAAGCTTAAACCCTACAAGAACATCACCGACATCCTTTCCGTCAGAGGCATGAGCGTGGAGCGCTACGGCAAGATGTGCGCCCTCATCACCACCAGGAGCGACCAGTTCAGAGTCCGCATCCTGGCGGAATCTTTGAACGACGTGGACAAGGACGGCGAATTCAACGAGAAGAAGGGGGACTACGTGACCTCCTACACCTCCCAGGACGTGGTGGTCGACCGCCAGGCCCTGATGGACGGCGAAATAGGCGAATCCAGCTTCCGCTTCCTCTCCAGGCAGCAGTAAGCGATCAAAACGATTTAGGAGCCGGCCCAACCGGCTCCTTTATTTTTTCAGAGGAAAAACATATGCGAGATTTTTTCGACAACCTCCCCGACGTGAAATTAGGCATCGTGGCCGTTTCCAGGGACTGTTTTCCCAAGAGCCTTTCCGAGAGCAGAAGGGAAAAAATAGTCGAGGCCTACGCGGAAAGGCAAGGCTACATCCACGAGTGCCCGGTGGTGGTGGAGAACGAACTGGACGCCATGAAGGCTCTCGTGGACTTAACGGCGAACGGAGTCGAGGCGCTGGTGGTCTTTCTCGGGAACTTCGGGCCCGAGACATCCGAGACGCTGCTCATAAAATATTTCAAGGGCCCCGCCATGGTCATCGCAGCGGCGGAGGAAGCGCAGGATAAGCTCCTGGACGACCGGGGCGACGCCTACTGCGGACTTCTGAACGCCAGCTACAACCTGAAATTGAGGAACCTCAAGGCCTACATTCCCGAGCGCCCCGTGGGCACGGCGGAGGAATGCGCGAATTTGATCGGGGAGTTCCGGACCATCGCCAACGCCATAGTCGGATTGCAGAACCTGAAGATCATCTCCTTCGGACCCAGACCCCAGGATTTCCTGGCCTGCAACGCGCCCATCAAGCGCCTCTACGACCTGGGCGTGGAAGTCGAGGAGAATTCCGAACTGGACCTTTTCGAGGCCTTTAAGAAACACGAGGGCGACAAGCGAATACCGGAAGTCGTAGAAGACATGGCCAACGAACTGGGGAACGGCAACAAGAAGCCCGAGATCTTAAGTAAGCTCGCGCAGTACGAGCTGACGCTCCTGGACTGGGTGGAAGGCCACAAGGGCATGCGCAAGTACGCCGTCATCGCCGGCAAATGCTGGCCGGCTTTCCAGACCCAGTTCGGATTCGTGACCTGCTACGTCAACAGCCGCATGGCGAGGCAGGGTATCCCCGTGGCCTGCGAGGTGGACATCTACGGCGCCCTGAGCGAATACCTGGGCATGCTGGTGAGCCGCGACGTGGTCACGCTGCTTGACATCAACAACACCGTTCCCCAAGACCAGTACGAAGCGGCCATTCAAAACAGGTACCCCTACGCGGGAAGCGACGTTTTCATGGGCTTCCACTGCGGCAACACAGCCAGCAGCAAGCTTTCCTTCTGCGAGATGAGAAACCAGAAGATCATGGCCAGGAGCCTGCCCGCGGAAGTCACCAACGGAACCTTGGAAGGGGACATCGCCCCAAGCAAGGTCACCATCTTCAGGCTGCAGAGCACCGCGGACTCCATCCTGAGAGCCTACGCGGCGGAAGGCGAAGTATTGAACGTGCCCACCCATTCCTTCGGCTCCATCGGCGTCATCGCAGTTCCCGAGATGGCGCGCTTCTACCGCCACGTCCTCATCGAGAAAAATTTCCCGCACCACACCGCCGTGACTTTCTCTCACAACGGCAAAGTTCTTTACGAAGTCTTCAAGCTCTTGGGCCTGGCGACGGATGAGATATATTTCAACCGCGCCAAGGGCGACCGCTATCCCACGGAGAATCCTTTCTAAATGTTCGTCGGCATCGATCTCGGCACCTCGGGAGTCAAGCTGCTTCTGCTTGATAAAGAGGGAAGAATACTCGGCGCGCGCACCGAGGAATATCCGCTGTCCTTTCCCAAGCCAGGGTGGTCTGAACAGGATCCGAACGAATGGCTCTCTCAGACGAAAGCTGCCCTCGCGCAACTTCTCTCCGAGCACGGCAACCCCGAAGTGGACGCCCTGGGCATCGGGGGACAAATGCACGGGCTCGTCATCCTGGACGAACGTGACGAAGTGATAAGGCCCGCCATCCTTTGGAACGACGGCCGCACCGTCAAGGAAACGGAATATCTCAACGAAAAGATCGGCAAGGAGAAACTCTCAGCCTATACCGGCAACATCGCCTTCGCGGGCTTCACCGCGCCGAAGATCCTCTGGATAAAAAACAACGAGCCGGAGAATTTTAAAAAGATAAAAAAGATAATGCTGCCCAAGGATTATCTTGTTTACAAACTCACAGGCGCGTTCGCGACGGACTACAGCGACGCTTCCGGCATGCTTTTATTGGACGTCAAAAACAAAAGGTGGTCTAATGAGATGCTCGCGATCTGCGGCGTCAGATCGGAACAGCTGCCAACGCTCCACGAAAGCTATGAGGCGGTGGGGAAGGTAACAGACGCGATCAAATTTGAGCTCGGCCTAAAGGGCGAAGCGATAGTCGCCGCGGGCGCCGGCGACAACGCCGCGGCCGCCGTGGGAACCGGCGCCGTGGGTCCCTCCAAATGCAACCTTTCCATTGGTACCTCCGGCACTATTTTCATCACCAGCGATAAATTCCTTGTCGATCCAAAGAACAGCCTGCACGCCTTCTGCCACGCGGACGGCGCCTTCCATCTTATGGGCTGTATGCTTTCAGCCGCCAGCTGCAACAAGTGGTTCATGGACGAGATACTGAGGGAAAAGGACTACGCCAGGGAACAGGCGGAAATCAAAACGCTGGGTGAGAACAAGGTTTTCTTCCTGCCCTACCTGATGGGGGAGAGAAGCCCCCACAACGATCCCCTTGTCAGAGCCATGTTCTACGGCATGAGCCTGGATACCTCGCGAAGCCAGATGTACCAGAGCGTTCTGGAAGGCGTGGCCTACGGCCTCAGGGATTCCCTGGAAGTGGCCAGGGGCATGGGACTAGAAATAAATTCCGCCACCCTTTGCGGCGGCGGCGCCAAAAGCCCGCTTTGGCGCGCGATCCTCTCTAACGTTCTGAAACTGGAGCTCAAGATCCCCGCCAACGAGGAAGGACCGGCTTTGGGCGGCGCCATCCTCGCGGCCGCCGCGGCAGGGTATTTTCGCAACCTTCACGATGCGGCAAAGCAAATCGTCAAAATAAAAGAGACCCTCGCGCCGAAAGGTAAGCTTATGGCAAAATACGACGAGGGCTACGCCTTCTTCCGCAAGCTCTACCCGGCGGTGAAAGGCTTGAAATAAAAAAAAGACCTTGCCTCGCGGCAAGGTCTTTTTGCTTAGTTTAAAGCTATGATCACCTGGTGGCTTCGAAACTGGCTTCCTGTTTGCGGCCGTCGTCCAGATAGACGCCCTTGAAGCTCTTCGGGGTGATGGTTCCCTTGATGACGTCGGGAGTGCTCTCTCCGGGTTCGCTTCCTGTGAAGTTGGTGCCGTTGACGGTGCCCTGGTAGAAGTCGGTGTCGGTGTCGCCGTCCGGCTCGGTCTTGATGAGGGTGAAGGTGGCCTGGCCGTTCTGGGTGATGGAAACTTTGGCGGTCAGGGTATCCACGTCGCCGTCGTCATCGATATATTTGCCGGTGTAGGTGTAATCGCCGCTCTGAAGAGCCGTGGCGACTTTCTGCAGGACCTGGGAGAAGGAGGCGTTGGGGTCGCTGATGGCTTCTTTTATGGCCTCGCCTTTGGAGACGACGTTCTGCAGCGTCGAGGGGGATCCCTGCAGCTTGCCGCTGAAGGTCGCTTCCTTGAAGAAGCCGTCGTCGTATTTGGCGCCCTGGATGGTGCCGTTCGCGACGGTGCCTTTGATGCTGTCGGGGGTCAGCTCGATGCCGTGGTGGAATTCCTTGGCGGAGAAAGTGCCGTTCTTCAGGGTGCCTTCGTAGAGGCTGGAGTCGGTGTCGCCGTCGGCTTCCGTTTTGAGAAGGGTGAAGCGGGCCGCGCCGGTCTCCTTGTTGGTGAAGTCGACGGTCAGCGTCAGGCTTTTGACTTCGCCGTCGTCGTCGATGTACTGGCCTTTGTAGACCTGCTGTTCCATGGAAGCGGCCTGGATTGTTGTCTCAGGCTGAGCGGTGGTTTGCGGTGCCTGGGGCTGGGCGGGCTGTTGGACCTGAGCCGGCTGGGGGGCGGCAGGCGCGGTTGGCGCAGCCGGGGGTTCCGGTCTCTTGTGTCCGCCTTCGCCGGTCCTGATCCAGGCCAGGGTGTTCTCGTCCTTGTCGACGATGGAGGCTCTGAAATTGTCTTTGCTGAGTTTTCCTACCAGAGCGGTCTTGCCGTCCTTGTCCTGGGCGATGAAGCTGCCGAAAGAGACCTGGCCTTTGAAGGAGTAGGTCTGGGGCTCGGCTTCCGCGGTCACCACCTGGAAAGTGCTGCCCTCAGTGCCTGGAATGACGGTGACGACGCAGGCAACTTCTTCCTGACGGTTTTTGGAGAATTTGCCCTTGAAGGTCTGGATGTCGTCCGCGACGGCTAAGGACACGCAAAGCAGCACCGCGGCGGCTGTGAAGAATTTAAGTTTCATGTTAAAACTCCTTTTGTTAAAAAATTACGAAGGACTCTTCCCTAAAATTATAGCAAAAACACAAAAGAGCTTCTTTACCGGAACATTGCGAAAGGGAGGGGCGAAATAAAAAGAGGCGCGCAGAAAGCGCGCCTCTTTTGGAGCGGGCGATGGGAATCGAACCCACGACGTTCAGCTTGGGAAGCTGACATTCTACCGCTGAATTACGCCCGCGAAACTTTTATGACAAATTATTTGCCCTGGATGGCGTCGAGGGCTTTGTCAAGTTTCTGGCCGGGGGTCGGCTCTTTTTTGCAAGCAGAAAGGGCCAAAACGGCGACGAGGACGATAAGCAAATATTTCATGACTTTTCTCCTTAAAATTGGTTAGTGGGTTGAGAAACAACACTATTATTCTACAAAGTTTGATTTTTACAGTCAAGCGGATGGCCGGCTTCGGCGAGGGGGGGCGGAGAGGGTAAAGGATAGGCTTTTGGCCTATGGCGCGGCTTATGGTAAAATATCATATGGATAGACTTATATTACGCTTAATTAAGGAGACCTTAATGAAAACCAGATCCATGGCGCTTGCCGCGCTGTGCGCTTTCCTTTTGTTCGCGGAAGGGTGCGCGGTCTTGAGTTCCGTGAAGACCGTGACGGAGTGCGATTTCGCCTTCGCCGGGCTGGACAGCTTCAGCTACGCCGGCGTGAAGCTGGACAAGCTTGCCAATCCCTCCTCCCTTTCCCTCACCGACACCATAAACATTCTGACCGCCCTTAGGGACAAGAAAGCCAAGCTGACTTTCAACGCCCTGGTGGACATCGACAATCCCCACTCCGGCTCCGCTTCCGTGGAAAAACTGGACTGGAAACTTTTCCTGGAGGGGAAGGAACTTTTGACGGGCGTCAACACGGACACCATAAAAATAGACCCCAACAGCAAGACCAAGGCGACCATCCAGGCCAACATCGATCCGACCACCGTCCTTTCCGGCGGAACGCTGGAGGATCTCTGGACGCTTTACTGCAAGCTCTCCGGCAGGGAGACTTCCAAAAAGGCGAATTTGATGCTGCAGCTTAAGCCCACGGTGGGCGGCCGCAGCTATCCGGACTACCTCAAGCTGGAGAAAACTTTATAAGGGAATCAAGGCGCCTGGAAGCGCTTTCAAATATTAAAAAATCAAGATTAAGGACAATTGAAGATGAGTTTCCAAGAACAGGTAATCGGAGTTTGCGGCGCCGCCTGGGGCGACGAGGGCAAAGGTAAGTTCACGGACGAATTCGCCGGCTCCGCCGACATCGTGGTCAGAGCCCAGGGCGGCTGCAACGCCGGCCACACCGTGGTATTCGACGGGAAAAAACTCAAGCTGAGCAACGTGCCCAGCGGCATCGCCAATCCCGGGACCGTCAACATAATCGGCAACGGCATGGTGTTGGACCCCCAGGTCCTCATCGAAAGGGAGATGAAGGATCTGGCGAAAGTCAGCATCAACTGCGAGAACCTTCTCATCAGCGGCGACGTGAACCTCATCATGCCCTGGCACCGCATATTGGACAGAGCCCAGGAAGTGGCCCTGGGCAAAAACAAGATCGGCACCACCGCCCGGGGCATCGGCCCGGCCTACATGGACAAGATCGCCCGCAGCGGCATAAGGTTGAACGATCTGGAAGATCCGGCCTTCTTCGCGGAAAAAGTCAAAAAGCACTGCGAGCAGAAGGAAAAATACGTCTTCAATGTCTGCGGCGCCACGAAGGAACAGTTCGTGGAGTGGATGAAGCTGCCGGACCAGAGGGGAGGCGAATGGCTGACCGCTGACGGACACTTCGATTCCGAGGCCATCATCAAGTCTTACCTGGAATGGGGAAAAGTGCTTCTGCCGCGTTGCGTGGACGTGAGAGTCTATCTGAGGGAAGCCTACAAGGCCGGGAAGAAGATCCTTTTGGAAGGCGCCCAGGGGCTTTTGCTTGACATCGACCACGGGACCTTCCCCTTCGTTACCAGCTCCAACTGCTGCGCCGGCGGCTTCCTGACGGGCACCGGCCTTCCGCCGCACTGCATAGGGAGGATCTACAGCGTGATGTCCGCCTACATGACCCGCGTGGGCGCCGGCCCCTTCCCCACGGAACTGGGTACGGAAGAGGAGATCTCCGTGGAGAGCGCCGACAAGCGCATGAGCTACGAGGAATGCGCCGAACTGGCCAAGACCGCCAACGACGACTACACCTTCGGCAAGATCTTAAGGCACATCGCCGGAGAATTCGGAACGGTGACGGGACGCCCGAGAAGGACGGGCTGGTTCGACGCCGTGGCCTGCCGCCTGGCGGTGACGGTCAACGGGCCGGACATCATTCTTTCGAAACTGGACATCCTGGACGTTATGCCGAAGCTGAGGATCTGCACGGCCTACCGCTACACCGGCCCGGCCACCCGCTTCAACGGCAAAGCCCTCAAGGAGGGCGACGAGCTGACGGAGTTCCCCACGGACGCCAGGATCTTGAAATACTGCGTGCCCGCCCGCTACGCCGAATTCAAAGGCTGGCAGGAAGACATCACCCACTGCACCAGCTACGAGGAGCTGCCGGAGCTGACCAAAGCTTACCTGACGGGCCTGGAGAAAGAGACGGGCTGCGTCATAAGGAAGGTCTCCGTGGGAGCCAGCAGGGAAAAGACTTTCTTTGTCAAATAAAAGGGAAAAATGAAATTAGCCTGCAGCACAGACCTGTTGATACCGCTTAGCGACGACCTTGACGCCGCGGTGCACAAAGCCGCGGAAAGGCATCTGCACGGCCTGGCCATCTCCCTGACGCCGGCCTCGCCTTTTCACATGGGCATCCTCTCCCCGGGGAACATATCTTTCCTGAAAGAGGCGAGAGCCCATCACGTGAAAGTGATGTGCCTTTACGGTCTGACGCTTTTCGGCAGGGAGCCGGAGGCGGAGAAGAGCTATCTTAAGAAGGCCGTCTGCTATTCCCACGCCGTGGGAAGCGAGCTGGTCAGCCTGCGGGTGGGTTTCAAGCCCGGGGAAAGGCCCCCGGAATCCCTGAGGGAGATCATTGCGGAATCTGCCGATTTCGCCGAGGATCTGGACGTCTGCCTGGGGATAGAGCCCAGGATCGATTCCGCCGTGGACAGCCTCTCTTCCGCCCTCGATCTGATCGATTCCGTGAACAGCAGCCACTTCGGGCTTGTCTACAATCCGGCTTTCCATCGTTTCTCCGAGGAAAAGATGCCCATTAACGCCGCGGAAGTTATAAAGAGCTATCTTCTGATGGTGGTGCTGACGCCGGAGGAGGGGACAGATCCCGAGGAGACCCACCGTTCGCTCCTGCTTCTGCACAAGGCCGGTTTCGAAGACTACGTCCTCTGCCACGCGGAGGGGCACGAGGCTGAGCATCTCAGCGAGGCCGCGGAGCAGACGGAGGGCTTGATGAAATACCTCAAGGAACTGGAAAAAGAGGACCGCTTCACCTCATGCTGACGACGCTTCTTGTGATCATCGCCGTGGGCATCGGGCTTTGGACTTTCGTTCCCGGGATCTGGTGCTACTTCAAGATCACCCGCCAGGCCGGAAAGAAAACTTTTTCAAGCCTGCCCGGGGATTTCGGGTATGCTTACAGCGAGATGCGCGTAAAGGGCGAAGGCGGCGTGGAGCTGGCGGTCTGGTACATCCCGGCCAAGGACAAGAAAGGCGTGGTCATAGCCAGCCATAATTTGGGCGGCAACAAGAGCAGCGCCTTCACTTACCTGAGGCCTTACGTGGAGGAGGGCTATTCTCTGGTGATGTATGATTTCCGGGGACACGGGGACAGCGAGAAGGCTTACTGCACCATGGGGTATCAAGAGACCAGGGACCTTGAGATCCTGACGGATTACGTATCCTCGGAGCTGGCGGAGGGGTTGCCTATCTTCTACTGGGGCTTTTCCCTGGGGGCGACCATCTCGCTTCTGGCGGCGGCCCAGAACGGCAAGGTCAGGGCGGTCATCGCCCACAGCCCTTTCGTCAGCCTGCCGCAAGTCCTCAAGCATTACGCCAGGACCTTCTACCACGTGCCCAGCCGGGCCTGCGCCTTTTTGGTGCTTTCTTTGCTTAAGCGCTTCCAGGGCGTCAGGGCGGAGGAGGTGGACGTGGCCCGGGCGGCCAGGCATCTGGAAGACATGCCGATCCTTTTGATCGGCGGCGCCAGGGACCGCCAGGTGCCGGAGGAATGGCTTATGCGCCTTTCCGCTCTTTTGCCGAAGGCGGAGCTTCTGTTGGGCCCCTACGGCCACTGGGAGCTCCCTTTCACGGAAGTTTACAACGTTTCGTCGCGTCCTGACATAGAGCGCGGCATTGCATTTTTAAAGGAACATACATGTTGATGCGATTGCAAAAATATCTCTCCGAGCACGGGATCTGCTCCCGCCGCCGGGCCGAGGAGCACATCCTGGCCGGCCGGGTCAGGGTGAACGGGGAAACTGTCACCGTCCTGGGAACGAAAGTCGATCCGGAAAAGGATCTGGTGGAATACGACCAGGAAGTGGTGGAGACGCCGCAGAAGCTGCGTTACATCGTTTTGAACAAGCCCTACGGAATAGTGACCTCCTGCCTGCAGAAGGGGGAAGTGACGATAAAAGACCTGGTGGACGTGAAGGAAAGGCTCTTCCCGGTGGGAAGGCTGGACAAGGACAGCATAGGACTAGTCCTGATGACCAACGACGGCACGCTGGCCTACCGGCTCATGCATCCCAAATTCATGCATGAAAAGGAATACGTGGTGGACACCGTGGACCCCGTGACGGAGGGCATGCTGGAGAAGATCGCCAAGGGCGTGAAAATAGAAGGGGTAATGACTTCCCAGTGCAAAGTCCTGAAGATCGGCCCCCGGCGCTTCAGGATCGTTCTGAAGGAAGGCCGCAACCGCCAGATCAGAAAGATGGTCAGCAAGGTGGGCACCGACGTCGCGCGCCTGGAAAGGATCAGGATAGAGAACGTGAGGCTTGGTTCGCTTCCCCAGGGCGCCTGGCGGGAACTGACCTTCGAGGAGGAATACGAACTCTTCCAGCGGGCGGGCCTGGTCAGGCACGCGGAGGCCCTGAAGTCCTCCAACCGCAAGAGCCCCAGGAAGGACCCGGAAGTCCATTTGAGCGAATGGGCGAAGAAACGCCAGGAGAGAAAAGCTTCCTCCGGCCCGGAGGAGGATTTCGAAGAGGCTCCCTCCCCGGAAAGCTTTGAGAAAGGCGGGGAAGAGGTCTCCTATTTCGGCGGGGAAAAAGACGCCGCTTTCGGTTTCGCCGCGAAAAAGCCCGCCGCGAAAAGATCCCGGGGGCAAAGGCTGAAGGAAAAAGAAAAACCCGAGGACCTCATATCGGAGCTCGACCACACTCCCGAAAGGCCTTCGGGGGAAAGGGAGGGAAGGCCCTTCGGCGACAAAAAGAGACCCCCGCGCTCCCGGGACGGCTTCAGACGGCCGGCCAGGGCGAGGAACATGGAAAAAAGAAAAAGGACCGGCGATTTCAAAAACAGAAGGGAAGAGGAAGGCTACCATGAGCGCTACGGAATGGGCAAACCGGCCCGGGACTACGAGCGCTCCGGAGGAAAAGAAGGCCGTCCCCGCTTCGGAAAAAAGCCCGCTTCCGGCTTCAGGAAAGAGGAAGGCGGCAGAAATCGCTTCGGCGCTAAAAAACCCTCCGGCCGCTCCTTCAAGGGATCGGCGAGAGGCGGCCTGAAAAGAAAAAAGTGAGGTGAAGCATGGAATTGAAACCGTATTTTCTCTATGAACGCTACCCCGCTCTCAGGGAATGCGAAAAGGCCATAGAAGAGGCCGCGCGCATCCTTGACGAAACTTACAAAAAAGGCGGCAGGATCTACTGCTGCGGCAACGGCGGCAGCGCCGCGGACTGCGAGCACATCGTGGGGGAACTGATGAAGGGCTTTTTGAAAAAGCGCCCCCTCGCGGCCGGGGAAAAGGAGGTTCTCTCCGCCTTCGGCAAGGAGGGCGAATACCTATCCGCCAATCTCCAGGGAGCCATACCCGCGGTCTCGCTGGTCAACTCCGTGGGATTGGGAACGGCCTTCGCCAACGACGTGGCGCCGGAACTCGTTTTCGCCCAGCAGATCTACGGCCTGGGCAGGGAAGGGGACGCGCTTATAGCCATCAGCACTTCCGGCAACTCCAAAAACGTGATCTACGCCATATTGGCCGCCAAGGCGAGGGGCGTCAAGGTCATCGGGCTCACGGGAGCGGGCGGCGGAAAAATGGCGCCCCTCTGCGACTGCCCCGTTCTGACGCCCTCCCACAGCACGCCGGAAATTCAGGAATACCACCTGAGCATTTACCACTATCTCTGCCAGAAGGTGGAAAAAAACAATTTCCCCGAATGATCTGATCTCTGATGGGCACGCTTTCCTACAACCTTAAGATGCTCTGGCGCCTTTTCGGCAAGCGCAATCCTGAGTTCCACCGCCAGGTCAACGAACTGGCGGAGTGGCGGGACATGGACACCGAGAGCCGCCACGTGGAGCAGATCCTGAAGCTGGCCCATACTTTGACGGTGGCGAAGAAAAGCGTTTACTACCGCGACATGCTCTCGAATTTCAAAGCCAAGCAGAACGCCATCGACTTTTTGAAGACGCTGCCATATTTGGAAAAGGAAGCGCTGCGGGCCCGTCCGGAGCTTTTTCTGACGGGGGAGAAGCTGACCGCTCCCGCCTACACCAGCGGAACCACCGGAACGCCCCTGCAATTAAGGCGCAGCTGGCGCTCCATCGCCAGGGAGGAGGCGGGCTTCTTCTCCTGGTACTGCCAGGCCGGCTGGCGCCCGGGCTGGCCCATGATCGTTTTGAGAGGCGATCTTGTGACGCCCCAGGACCGCCAGGTCCCGCCCTTCGGGGTGCATGATTTCATCGGCCGCCGCTGGGTCTTGTCTTCCTATCACATGTCCGACGCCACCCTGCCCTGGTACGTGGACACCATCCGCTCCTCCGGAAGCATCTTCATGAGCGCTTATCCCAGCTCCGCCTACATCCTGGCGGAGTATCTCTGGCGGAAGGGGCTGAGGCCTCTGCAAATGCGGGCCGTCTTCTTGGCTTCCGAGACCGTGAGCCAGGAGATGATCGACCTTATCAGCGAATTCATCGGCCCGGTGCACGTGCAGTACGGCATGGCGGAGAGAGTCTGCTGGATGACCACCTGCCAGGCGGGCTGCTACCACGAGGACACCAGCTACGGCTTCACGGAATACGCGCCCTTGGGCGACGGCCGCTATGAGATCGTGGCCACCAGCTTCATCAACGACGCCCAGCCGCTCATACGCTACCAGACCGGGGACATCGCCATCGGACCCTTCGGCTGGAAAGACCGCTGCGAATGCGGCGCCAGGGGGCCGGGCTGCCGCCAGATCCTGGGCAGGGAGGACGACCTTTACGTTCTGCCCGACGGCCGGAAGATCGGGAGGCTGGACCATGTCTTCAAGGCCGTGCCGCACATCGTGGCGGCCCAGATAATCCAGCACGACCTCTACCACACGGAGATAATAATAGTGCCGGACATCCATTACGAGCAGTCTTCCGAAAAAGTGATCCGCGGGAAATTCCTGGAGAGGACTTCCCCGGACATCGCCATACAGTTCACTTACCGTTCTTTCCTGCCCAGGACCGCCAGAGGGAAGTTCAGGGCGGTAGTTTCCAAAGTCGCAAAGGATTACCATGGATAAGAAAAAACTTTGCTGGTATCTGTACCGGTTCTCCAAAATGTCATTGAAGGAGATCGCCTGGAGGCTGGACTGCCTCGTCAACCAGCCCGACCTCAGGAAAATGCCCGAGGTCTCGCTGGAGCTGGCGAAAAAGCAGCTGGAGCAGGAGCTTTCGCCCCTGGGCTTCCGCATAAGGAACGATTTCAAAGCTGCGCCGGAAGCGGAAAAGAAACTTTTGGAAAAAGCGGAGAGGATACTGCGCCACGAATTCGACTTCTTTTCTGAGAGCGTGAAGCTGGAGGGGACGATCTCCTGGCTCAGGGATCCCCTAAACGGCGCCGAGACGCCCAGGAAGGATTTCCTGGAAATAAACTACCGCGACCTCAAGAGCGACGCGTCGGTCATGCGCGTCTGGTTCCTCAACCGCCACACGCACCTGGTGACGTTGTCCCAGGCTTACGCCGTGAGCGGCCGGGAGGAGTTCGCGGAGGAGATAGCGGAGGAGCTGGACGGCTGGCAGAAGGAGTGCCATTATCCCTACGGGCTGCCCTGGGCGACCGCCATGGAAGCCGCCATGCGGCTTTTGTCCTGGACTTTCGTTTACCGCTTCCTTTCGCAGAATAGGCCGAAGTGCCTGAACGAGCGCTTCGCCGTCTACTTTTTCACCGCGGTGAAGCAGCATTACGCTTACGTGAAATTCAACCGCTCCCGCTACAGCAGCGCCAACAACCACGCCCTGGCGGAACTGGCGGCCCTTCTGTGCGCCAGGGAGACCTGGCCCCTTCTTTTCGAGGATGAAAAGGACGACTTGTCCAAGGAGCTGGCGGACGAGGCGGCCTCTCAATTCGCCCCTTCGGGAGTCAACCTGGAGCAGGCCCTTTCTTACCACGCCTTCAGCCTGGAGCTTCTCTGCGCCGCGGCCTCCCAGTCCCGGGAACTTCTCGCCAAGATCTCGGAGCTTTTGGGGAAAGCGGCGGCTTTTTTGGACCGCGCCCGGGAAATTATGCCCCTTTGCGGGGAATACGGCGACAGCGACGAGGCGGTGGCGACGGGAATATTGTCAAGAAGCGATGATTATTACAAAGAGGTGGCGAGCCTGGCCCGCGCGCTGTCCGATCCCAGCCCCAGGGAGGAGGCGGTCATAGGCGAGGATTTCCAATGGTACACCGGCGCCTGGAGCGAGAGCGAACCGCCCTCGGCGACGCTCGATCTTTCCAAGGAGTGCGGACTCTTTTGGAAAGGGAAGACCGGGGAAGGGCTCGAAGTTTCGTTTTTCTTCAAGACCGGGCCTCTGGGCTTGGGGAAACTGGCGGCCCACGGACACGCGGACGCCCTCTCCTTTATTATGAGCGTCAACGGAACGCCGGTCTTCATCGACAGCGGCACCGGATGCTATCATCAGAGCAGGAAATGGCGGGAATACTTCCGCTCCACCGCGGCCCACAACGCCCTGGAGGCCAACGACCAGAGCCAGAGCATGAGCCTGGGTCCTTTCATGTGGCGGGAAAATTACCGCACGGAAACGGAGAACGCCAGAATGGACGAAGAGGGCTTCTCCTTTTCCGCCCGCCATTACGGCTACAAGAAACGGTTCAGCCTGACGCATCGCAGGATGTTTGAAATGGACGCCCCCAAAGGCTTGCTGCAGATGAAGGACGTGCTTTTGGGCTGCGACAACGTGCATATAAAGCAGTATTTCCACGTTTCGCCTTTGTGCGAAGCGGCCCAGACCGGCAACAAGACTTTCCTGGTAAAAGGCCCGGACTTTAAAATAGAGCTTTCCTTCATGGACGTCATGAGCGCCAGGATGGTCATGGGGGACGAAAAGAAGCCCCTGGGATTTGCCGCGGCGCACCTGGGGAAATGGACGCCCTGTCCGGTCATCGTGACGGAATCCAACTGCATCGGCCAGGACGAGCTCATAAGCCTTATCAAAATAACCCCGCTTTGAAAGCAATGCCCACCCACGTCCTAATAATCGTGGAAAACCTTCCCGTGCCCAGGGACTACAGAGTCTGGCTTATCGCCACCACTCTGAAAAGCAAAGGGTATGAGGTGACGGTCGTTTCGCCTTCCGACGACAGGGCGCCCAAGGGCGTCTACCGCAAGGATGGCGTTCTAATGATAAGGCACAAGCTTTACCAGGCCAAAAGCTGGCTTGGTTACGCCAGGGAATACGCGGAGGCCCTTCTGAGGGAACGGGCGATAATCAAAAAGATCTACGCGAAGAAACCTTTCCAGGTCATGCACGTCTGCGATCCGCCGGACCTTCTCTACCTTCTGGCCAAGCCTTATAAGAAGAAAGGCGTGAAGCTCGTTTTCGACCATCACGATCTTTCCCCGGAACTGATACTGGCCAAAAGGAACGTCACTTCCTACGCAGAGCTAGGTTTCCTTTTCAAGGTCATGTACAAACTGCTTCTCCGCTTTGAAAGCAAGTCCGTTAAAAGCGCCGACATCGTTCTCACCACGAACGCGTCTTACCAAAACATAGAATTAGCGAGGGACGGCCTCGTCCCGGGAAAAAGTTTCGTCGTGCGCTCGGGACTGAGAAGGGAAGAGCTTATCCAAAACAGGGAAGCCGCCTGTTCAAACGTTCCAAGGCTCGTTTACATCGGAGTGATGGCGCGCCAGGACGGCGTCGACATTCTTTTGAAAGCGCTGGCGATCGTAAAGGAAAAACAAATGCGTGTCTCGCTTAAACTTCTGGGCGACGGCCCGGAGTTCGAGAATCTGAAAGCGCTGGCGAAAAAACTGAACATAGAAAGCGAAACGGAATTCTTGGGTTTCGTTCAGAAAGCGAAAGCGAAAGAAATACTATTGGCAAGCGACATCGGCATAACCCCCGATCCCAAGACGCCGATGAACGACAACTCCACTATGCTGAAGACGCTGGACTACATGGCGGCGGGATTGCCGCAGGTGCTCTTCGATCTGAAAGAGCACCGCGCCACTTGCAAAGACGCCGCGTATTATGTTGAACCGAGCAGTCCCGAAGCGCTGGCGGAAGGAATAATTACGCTTAGCAATTCTCCCGAACTTAGAGACGCTTTAAGCCAAAGATCTTTGGCGAGAAGCTGGGAATTGGCCTGGGAAGGGGACGGGGAGCCCCGTTTGTTGGAAGCCTATTCTAAGGCTTAACATTCTTTAACTAAATTATTTACGTTATAAAACCCGCGGCCTATTGTTTACCATAAAACAGTTGACTTGTAAATTGTTTACTAGTTTATGATATAATGGTGGTGAACAAAATGAAAACGTCTAAAACCCAAAAGGAGGATGTTATGAAAAAAAGTCAAATGATCGTTATCGCTTCCGCTCTCATAGCGTTCGTCGCGCTGACTTTCTTCACCTACAACGTGATCAGAGCGCTGTCTTCCGTCAGCCCGGATCCGCACTGCGGCATCAAGTACACGAAGTTCAACGCCGACACCCAGGTCTCCGGCGCCTTCGCGCTGAACTACATCATCAGCAAGTCCCGCTGAAGCGTTCCCTCTTCGCACTCTATATATATAGGAACGCAGATCTGGGAAGATCAAAACAATGTTTAAACAGGAGGCCGCGGGCATGAGGTGAACCCCAAAACTTGGACAAAGATTTGGGGTTCACATCAGCAGCGCGGCCTCTTTTTTTATAGAGGCTCCGGGGGAGGAAAAGCGGGGGAGATCTTTAAAAAGGCGCTTGCTAATTAGAAATTATGCTAGTCAAGGGGGTGCGGGGAAAAGTTATCCACAACCCGGAAGGGGGCTCTTACTATGCCTAAATGGCTAAAAACAAAATATTTATATTTTAACAGGGGCTTCCGCGGACCAATGCGTTGTTTTGATCCCTTGATTTTGGTAAAATGAACACGATGGACATCTAGCCGAAATTATAAACCGGCTGGATGCCCTATCGAGACCGCACCCAATTTTTTTATTAACGGGATTATTCCAAAAAGTAATTCCAAACCTTTAACCAAAATAAAGAGGAAAGCATGAAAAAATTCCTTTGTCTGGCGCTAATGCTTGCGTTAGCGTCCTACGTGTGGGCCGACGCTCCGGCGAACGACAACGTCGCTGACGCCGCCGCTTACACGATCGGAACGGCTGTTACCGGCACCACGACTGAGGCTACGCTCGAAGCGGGCGAGTCTGACAAGATCGGCGAAGGCTGGGTCAACTCCGTTTGGTACAAATTCAACCTCGGCACGTCTTTCCAGCAGAAAGTCACGCTCGACATCAAAGCCACCGAAGGCAGCTCTCAGGACACCTGTCTTGTGATCGGCACCGGCACGAGCCTTGACGACATGGAGATCATCGTCGCCCAGGACACCAGCGTTGACGAGCACTATTCCGCCACCTTCGACGGTGACAAGGACTACTTCATCGGCATCTACGGCTGGAACGCCGATTCTTGCGGCGAGTTCTCCCTCACCAGTTCCAGCGTGCCCATCAAGAGCTGGTACGCCTCTCCTGACGGCACCGGTTCCGGCGACAGCGCCGAAGATCCCTGCGATCTGAAGACCGCTTTCGCCAACGTGGCCGGCGGCAATGCCGTTTACATGGCTCCGGGCACCTACGTCCTCTCCGAAGTTGGCGAAGCCGCCAATGTCCGCTGGACCGACGGTACCTTCCTGCTCCTCCAGACCGCTGGCGTCTCCGTCATCGGCGCTGGCAGCGACCAGACCATCATTCTGTGCGACCAGACGAATGACGTCGGCGTGGCCATCCTGGCCGCGGACATCACCTTCAAGGGCATCCAGATCCAGCATCCGATGGACATCAAGGGCAACGACTCCTGGGGCGGTGCTTTCTACGGCCTCACGGCTGCTCTGACCACCGTTGACGCGACCGGCCTCCACCTGGAAGACGTCTACGTTTACGTCGGCAGCGAAGGCGGCGTCACTGACGTCGACAGCGGCCAGCTCATTCGTCCCGCCTGCATCCAGACCAAGTGCGACAGCACGGTCACTGTGGAAGACTGCGCGTTCATCTCTTACGGCCTTTTGACCTCCTGCCAGATCAAGCCCTTCACTTGGGACGCTGCCGCGGAAGGCGACAAGACCGTGCACTTCAACTTCAGCCGCTGCACCTTCAGGAGCAACTACGACGTTATCCATGAAACGAGGCCTGATCAGATCGACCACAACAGCGCCATTTTCGGCAACGTTTGGTACAGCAACGTCGACACCGAAGTCAAGGTCGACAACTGCATCTTCCTGAACACCAAGTACCCCGTTGGCGAACAGGCCAACGACGACGAAAGACAGTGGAGATTCACTGTCAAGAGATGCTTCATGCCCGAAGCTGACCTTGAAAGACAGACCCGCGCGGCCGTCGACTACGTCGAGTGCGACACTGTGATGGATCCTCAGGTCGAGACCGTCGGCTGGACCAGCTCCCTGGTCAAGGCCGGCAAAGGCTGCGTCATCCCGCAGTCTGTCATGGCCACGATCGTTGATGAAGACTTCTCCTCTTATCCGGAAGGCGACATCAAGGGTCAGTACGGCTGGTCCGACGGCTACGGCAGCGACTACACAATCCAGGCTGTCAAAGACGGTGACAACACCTACGTCGAGATCCACTCCGCCGGCCTCACCGGCACCCACTACAATTTCGACAACCCCATCGCCACCGGTTGGGCCGAAGGCTCAGGCAACCCCTACCGCGCCTGGAAGTATTCTGCCAGGATGAAATTCACGGAAGTCGGCGGCGGCAACCCCTGGATCGGCTTCTGGGATCCGCAGTGCGTGGAAAGCCAGTTCGTCAAAGACGCTTCCGGCACCTTCCTGCAGTTCCGTCCGGATGGCGGATACACTGATTCTCAGCTCCGCATCCCCATCGGCGAATGGGTTGACTTCAGCATGACCGTCAGCGCCAACGCGGTCAACAAGAAACACAACGTTCTTTCCATCAGCGTCGACGGCGTTGAGGAAGAGATCAACTTCCCCGCCGGCCAGGAAAACGACACGGATATCTTCAAGACCTTCCGTTACTTCTTCTGGAGCGCCGGCACCACGCTGCAGCTCGACGCCATCAAGCTCGAGTACCTCTGCGACGGCCCGGCCAACGACTATCTCTCCCGCGCCACGACCGTCACTATCGGCGAAACCGTCTACGGCAACAACGAGTATGCCCGCGTGGAATCCGGCGAAAGCACGGATCAGATCAACTCCATTTGGTACACCTTCGAGGCCACTGACAACAGCGGCGTCGCGCTCAGCACCGAAGGCACTTGGGACGAGTTCAGCAACGACACCATGATCGCTGTCTACTCCTCCATGGTCTCTAATCCGGCCTTCGAAGACCTGGATGAAGTCGTTCCTCTGACCGACACCGGCAGAGACGAGTCCTGCAAGTTCCAGAAGGAAGAAGGCAAGTACTATTTCGTAATGGTCGGCTCCTTCATCAAGAACGAAGCTCAGGCTGGCGGCATCAAGCTGACCACTGAAGACGTCTACATTGGCGACCTCTACGTCGCTCCGGGAGCCACCGGCACCGGTCATTCCGAAGATGATCCTATGGGCAGCATCTCTGATGCTATGGCGCAGGTCTCTCCGGGCTTCTCTGTCAAGCTCGCTGCCGGCGAATACTCTATCGCCGACAACTACAACCAGACCGATGTCTGGGGCGCCGGCATGACCGTTCTGTGCTTCCAGGCTGAGAACGTCACCCTGCAGGGCGCTGGCCCTGACAAGACCACCATCGTGGTTCCCGCCGGCTACGTCGGCATCCGCATGGAGAAGAACGGCGCGTCCGTCCGCGACCTGACCGTCAAGGCCTACCGCACCGACAACATGCCGTACCACTACAACTGGCATATGCAGGGCGCCATCTGCGCCTGCAACTGCTCCGGCATGAGCGTCAGCAACGTCGCCATCTACTCCGAACAGAAGACCAACGAGATCCGTCCGTTCGCTATTTACAGCGTCACGAACTTCAAAGTTGACAGAGTGGCTGTCGAGGCTCCTGAGTGCTGCAGCCCTGTCTTCTTCGACAAGGTTCTCAACGTCTCGGTCAACTACCTGACCTCTTACGGCTGCAAGCTGAACGACAACCCGGGCATCTACTGCGGCAACTGGCCGTGGGGCGTCAACGAAGGCCTGACCTTCAGGAACATCCTCGTTGCCAACGCTTACATGCCGTTCACGGTTGAGATCGATGAAGAAGTCTTCATCTATGACTCCATCTACTACGATTGCCCGAACGACAGCAACTTCAACGAAGACGCTGACGTCGTCGAAGAAGGCTGCGTGTCCTACGAAGCCGGCGTCAATGATCCTGGCTTCGAGACTCTCGACGGCTACATCCTGACCGCCACCAGCGCCATCTACAAGAACGCCGGTTGGCGCACCGTCTCCGGCCCCGTGAACGACAACCTGGCTGACGCCATCGCTGTCGGCGAAGGCACCACTGAAGGCGACAACGTCAGAGCTACCGTGGAAGAAGGCGAGAACGAAGCTCACAAAGCTACCGTTTGGTACACCTTCACCCCGTCCGAAGACGGCGTCTATCTGATCGACGACTTCGGTTCCGGCGAACTTTCCGGCTACGATGCCATGCTCTCCATCTACACTGTGGACGGCGAGGAAGTTTCCTTCGCCACCTTGGTTGCGGTCGTTGAGACGCAGGACACCGGCGTCGACGAGTCCTACGAACTGAGAGCCACCGCCGGCACGACCTACTACATCTGCTGGGACGGCTACGACGCTTCTCAGGGCGAATTCACCATGCACATCACCAAGAAGTACGAAGGTCCTTGGTACATCGCTCCGGGCGCCACTGGCTCCGGTCAGAGTGCCGATGATCCTAGCGGCGACTTGGTCAAGGCTATGGAAGAAGTCGTTTCCGGCCAGACCATTAACCTGGCTGCCGGCGAATACTCCATCGCTGACTACAACAACCAGTACGACATCTGGGGCGCCGGCATGACCGCTCTGTGCTTCAAGGTCACTGACGTCACCCTGAAGGGCGCTGGCCCCGACAAGACCACCATCGTGGTTCCTGCCGGCTACGTTGGCATCCGTATGGAACGCGACGGCGCTTCCGTCCAGGATCTGACCGTCAAGGCCTATCGTCCCGAAAACATGCCCTACCACTACAACTGGCATATGCAGGGCGCCATCTGCGCTTGCAACTGCGAAGGCATGAGCATCAAGAACGTCGCTATCTACAGCGAACAGAAGACCGGCGAAATTCGTCCGTTCTCCGCTTACAGCGTTACCGGCCTGACTGTTGAAAGACTGGGCGTCGAGGCTCCTTACTGCGCC
>JAGCGH010000033.1 GCA_017649705.1 bacterium
CCGCCTATCTTCACGAAGCGTTTCAGTCTTCCCGTTATGATCAGCTGTCCCTCCGGCGTCTTGTAGCCGAGGTCGCCGGTGTTGTACCACTTGTCGCCGTCGTCCAGGATAAGGAATGGGTCGGGCGATCCGCCCAGGTATCCGTTGAAGACGCTGACGCCTTTGGTGACGATGAGGCCCTGCTCGTTGGCCGGCAGTTCCTTGTGATCGTCAATGGAAACGATCATGACGGTCATGCCCGGGATGGCCTTGCCGACGCCCACCACTTTCTCGCCGGCCCTTGTCAGGCTGACAAGAGGAGAGCACTCGGTGATGCCGTAGCCCTCTATCACGCAGGTGTGCGGAGAACGGACCGCGAAGAGGTCGAAGAGCTCCTTGGGCGCCTTTTCGCCGCCCACGCCCACCAGTCTCACGGTCTTGAACATCTCTGGTTTGCCGGCCCTCAGGATGCCTTTCATGAAGGTGGCGGTGCCGCCCATGACGGTGGCGCCCCACTTGACCGTGCCGTAAGCCAGCTTGCGGTAGGCCGTGGGATCGGGATAATGCGCGATCCTGATGCCGCAGATGGTTGGCATCAAGGTGGTCATGGTCAGACCGAAGGAGTGGAAGGGCGGCAGGAAGGAATAAAGCACATCGTCCGCGGCGATCTTGGCGCAGACGAACACGCCGTTGATGTTGTTCATCAGGTTGCGGCTGTTCAGAGGCACGCCCTTGGGCACGTTCTCGGAACCGCTTGTGAAGAGGATGGCCGCCACGTCGTCCTCTTTTTTATTCTCGATGCCGAAGCATCTCAGAAGTTTTTCCGCCTTGTAATTCTTATAGCGCAGCGCCTTCAGTTTCAGGCCCAAGCCTATGCGCTTCTTCAATTCTTCCACGCACAGAAGCATGTCGTCGAAAAGATCCATGGGAAGCTCGTCGACCTTGTCGATGAAGGCTTCCGCGGAGAGCACGGTCTGCAATTCGCTGGCCGCGATGACGTGCTTCAGGTTCGCCTCGCCCAGCGTCCAGTTCAGCATCACGGGCACTTTCCCCGCCAGCATGGAAGCGTACATAAGGATGTCGCAGAGCGTGGTGGAGGGCAGCATGACGCCGATCCGTTCGCCCGGCAGCTCCTTGATGAGCGAGGCGAAAATTATGAGCGCCATCTTGAATTTTTCATAAGTGAGGATGCCGAAGGTCTCGTCCGCCACCATGGGCAGTTTGCCGCCGCGGTCCAAGGACTTCAGGAGCGCCTCGATGACCGTCTTGGCTTCCGGCAGGCCTATCTCGCGCTTAGCTTCTTTGCGCCATTCCTCCGGCGCCAGCTGGACCTGCTCGGGCGCGATCTGCTGTTTGGCGGCCGCCGCGAAATGCGCCACCGCCGCCACGTTCACCAGCTCGTTGGGCGCCACGTCGGTCACGCCGTAGTTGTCCTGCAGCCAGCTCAATACTTCCGCGGCCTCCAGGGAGTCCATGCCGAGATCGTCGGTCAGACGGTCGTTGGCGTGCACGGCGGAGGGTTCCAGCTTCTTCAGCCTGGCGATCTCGCCGATCACGTCCGCTAAGATCTTTTCGTTTATTGCCTTTTCGTCGATCTCAGGCTTGGCGTCCGCCTTGGCGATCTCCGGCAGCCTGGAGCTCCAGAAATAGAAGGGGTAAAGTTTCAGTTCTTCCCTGCCGAACTGGTCGTGCCAGTTCTGCAGCCAGGCGTTCAGTTCCATCTTGTCCTGGCATTTTCTGGGAAGGTCGCTTCCCGCCATCTCGATCTTGATATCAACAGGCCTTCTCGGTGTGAAGAAAACGCCGTTCAGCAGAACCGTCTTGAAGCCGTGCCACAATTGAGCGAAAAGCCTGGGCCTGCGGTGCTCGAAGACATACGAGAACGAACTGCCCCAAAGGCCCGAGGCGTGCGCCAAAGCGACCGGAGCGTCGGGAACTTTGGAAAGAATGTAATGCACGCCGGACTTGGCGCCGATGACTTCGTGATCCTGGCGCCACAAAGCGCCGCCGGGATAGATGATGACGTTGTCGCCGTTCCGCAAGGCTTCCACGACCTTGTCCAGGGCTCTCTCAACTCTTCTGCGCTTGTAAGCGGAAACAGTCCCCTCGATGTCCGGCATGGGGATGGCGTCCAGTCTCCTGAAGATCCACTGGATGCCGGTCATGTTGTAGAAATCCTCGATGACCACAACTCTGGGGTGCGCGGCGTTCCAGAAAGTCAGGACTTCCATCACGGGATCCATCTCCGCGGGATGGTTCGGCAGAATGAGCATGCCCTTCTTGCTCTTGATATTTTCCAATCCTTCCACCTTCACGCGGTAGCGCAGCTTTATAAGAAGCTTCGCCGTAAAGATCATCAGAGCCACGGAGGGATTGAGTTCCCTTCCGCCGTACTTAAAGCCCACGTAAAGGCTCAACAAAACCACCAGGGCGCAGCAGATGCCGAAGACCGCGAAAGACTGGTCCGGCGTTATGACCTTGAAGACCTGAAGCAGGAAGAAAACGAGAGTCGAGATCAAAGCCGACAATAAAGCCAGAAGCGCGCTCTGCAAGGAGGCGCCGATGCCTACGAAATTGCCCTTCTGGCTTATCTCCAAAAACGTCGAGTCGTTAAGATTGACCGCGGCCCCGAAGAAAACACCCATCACCACGGTGAGGCTCATGACCTGAACGGTGGAGTGGCAGATGAAGGGCACCAGGGCCACCGTCAGCCCCATGAGCGTCGTAAAGAGCGTGATGAAGATGAAGCGCGCGCGGTTCATCACAGGCGAGATCAAAGTGCCGACCACAGCGCCCATAGCCGCCGCCACAGGCAGCGTGGCGGCCTGCTGGATGGTGGCGTAGCCGTGCATGGTCAAAAAGGCGTTCAGGGCCATCTGCACGGCGTTGGCGCAGCCCCACAAAGAGGCGCCGCAAATAAGCAAAGTCCAGTGCTTGGCGAAAACGTCCTTCGTCCCGGCCAGAATGGAGCGCTGCGTTTCGCCGTAGGGCTTGAGATCCTCGCCCTTGGGCAGGCACAGCAAAGAAATGATCACCGTGACAATAGAGACGCCGCCCAAAATAAAATGCCAGCTGTTGGGACACTTCGAATACATCAGAGTGCCGCAGTAGGCGCCCGGCATCAAACCGAAGATGAAGACCATGGACATCAGCCCGTTGACGGCCGCCATGGACATTTTCAGGCCCTTTTGCACGAAAGGTATGGCGGACATCTTGCCGGCGCTGTACAGGCCGAAAATAATGCCTATGATCGTCAGGCTGACCCAGAGCGCGGGAATTATCCCGAACTTTAAGGAGAGAAATATCCCGCCCAGCAGCAGCAAAACTCCCAGCATGGAAAGCGCCATCACGTAAGCCTTCTTCATGGCGGAAACGAGCGCTCCCGAGAAGAAGTAGATGACGGCCGGGCCGACGGTCACGGTAGCCGCCACGGCCTGGGTTATCCAGGCGCGCTCGGACATGCCGTAGATGCTCGTCAGCTGTTCCATGACGAAATACTGCATGGCCCCCAGAACGAAGGAGGAGAGCAGCGTGGAAGTTAGCAGCGCCAGCAGGGAGACCATTATCCTTCCACCAGCTTGATAAGAGTGTCAGCCACGTACTGTTTCTGCTCGTCAGTCAGTTCGGCGTAGATGGGCAGAGCCAGCGTTTCGGAAGCAGCTTTCTCGGATTCCGGGAAGGCGCCTTTCTTATAGCCAAGATAAGCGAAGCATTCCTGCATGTGCAGCGAGACCGGATAATAGATGTCGCAGCCGATGCCGGCTTCCTTCAAGCCCGCGAAGACCTTGTCCCTATTGGGGACTCTGACGATGTACTGGTTGAAGATCATGTAGTTGCCGGCCATTTCCTTCGGCGTGATGATGTTCTTGCAGTTCTCGAAAGCCTTGCTGTAGAAGGCCGCGTTCTTGCGGCGCCCTTCGTGCCAGTCGTTCAGGTGCGGCAGTTTGACGCTCAAGACCACAGCCTGCAGAGCGTCCAGACGGAAGTTGCCGCCAATATACTTGTGGTAGTACTTGGGGTGCATGCCGTGCACTCTCATCTTCTCCAGCTTCTCGAAGACTTCGTCGTCGTTGGTGGTCACCAGACCGCCGTCGCCCGCGCCGCCAAGGTTCTTGGAGGGGAAGAAGGAGAAGCAGCCCACGGTTCCCATGGTGCCGGCCTGCTCGCCTTTATATTTCGCACCGATGGCCTGGGCGCCGTCCTCGATGATGAAAAGCCCGTGCTTTTTCGCCACGGCTCTGATGACGTCCATGTCCGCGCACTGTCCGTAGAGGTGCACCGGCAGGATGGCCTTGGTCTTTTCGGTCACCTTGGCTTCTATCTGATTGGCGTTGATGTTGAAGGTCACGGGATCGATGTCGACGAAGACCGGCGTGGCGCCCGTCCTGGCGATGCTGCCGGCGGTCGCGAAGAAGGTGTACGGCGTGGTGATGACTTCGTCCCCCGCTCCTATTCCCAGCGCCATCAGCGCCAAAAGAAGGGCGTCGGTGCCGGAGGAAACGCCCAGGGCGTGCTTCGCGCCGGTGTATTTTTCCATGGCTTCCTCGAATTCCTTGACCTTGGGACCCATGATGAAATACTGGGAATCGAAAACTTCCGAGACCGCTTTCATGGTCTCTTCCTTAAGAGGAGCGTACTGCGCTTTCAGATCGAGAAGAGGGACTTGCATATTTTTTCCTTAAAGTTTATGGCTTTTATTTGTTTTCGAACATTTCTTTCGCTTTCAAAAGAGCTTCCGGAATTTTGGAGGCGTCCTTGCCGCCGGCCTGGGCCTGGTTCGGCTTTCCGCCGCCTCCGCCGCCCGTGATGGCCGCCATGGCTTTCACAATGTTGCCGGCGTGCAGACCAGCCTTCACTCCTTCCTCGGAAACTAAAACCGTGAAGGCGCAGCGCTCCGCGTTCCTGACGGCGATGGCCACGGCGTAAGAAGAAACAAGCTTCGCTTTCAGCTCGTCGCACAAAGTCTTCTGTCCTTCTCCGTCCAGTTCGCCGCAGTCGGCCACGACCACTTTCAGGCAGCCTATCGTTTCAGCCTTCGCGCTCAATTCCTTCGCCAGTTCCTTGACCTGGCCGCCCTGGATGGCTTTCAGTTTCTTCTGGAGTTCCTTCGTATCCTCGGATTGTTTCTCAAGCCTTTCCATAACTTCGTCCGGGCGGGCGTGGAGATAGTTGGCCGTCTCTTTCATCAAAGAGCGCCACTTAATGGCATATTCATATCCTACGGCGCCGCAGTAGGCTTCCACACGCCTGATGCCGGCAGCCAGCGCGCTCTCTTCCGCGATGAAGAAGCAGCCCAGTTTTCCGGTAGAGGTTGCGTGCGTTCCGCCGCACAGTTCGCAGGAGAAATCTCCCATCCTGAGCATCCTGACTTCGGAACCGTATTTTTCCGAAAAGAGCATGGTGGCGCCCATTTTCTTGGCCTCGTCCACGTTGGTGACGATAGTTTCCACCGGGATGTCTTCCCTGATCTTCTCATTGACTCGCGCTTCGATAGCGGCCAATTCCTCGCTTGTCAGCGCCCTGGGACTGTGGAAGTCGAAGCGCATCCTCTCAGGGGAAACGTAGCTTCCCGCCTGGGTGGCATGGCTTCCCACCACTTCCCGCAAAGCCGCGTGGAAAAGGTGCGCCGCGGAGTGATGTCTCCTGGTGGCCTCGCGTTTCTCCACGTCGATGGCCAGCGTAACAATATCTCCCACCTTCACCGTGCCGCTCTTCACGACCACGTTATGGGCGGTCATCTTGCGGGCGGGATTGATGGTGTTCGTCACTTCACAAGTGAAATCGCCGGCGCTGATCGCGCCCACGTCGCCCACCTGGCCGCCGCTCTCGGCGTAAAAGGGCGTTTCCTTAACGAAGATCTGCCCGACGTCGCCGGCGGAAAGACTCTCGACCTTTCCGGATCCTTTCTTCATCAAAGCCGTCACGACGCTCTCGCAGGAATTCTCGGTGTATCCCACAAACTTCGTGTCGCCCAAGGCGGCGTAGAGTTCCTCATAATCGGTGGTCAGAACTTTCCCCGCCACGTTCCTGGCGGCCTTGGCGCGCTCGCGCTGTTTCTTCAGTTCCGCCTCAAAACCTTCCTGGTCCACGGTCAGGCCTTTTTCCGCCGCCATGTCCAGCGTAATATCAAGCGGGAAGCCGTAAGTGTCATAGAGCCTGAAGGCGTCGGCGCCGGCGATCTTTCCGTCCTTAGAAGCCGCGGCGATCTCATAGAAGAGTTCCTCGCCCTTCGACAAGGTCTCGCAGAAGCGCACTTCCTCGCCGTTGATAACTTCCATGATGAACTTTTCCCTTTCCTTGATCAGCGGATAGACCTTGCCCATGGTCTC
>JAGCGH010000034.1 GCA_017649705.1 bacterium
ACACAAAGTTTAAACTTTGTCTTGTAACGTCTGAATTTCTGTCCTTTTTTTGCCATAAAATGAACCCCAAATCTGTCCAAGATTTGGGGTTCATATCACGCGAGGGCGGCCTTTTTTTCGGAGGGAAAGGCCGCGAGAGAGGCGGGGCGTCGCCTCAACAGGGGGCTCTACTTGACTTTGGCGGAAGCCTTATGATATGATATGACAAAATGAATTAAAAATCCGTGGGCTTATAGCTCAGTTGGTTAGAGCGCGCGCTTGATAAGCGCGAGGTCGTTAGTTCAAGTCTAACTAGGCCCACCATTTTTAAAAATGTCAATAATTGCCGGGCATATATCCAAAGCGGGGAATTAACTCAGCTGGTAGAGTGCCTGCTTTGCAAGCAGGATGTCACCGGTTCGAGTCCGGTATTCTCCACCAGGATAATTGCTCTGTATTATTTTGCCATAGATAGAAATAATATCATCCATATACGGAGGAAAACCATGAAAAGAAGCATGTTATTGGCCGCTCTGGTTGCCTTGGTAGCCGCTAGCAGCGTAATGGCCGGTTGGAAGACGGAAAAATTCATGTCCGGATCCGACATGGTCTCTTACCAGGTCAACACCAAAGTTGGTCAGGACTTCTTTACCATCTTAAAGACGGTAGGCTCCTATCGCGTTTACATCACCTTCCAGAGCGTCGGATATGAAGAGTTCAAGAACTCTGTCATTTCCTGGAAAGCCGGCACCAGGCCGTCTCCCTCTGATTCCACCGTCGCGGAAGGCGCCATGTCAGCCATCACGCTGACCGACGCAAGCATTTTCAACGCCAACGGCGACGTCACCTTCGCTGTCTTCCTGGCTGACCGTTTCGTGCGCGGCGGACTGCCCAAAGTCTCCGTGGTCGTTATGCCGGTCCCGGCCAACAACGCTCACAGCGGCGGTTCTCCCAACGTTTCCGTGCAGGCCAACAACTGCGACGTGGCCGGCGTGCGCGTGGTCTATTCTCCGCGTCCCGTGGACGCCAGCGGCTCCCAGCTCGCCCCCGCGGGCCTGGTCGCCGTCAGCACCGGCACCATTGATTCCACCGGTTCTGGCTTCCCCGCCAAGGATTACGGCAACGTCGGCACGATCCACGTGCTGGGCGGCCTCTTCGGCGACTGCTCCATCCGCGGCAACTGCGGCACGCTTCTTTCCGAAGCCCGCACCTGCACCATCAAGCCCGGCGGAACCAAGAAGAAAGTCCTTCAGGGCGGCTCCATCGGCGGCAAGCTCATCACCGTCGGCGGCAAGATCGGCACGATCTCCGCTCGTAACGGCCTCACGGGCGCCGGCGGCGGCACTGCCAACAACCGCATAGTGTCCGGCTACGCCGCCACTCCCAAGACCTACAGCGCCACCGCTGGCATCGGCCAGATCGTCGTGAAGCGCGGCTGGGACAAGCCCTGCGTGGTGGCTGGCAGCGAAGTGGGCGGCAACTTCAACTCCACGGCTCCGACCATGTACAACGGCGGCATCAAGCTGTTCCGTGTCAATAATAAGGGCGACGGAACCTGCTCCGGCCAGACCGGCGCTGTCTTCACCAGCGCTGTCGCTCCCCGCGTCACTGGCAAAATGAAATCCTCCGTTTCCGGAAACACCATCTTTGTCCAGAGATGGGGCAAATGCGATCTCAACGATTTCGTGAAATAAAGGATATGGAAGAATAAACCGTTGCCTCGTTAATATGAAAGCGAGGCAACGGTTTTTTTATAAAGCATAGGGATGCCGTGATGAAAGAAACGCTAAAATTACTTGTCAAGCTGCAACAGATCGACAGCGAAAAGCTGGATCTGAAGTACAAAAGGCGAGAAGTTCGCAACGCTTTGGCGAAAGACAAAGAGGAATACCAGTCTTTGGAGCGCCAGGTGGCCGAAGAAAGAGAGCGTCAGCAGAGCATCAGGGAAGAAGGCCAGCGCCTGGAGCAGGAGAAGGTTGCCCTTGAAACGAGGGCCGCGGAGTTGAAAAAGCGCTTCGAGATGGTCAGGAACACCACCGAAAGCCAGGCCGTCGGCCGCGAGCAGGTAGCGAACGAAAACAAGCTGCAGGAGCAGTTTGAAAAAATAGACCGCAACGATTCTGATAAGGAAAAGAGCCTTCAGAAACTGGCTGAGCTTCAGTCCCTATTTTTCGCCAAACGCGCGGAACTCACGGAAAAACTTCCCGGCATAAAAGAAGTGTTGAACGGAATGGATTCCGAGATCGAAAAAGTCGACGCAAGGCGCAAGGCGGTTTTAAAAGACATCCCCGCCAATGTTCAGAAACAATACAACGATCTCATAAAGACCAGGGCGCCCCATATGGTGGTGGAAGTCCAGACCTCTTCGGACGGCGACCACACCTGCTCCGGCTGCAACATCGGATTGCCGCCGCAGGTGATAGGGGACATACTGAAAGGCGATCAGCTGGTCTGTTGCGAGAATTGCGGCCGGATCCTTTATCTGGCCGACAAACTGGAACAATAAAAAACGGCCGAGGCCGTTTTTTTTTACCCTATAGATATTTGGAGAACCGTCCGGCAGTCGCCCCTGAAAGGGGAGGAAAGTCCGGACTCCTGCATGCGAAACGCCGCGGGAAACCGCGGAGCGCCTTCGGGCGAATGGAAAGCGCCGCAGAAAACAAACCGCCGGGCGACCGGTAAGGGTGAAAAGGTGGTGTAAGAGACCACCGCCGGCCGCGGCAACGCGCCGGGCAGGGCAAGCCCCGTTTGGAGCAAGATCACATAGGGAACGCGGAGGGCGACCTCCGGGAGCGCATGCCTCCCTCGCGTTCCGGGTAGATCGCGTTAGTTGAATGACTGCCCGCGCCTTGAAAAAGGCGTGACAGAATCTGGCTTACGGGCGGTTCTCCTTTTTTTCATTATGCCGTTAATCATTAAAATCACCATCTGCCTCCTTGGGCTCGCGCTGGCGGCCGCTCCGCTGCGGGCCGCCGAAGACTACAACGAGCAGGCTGCCAGGGCTTTCAATCAGGGCATGTCCCAGGTCAGGAGCAACGACTTCCGCTCCGCCCTGCGCAGTTTCCGCAAGGCCACGCAGTATGACTCGACTTTCGCCGCGGCTTACCTCAACATCGGCGCCTGCCACGAACGGCTCAACGAATTCGACAAAGCCAAGCCCTTTTACGAAAAAGCCCTGAAGCTGGACAAGGACAACGCCCGCTTTTCTTTCATCTACGGGATGGCCCTTTTGCGCCACAGGGAAGTTTACCCGGGTCTCAGACAGCTGGAGAACGCCGCCTACGCGGCCCCTGACGAGGCCGATTACGTCTATGAGCTGGGCGTGGCTTATCTTTGCCTTACCCAAAGGGTGGAGGCCGCAAAATGCTTCCGCGCGGCGGTGGACGTCTCCACCAACTACAGCCCTGCCTGGTACAGGCTGGGAGTCATGGAGCTGGAGGGGAAGAACACCAACGAGGCGCTGCGGCTTCTGGACAAAGTGGAGCTCAACTGCGAACTGGCGCCGCAGAGTTATCTGATCAAGAGCAGGATATTGCGCAAAGAGCGCAAGCTCCACGAGGCCGAGAGCGCGGCGCGCATGGCCCTGAAGCTCAGGAAGGGATTTCCCGAGGCCTATCTCGTCCTCGCCAATATCCTGAAGGACGAAAAGAAATACAGGGAAGCCTGCGACATAATAGAGCGGGTGGAACTGACCGAGACAAGAAGCAACTGGGGGGAATTTCTTGGCCGCGTTTACGAGGAATGGGGCGACTACATGAAGGAAAAAGGCGACCTCAAGGCCGCCGAGACGCTCTATAAGCAAGCCTTGCGTTTCCTTCCGGAAGACCGGGAACTGATCCGAAAATCAGCCCCCGGGGAGGAGGGACGATAGGGCTTCGGAAGACCCTTGTAACCAGCGAAGGGACTATCCCTTGACAATCAAGGTGGATTCAAGTAGAATATTCCCAAGTTTTATATGGCGGATTCTAATTTGATTTCGCCATGTGCATACAATCAATTCCGGCCGTCCAGAAAGGACGGACCGGGCTAACTCAAATGTAAGGAAAACCGTGGCAGACAAGAAAGTTGTTAGCATTGACCTCGGGCGCGAAGCGTTGAAATTCGTGTTCGCCGAAGTCGGCAAGGCAAGCGTCAAGCTCTCCGCGTGCCAGAGCGTGACTCTGGACATCGCCCATGACGCCGATGACGCCGCCTGGCGCGCCGCAGTTTTGGATGCTCTCAAACAGCAGAAGCTGGATAAGAAATCCGAGATCTACGTAACCCTTCCCAGTTCTCAGGTCCTCACAAGAGCCCTGAAGATCCCCACCGCGGAACTTCAGACTCAGATCGAGGAAGAAGCCAAGAAGAACCTCCCTCTTCCCATCGAAGAGGCCGAATGGGGCTACAACGTCGTCGGTGAAAGCGGCGACCAAACTTTCGTCTCCTTAGCTGCGATCAAGAGTTCTGTCATCGAAGACATCAACTCGATCTTCGAGGAAGCCGGTCTTTCCCTTGCCGGCGCCACCAGCGGCGCCCTGAATCTGGCCAGCCTGCTTCTTGCTGAAGGCAAAGGCCAGGTGGAAACTCCCACGGCCGTTCTTTCCATCGGCGCCTCCTCCACGAACCTCGTCATCGCCGAGGGCACGAAAGTCTGGATGCGCGCGCTGCCCGTTTTCGGATCCACTCTGGTTTCCGCTTTGACCGCCGGCGGCGCTTCCTTCGACGAAGCCCGCAAGACGCTTCTCAATGAAGTCGATCTTGGCGCCGCGGATTCCGAATCCACCAAGGCCGTCGGCCAGGCTCTTTCCAGGATGGTCATGGAGATCACCCGTTCCATCGTCAACTACCGCACGAGCCTTTCCGGCGAGAAGCCGACCCGCATCCTTCTGACCGGCGGCTACGCCAAGATCAAAGGGCTCGACGCTTACCTGCAGGATAAATTAAAAACCGACACCGCCTACCTTGACGCTTTCAGCGCCTTCGAAGGCGAGAAGGGCGACTCCTTCGCTTTCGCCGAAGCCGTGGGCGCCCTGGCCTCCCTGAGCGGCCAGTCTCCCTACAGCGTCAATCTGGTTCCCGCCAATTTGCAGTGGCAGCGTTCCTTCGACGGCAAGAAGCCTTTGATCATCGCCGCCGTCGCTTTGTTCGCCGTCCTCTTCGGCGCTCTGTTCTTCCTCAACCAGGGCAAGATCCAGAAAGAGCAGGCCGCCGCTGACGAGGCTCAGCAGACCCTGCAGCAGGCCCAGAAATACGACAAGGCCATCAAGGACGTCCAGAAGAACATCAAGACCCAGCTGGCCGAGAACGAAGTTTACGGCCGCCTGCTCTGGGAAAGGGAAGCCTACGTTTACACCATTTCCCAGCTGGCCTCCAAGATGCCCACCAACATGTGGCTCTACGGCGTGCGTTCCTTCACCCTGGGCGACATCGCCGAGGAGAACGCCCTTAGCAGCAACGCCTCCGACATGCTCGTCATCAACAACGAAGAAGACGGCAAGACCCTCGTGAGGATCGGCATCGACTGCGGCTACTACGGCAACTGGGCCGAAGCCAAGCCGGAAATAGAAAAGCTCGTCTCCGAGACCGTCGGCAACGTCGGCTTCAAGGAAGGCCGCTCCACGACCTGGACCAAGTACACGGAACTTCAGATGGTCATCGACCTCGACTGGAATAATAACAGTAAGGAAGACTTCTCTGAATATAAAGAAAAATTCGGCGTTAAAGCCAATCGTTAACAGGACGCAAGGATAGAGAGATGAAATTTGACTTACAGAAAAACAAATTGTTCCTCATCACGCTGGGCATCGTCCTCATCATAGTGGTGGTGACTCTCGTTTTGTGGCGCGGTTCTGTCAAAAAGCTCAACTACGCTTCCGGCGATTACGCTTCAGCCAGCAGTGATTACGAAACTCTTTGCAAGAACTACAACGGCGCTCCCGGAGAAGATCTTCTGAAAGCCTACGAGGCAGACCTGGAAGCCCTCAAGAAGCAGGCCGTGGATTTCGTCGAAGCCGTCAAGGCCGAGGAAGTCCCCGTCATGGACCCCTCCAATTTCAAAGTCGAACTGAAGAAGTACGACAATGAGATCAAGGATCAGCGCGAAAAACGCAACATCAACATCTTCGCCGGCGAAGGCTTCTCGGAGTTCCTGGGCGACGTGGTCGCCAAGGAAGCCGACATGCCGAAGCTGTCCGCCCAGTTCCAGATCGTCAAAGACGTCCTGGCTGTCCTTCTTGACAACGACGTTTTGGAAGTGATCTCCATCGAACGCAACCAGGGCGATCAGAGCACCGATTACGAGGACGAGGAAGAGGAATTCGGAGCCGACACCAAGAAGCAGGAGTCGGGAAGCGCCAAGTACGAGGCGGTCCCCGTTTACTTCCAGTTCGCGATCAGGCCTGACAAGCTTTACAGCGTCATCGCCCAGCTGCGCGACAAACCCTTCTTCTATATCATAAGCAGCATCCGCACCGATCTTCAGCCGGACCCCGTGGGCACCGTCGAGGATCCTTCCGACATTTTGGAACGCGTGACCGTCGATATGACCGTCGAACTGATAAAGATCAACAAGCCGCAGCAGGCTGAAAAATAAAATCAGGAGGAAACACAGACAATGAAAGCTTTGAATGAGCATTGGGAAAAATTGCTTTTTGTGGTGGTCCTTCTGATCGTGATCGTGGTGATCGGCAAGACCTTCACCAGCGTCAACGACGTGGACGTCTTCGAAGCCCAGGGCGCCGCCAAGGACGTTAAGGAAAGCGCGCTGGTCGGCATCCCCGACCTGGTCGCCATCGTCAAGGCCGCCTCTCCGGCGCTGGTGAGAAACGTCTTCACCCACGACTGGCTCCAGAGGAGCACGGCCAACCAGAACGCCCTGACCCGCAAGTGGGGGATCACCTGCGACGAGACCGGCCAGATGATAACCTACCGTTCCGACTCCGACAACGACGGCATCCCCAACGAATGGGAGCAGAAATACGGGCTCGACTGGACGAATCCCGCCGACGCCGGCGAAGACCCCGACAAAGACGGCTTCACGAACCTTGAAGAATACAAGATGTCCGTCGAGACCGGCACCGAAGTTCTGCCCAAGGATCCCACCAGCCCCAACGTGGTGGCCGCCGGCTGGCGCATCGGCAAGATCTATCATCCTGAACGCGACATCCAGCTCGTGCTCTTCACCAAGGGCGTGAGCCTTAACTTTAAATATAAGAACAAAAGACTGCCCAAGACCGACATCGGCGCTTCCCAGTTCGAAGCCGAGGACAAAGTCTTCTATATAGAGAAGGTCGACGAAGTCACGAACGACAAGGGCAAGATGACAGACTACAGCGTGACGCTGAAAGACGGCGAGACCGGCGAGGTCTTCACCTGCAGCAAGAACAACAAGAGCCTCGAGGCTTACGGCATGGTTGAGTTTGTCAGCAAGGACGACGCAAACAAGAAAATCGTTTGCAAGGTTGGCGAAGAACTTGAGATCCCCATGGTCAAGAAGAACGGCACAGTGACCGCCATTGACGTGGAAGGCAAGACCGTCACCGTCAAAGTGAACGACATTGAATATACAATCAACGCTGAATAAAATTTTAATTAAAGTATAACAACTGATGGAGTTAACGAGCATGAAAAACACAAAAGCCCTGACAGTAGTTGCGGTCTCTTTGGCTGCGATCCTGCTTCTGGCGCAGAACGTGATGGCCGAAGCTGCCGTAGATCAGGCCATGAGACAAACGGCTGCTCTCCGCGCCCAGGAACTGGCGCGCGAACTGCAGATCGAACGTCAGGAACAACGGCAGATGGCTGACCTTTTGTTCCAGCAGGCGCTTCCGCTTATCGACCAGGGTGAGTACCGCAAGGCTCACACGCTTTTGTCCGAAGCCTTAAAGCGCTGCCCGAATCACACCGATTCCAAAGTTAAGATCGGCGAGGTCAACAGTGTCCTTTATGACTACTACACTTCCGTGGCTAACGACAGACTGCAGATGCGCGACTACGAGTCCGCCATCAATTTCTATCGTCAGGCTCTCGAGCACAAGGAAGGCGACGAAGCCCTGAAGGGCATTCAGCGCGCCCGCAAGCTTCTGGACACCGCCGCTTCCCAGCAGCTCTCCAAGATCGTCAACACCGACCTCTCCGAAGAAGAGCAGGTCTACCAGATGATCAAGCAGGCTGAGGAAAAGGTCGTCAACGGCCAGTATGAAGAAGCTAAGACCATTTTGAAGCAGGCCATCAAGCTGGAAAGCGAAGACCCCCGTCCGCGCCGCATGCTCAGAGATGTCATCGCCAAGCAGAACAAGGTCATCAGAAGCGAGCAGGAGCTCGAACGCTCCCAGATCATGCTCGACGTGCTCCGCAAGATCTCTCCGGAAGCCTCCGAAGACACTGAAGACGTCGGCAACGAATCCACCGACGCCCCGGGCGAAGTCGCCCGCAAGGCCATGTGGGCCCGCCTGATGAATAAGATCCCGGCCGTCAGCCTCGACAACAACACGGTCTCCGAAGCTGTCCAGTTCCTCATTGAAGAAGGCAACATCCCCATCGTGCTGGATGCCGCCGGCGTCAATGACAAGATCTCCCTGGACGCCGAAGGCCCCACGATCCTGACCGTCATCGAATACATCTGCGACACCGCCAATCTTAACTATATAGTCACCGGCTCCGCCGTGATCATCGCCAAGGGCGACGGTCAGATGGAGACGAGGATCTGGACGGTCTCTCCCGGCGTGGTCTCCAAGGCCTCCGAGATGGAGACTGAGGAAAGCTCCTCCGACGCCTTCGGCGGCATTTTCGACACCGACACGGGCAGCGACGAGGACTTCACGGCCATGGAGACGGAACCCGAACTGGTCCGCGCTCTGAAAGACTACATCGGTCAAGAAGTTGAAGGCAGCTCCATCTTCCTGGAACCCGTTTCCGGAACCTTGGTGGCCCGCAACACCGTCAAGAACTTGGAACTCATCGACAGCTACCTGAAGAACCTCGACGAGAGCGGCGATCAGGTGCAGGTCGAGATCCAGGCCCGCTTCATCCAGATCAGCGATCAGGATCTCAACGAGATCAGCTTCGGCATGAAGCTTAGAAGCCCCTGGAAGGTCATCAGCGCCCACAACAAAGACGGCAACGCCCTCGTGGCCAACCCCACCGACTTCACCGGCGCCCTCCGCCGTTACTCCAAGGGCACCCGCAACAGCCGCTACGCCGACCGCCTGAGCTCCGTCATGAACATGGTCGGCGTCTCCACCGTCGGCAACAACCAGGTGACCGACGAGGTCCTGGGCTTCTTCACCAACGCCCTGACCGATCCTGAAGTTGGCTTGATCTTCAACGCCATCGACAACAAGACCAACGCCGACGTCCTTTCTGCTCCATCAGTGACCACCGTCAGCGGCCAGCCCAGGGTCACCATCAAGCAGATCACCGAGGTCATGTACCCCGAAGATTACACGGTTTACAAACCGGCTATTATTTACAGCTCTTCCTCTCAGTTCAACCTCCTGAATCCTTCCAACGGACCGGACATCAGCGCCATGCCTGGTTACGCCACGGTTGAAAGCACCCTGAAGGAAGATGTCGGTATCGAGCTTACCGTCAGCCCCATCGTTGCCGATGACAAGCGCACCGTCAGCATGGACATCAGCTGCAAGACCAGCGGCGAGATCGAGCCCCGCACCGTTTCCGTTTACGTCGGCAACGAGATCCTGGGCATCGACCCCATCGAGCTGGATATCCCGCGCTTCAAGTTCTCTGAAGTCAAGACCCAGGTCGTCGTCGCCGACGGCGAGACCGTGGTCCTGGGCGGCATGGTCACCGAGGCCCTGCGCCAGTACAAAGACAAAGTCCCGTTCCTTGGCGACCTGCCCTTGATCGGACGCTTCTTCAGAGCCGAAGGCAGCTACAACGAAAAGAAACATCTTTTGATCTTTGTCAAGACCAACATCATCACTCCGACTGGCGAACTGTACCGCGACCGCGTGGCCAGCAAGCTTGCCTCCTCCCTGGATCAGGAACGCGCCGACTATGAAGAAGGCGACCAGGTCACCTCTGGCGAGGAAGAAGGCGAATCCGGCGATGAAGTTGAAGAGTCCGGCGAAGAGACTTCTGACGAAAGCGCTGAGGAAACCACCGAGGAAACCGACGCTTCCGAAGACAGCGAAAGCACTGAAGAATCTTCTGAGGAATCAGAGGAATAATTCAAGGGATAAAGCTTAAATGGAAATTAAAAAAGATATAGACTTTGGAGGTCTTATGAACAAAAATATGCTTAGAAACAGCCTTTTCATCGGCGCGCTCCTGCTGGCGGTCTCCCCGCTGCTGGCCGCTGATGAGCAGACGTTCGAGCAGAAGGAACAGCAGCTCTTAAACGCCGCTGAACCCGAAGTGCAGACGGAAGCCAAGGCCGAAACAGAAGAAATCCCCAAGGAAATCGGCGAGGAAGACGGTTTTTGGACCAAGCTCAAAAAAGCCTTCGCCACCAAGGAGGAGAAACCCGATCTGAGCAACAAGATCGAGCAGGAGATCCAGGTCCTTATGTTCGAGGGCCGCACTTACTATCGCAAAGGCGAATATCAGAAAGCTCTGAACACCTTCGCGGAAGTCACCAAGCGCGATCCTTACAATCCTCTGGCCCGCCGCTACATGAGCTCCTGCAATGAAAAGCTCATCCGCATCGAGGAAGACAACGTCGACCTGACCGCCCTCCAGCGCATCCAGGACATCGAGAAGAGCATGCTCATCATGACTGAGAAGCAGAAAGACCGCGACGAAGCCGTCGCCTCCGCCGGCATTTCCAATATCGCCGACGAGAAGATGAGCCGCATCATCAAGAAGCTCAGTTTCGTGGACGAGCCCATGGTCAGCGTCTTCGAGACCATCCGTGATGAAGCGAACTTCAACCTGGTCATGCAGCCCGCCGTCGCCAACGCCATCCAGAACGCCACTCTGACGCTTTCTCTGGACGACGTCTCCGTGGCCGACGCCCTGGCGATCATCTGCAAACTGAGAAACCTGAACTACAGCGTGGAAGGCGAATCCATCGCCATCACGACGAAAGATTCCGCCCGCATCATCAGCAAGACCTTCCGTCTGTCCCGCGGCCTCGATTCCATCGAAGTCCTCAACAAGGAATCCCTGAGGACCCCCACGGACAAAGCCAAAGAGCTTTTGAGACGCATCGGCATTCAGGATGTCCCGGGCGCCTCCGTGGTGTACGACGCCAGGACCAACCAGCTGATCGTGCGTAACACCGCCGAAAACCTGACCCTCATCGAAAACTTCCTGAAGAATTTCGACAAGACTCCCAGCCAGGTCGAGATCGAAGCGCGTTTCGTGACCGTCAGCAACGACGATATGAACGAACTGGTCTTCCGTCATTTCCTCTCCCAGAACTATCGCTGGAACCGCAAGGACAAATACGGCGACAAGTATTACCTGGAAGCTCCCAACAAGGAGCGCGAGATGACCTCCGGCCTCCGCTACATCCGTTCCTATATGGATGAGGATGCTTATGATCCCATCAACTCCGCTTACCGCATCCCCGACATGGTGGACACCGGCAGCGACTACGGCGATTACATGAGCATTGCCAATCTGCGTCCCCATCAGCCCTCCTACGGCGACGCCTCCATCGCGGACATCCAGACCCTTTATTCTTCTCTGGAACAGTCCAACGGCACCGCCAACGAGTACAGGCGCAAATCCCAGGCCGCTTATCAGGCCTACCAGAATTTCTACCGTCAGAACCAGAGCATCCTGGACGGCAACGGCCCCAACAAGTCTTACTACATGAGCCAGCTTGAAAGCCTGAGATCCAACTACGTCTCCAACGCTTCCCGCTATGTTGACGCCCTCGGCTCCATCGCCGGAAACCAGGCCAGCATCGCCAATTCCAAAGTTCAGGACACTTCCGTCAACGACGGCCTCGGCAAAGTCTTCGACGTCAGCGGCGTTCTGGGCCCCGCCCAGTACCGCAGCGTCATCTACGCTCTGAGCAATCAGGAAGGCGTCGAGACCATCTTCGCCCCCAAGGTGACCGTGGTCTCCGGTAACCGCGCGGAATTGAAAGAAGTCATCCGCATCCGTTACAACAAGACCATCGAAGAAGCTGAAGACCAGGACGTGGACGTCGGCGACGCTCAGTCTGTCATTTACGACTACGCCGTCACGCCGAAAGACTGGGAAACCAGGGAATACGGCACCAAGCTGGTCGTGACCCCCTCCGTGCAGACCGACGAACGCACCATCGAGCTGGAAGTCAACCCCGAGGTATCCGACCTCCTGGGCTTCCGCAGATTCGTGTCTTCTCGTAACAACGTTTACGAACTGCCCCAGTTCTTCGTCCAGAACCTCAAGACCACCGTCCTCGTCAACGACGGCGACACGCTGGTCATGGGCGGTCTTATGAAGAACGATTTGGTCCGCACCAAGGACCGCACGCCTATTCTGGCTGACCTGCCCTGGATCGGCCGCTTCTGGCGCGGTGAATCTGAGGTTGCCAAGAAATCCAACCTCCTGATCTTCATCAACGCCAAGCTCGTTGATCCCAGCGGCACTCCTCGCCGCGGCGCCGTCGTCAAGGGCGCTGCCGCCAACCGCTGATATCGGTTGATAATCCGGGCCGCTCTTTTTGAAAGAGCGGCCCGGTTTTTTCCCTCCCTCCCAATTTTCCCTCCCCCCAAACTCCCTCCCCAAATCGCCCGCCAAAGCCGGGCAGCGCCGAAAATAAATAAATCAACAGGCGTTCTCTATTTTTACTGATGAATAAAACTCTGCTTGCCGTCGACGGGATGGCATATATTTTCCGGGCGTATTACGCCGTGCCGTTCATATGCAGTCATGACGGAACTCCCACCAACGCTGTTTTCGGATTTCACAAGCTGCTCCAGATTATGCTGGAGGAAGTCGAGCCTGATTATCTTTGCGTGGCTTTCGACCTTTCCGGCCCGACTTTCCGGGAAGAGGCTTACAGCGACTACAAGGCCAACCGTCCCGAGCCCCCGAACGATCTTTTGGAACAGATCCCCATCGTCAAGGAATATCTTAGCGCCATGGGCGTTCCCGTTTTGGAAAAGCAGGGCTACGAAGCGGACGATATTTTGGCGACCGTGGCGAAGCGGGCCAAGGCCCAGGGCGTAAAGACGCTCATCGCCACCGGGGACAAGGACCTCTGCCAGCTGGTGGACGACGATATTTTCATCCTCCGCAGCAGCATGAGGGACATGCGCATCCTGGACGCCGGCGGCGTCAAAAGGGAATACGGGGTGTGGCCCTGCCAGATCATCGATTATCTGACCATAGTGGGGGACAGCTCCGACAATGTTCCCGGCGTCAAGGGCATCGGCGTAAAGGGGGCCAGGGACCTTTTGGAAAATTACGAAAGCCTTGACAAGATCCTGGCTTCGCTGGATTCGCTTCCGAATTCCCAGCGAAAAAAACTTGAAGAATCTCTTGATCACATAGAAAATTCCCGCTTCCTCATCACCATCTGCTCGGACGTGCCCGTGGAGTGCGAAGTGGAGGAATTGAAGCGCCGGGAAGGCGATCCGGACACCATAAGGGATTTTTGCGCCAAATACGACTTTCAAAGCATCACAGGCGGCGGCCGCAAGGCTCCCAAAGAGGATCCTGCCCCGCAGCAGGGGGAATTGTTTTAAGTGAGAACAGTAGGAATTACAGGCGGCATCGGCTGCGGCAAGAGTCTGGCGGCCTCTTTCATAAAAGAGGAAGGCTTCCCGGTCCTGGACGCGGACGATCTGACCAGGGAGCTTTGGGCCGATCCGGCGGTGGTCGCCAGGGTGGGCGAAAAGCTCAGGGAAAGAGGATACCTGGCGGGGGAGTTCACTCCCCGGGCGGTCAGGGCGGTTGCCCAGAGGGCTTTCAAGGACATGCAGATAATAAATATTTTGGAGTTCGTCCTGCAGCCTCTTATTTTGGAAAAAATGCAGGAGTGGCTAGCGGCCAGGGAAAAGGAGGGGGCCGAACTGGTCTTCGTGGTGGTCCCGCTTCTGTTCGAATGCGGGCTCCAATACCTTTTCGACGCCACGGCGACCATAAACGCGGCAAACGAGATCAGGGAGCGGAGACTGCAATTGAGCAGGCCGCTGAGCGCTACGGACATCAACCTGAGGTTCAACAGGCAGTGGGCCGACTGGGCCCGCAGCCGTTACGCGGATCATACGATAGACAACGAGGGCGCGCCGGAGGAGCTGCGCGCCAAGATCGTGGAATTTATTAAGGAAGAAAAAAGCAAAGCAAATTGAGGAACAATATGGAAGAAAAGAAAGGCTATTACAGATTAGTGACCGGCAAGCCCGGAAGGCCGAAACGCTACGCCACCAAGGAAGAGATACCCAAGGAACTTTTGGAGCTTTATCCCGTGGTTTACGTGGAAGATGAAGAAGAAAAAAAGAAAGGCAAAAGCATCGACCTCAGCGCCGAGATCTATTACGGCGAACCTATAAAGGGCGAGGATCCCAACGCCGCCGTGGTCGAACGGCCGGCCAAGAAGAAAGCGGGCCGCAAGCCGAAAGCCCAGGACAGCGCCCGCATCGTGCATCTCTACCACGGCCCGGACATGGAGTTCTTCACCGGCGAACCGATAAAAGACGAGACCCCCGAGGAATTCGGCGTGGGGCGCCCTTTGCATCTGTGCATAGACAACGAGGCCATAGAGGAGGAGGCTGAAGCCGAAGGCGGAGACAAGGCCTCCGGCAAGGAAAAGGCTGATGACGCCGAAGCGCCCGCCCAAAGCGGCGAAGCGGAACCGCAGGAAGGCGCCGAAGCGGCCCCGGAAAGCACCGCCCGCCCTTTGCGCCGCCGCCACTCCCGCCGCCGCAAAAACGCCGGGGAGGAGCAGGAGGCCAAGCCGAAAGCGGAAGATGCGGAAACTTCCGGCGAAGAGAACGCTCCGGCGCCCGCTGAAGAAGAAGGCCCGGAGACTCCCGCGGAGTGCACTCCCGACGACGTCAACGTTGACAGCGATCTGGTGAACATTTCGTACCTTTTGAGGCAGACAAGCGAGACCCTTAGAAAATACGCGGAAGCCAACGGCGTCAGGCGCATACCGGAACTGCGCCGCACCGACCTTATCTACGAAATAATGCGCAGCGAATACGCCAAGCACGGCTTCCGCTTCGGCAAAGGCGTGCTGGACATCCCCCGGGGAGGAAGCTACGGCTTCCTGCGCCGCAGCGAGCGCAATTATTTGATATGCGACGACGACGTTTACGTCTCTCCCACCCAGATCCGGCGCTTCGGCCTCCAGAAGGGCGACACTATCTACGGCGTTTTCCGCCGGCCCAGGATGATCGAAAAGAGCGGCGCCGTCATAAAAGTCTCCGCCATCAACTACGATCCCCCCGAAAACAAAGAGCACATCACGCCCTTCGACGAGCTAACGCCCCAGTTCTCCGCCAAACGCTATGTGATGGAATACAAGCCGGACGGGATCTCCACCCGCATACTGGATCTTATCTCCCCCATAGGCCAGGGGCAGCGCGGTCTTATCGTGGCTCCCCCGAGGGCGGGAAAGACGCTTCTCCTCAGGGATATCGCCAACGCCATTTCCTTCAACTATCCCAGCGTCGAGCTCATAATGCTCCTTATTGACGAAAGGCCCGAGGAAGTGACGGACATGCAGCGCACCGTGAAAGGCGAAGTGGTGAGCTCCACCTTCGACGAAAGCAGCGACCGCCACATCCAGGTGGCGGAAATGGTCCTGGAAAAGGCCAAGCGCCTGGTGGAGCACGGCAAAGACGTCTTCATACTGCTGGACAGCCTCACGCGCCTGGCCAGGGTCTACAACTACGGCCACAACCTGAGCGGCAAGATCCTCTCCGGCGGCATGGACGCCAGCGCGCTGCAGAAGCCCAAGCGCTTCTTCGGCGCCGCCAGAAGCATCGAGGACGGCGGAAGCCTGACCATCATCGCCACGGCTCTCATAGAGACCGGCAGCCGCATGGACGACCTTATCTACGAGGAGTTCAAGGGCACCGGCAACATGGAGGTGGTGCTTGATCGGCGCATCAGCGAAAAGCGCGTTTTCCCGGCCATCGACATCGACCGTTCCGGAACCAGGAAAGAGGAGCTGCTCTTCAGTCCCGAAGAGCTGCAGAAAGTCTGGTATCTTAGGAAAATGCTTTCCGAGATGACGCCTTTGGCCAAGATGGAGCGCCTTGTCAAGCAGGTCAAGCTGACCGACACCAACTCGGAACTTTTAAGAATCCTGAAGTGAATTAAAAATGAACAAGACTCTGAAAAGCACACTGGTCACCATAGGCCTCATCCTGGCGGCTCTGTTTCTGAAATCGAACACCATAGAGCTCTTCAAGATCCCCACCGGCAGCATGGAGCCCACCTTGTACGGCGCCAAGGAAATGGGCCGGGGCTTCGGCGACCATATCTTCGTTCTGCGCTGCGCCTACGGCTTCAACTGCAAGATCAAGATACCCATAGTGGACTGGACGCTGCCTCTGCCGGACGGGTACTGGATGCTGCCGTGGATGCATCTGCCCGTCGTGGGGGAAGTGGTGGTTTTCGAACACCCCGCCAACCGCAACATCGATTACATCAAAAGATGCGCCGGGACCCCGGGAGACACAGTTAAAATAAAGGACGGCTTCCTTTATGTCAACGACATGATAGTGACCAACCGCCCCGCCACCCAAAGCTACGTGCGCTACACTTGCGACGGGCTTTTCTCCAAGCAGCTGCAGACCATCGCCAACCAGGTCCTGGACGCGGAGCGCCGCACCGGCAATCGGGAGATCTACGACGCGCTCTACATCGACGGCGTGCCCTTCCGCTCCATCCGTCCGGTGGAGGGCGAGCGCAACTACGTCATGGTGGGCAAAAGGAAAGTGCACGTCATCAAGGACGAGGTCTCGGCGGAGATAAAAGTCCCCGAGAACTGTTATTTCATGCTGGGCGACAACAGCGCCCATTCCGCGGACAGCCGCTACTGGGGCTTCGCCCACCGGGACACCCTGAAAGGACGCGCGCTTTGCGTTTATCTGCCCGTTAAAAGAATCAGAGCCATCCACTGAAAATGAAAACTCTCATCAGATCGTTCCTTCTCCTGGCCTGCCTCGCGGCGCTCGCGGGCTGCGGCGTTACTTCCGAAGCTATTATCCCCATAACCGGGGCCATCGTTTCCAAGCAGGAGACTGTGAGGGTGGCCGTGAAGGTCAAGGCCGCCTCCGCCAACATCTCCATCCCCGGCCCGGGCTCCTATTACGACCAGACCAGCGGAGCCTTCATCGGACGTTTCGCCAAAGTGCAGAACGCCGTCTTCTCGTCCCGCAACGGACTTTTGGCCATCAACGGCCAGGTGGGCCAGGGCAAGAAAGCCTCCAGAAGGCTCATGTTCATTCCCGAGGAAGGCCAGCTAATAGACATCGACGGCGTGAAGTACCGGGGCCAGGTCGAGCTTCTGGCCAACGGGAGCGATATCACGGTGATCAACCATCTGGGCTTGGAGGAATATCTTTGCGGCGTGGTGCCCAAGGAGACCTTCGCCTCCTGGCCCGCGGAGGCCCTGAAGGCCCAGGCCATCGTTTCCCGCTCCTACACCATCGCCAAGCGCGCGGCCATGAAGGACAAGGATTACGACCTGCAGTCTCCCCTGGATCAGCTTTACGGCGGAGCCAGCGCGGAAGCTCCGACCGCCACCGCCGCGGTCTACGAGACCGCCGGCTCTTATCTTGAATTCGAAGGCAAGCCGCTCCTTACTTTCTTCCACACCTGCTGCGGCGGCGCGACGGAGGACGGCGAGAAGATCTTCTCCAACGTCAAGACCTATCCCCCCGGACACGCCTCCCCATACTGCAGAAACTGCAAGCATTACTCCTGGGAATACACCATCCCCATGTCCACCATGGCAGCCAAACTGAAAGCCGCGGGCTTCGACGCCGGGACGGCCAGGAGCTTCAAGATCCTGAAGCGTTTCGGATCCGAGAGAGTGGCGCAGATCAGCTTCGGCGACGGCTCGAAGTCGGTTACGCTGACCGGCGAGCAGTTAAGGAAAGCCGTCGGCTACGACGTCATCAAGTCCACGAAATTTTACCTTGACGTAAGGAACGGGAATTATATTTTCCGCGGCAACGGCTGGGGACACGGCGTGGGGCTCTGCCAATGGTGCACCAAGACCATGGCGGATCAGGGCATGACCAGCGCCCAGATGGTGGAATTTTTCTACAAGGGCGCCAAGCTTAGATGACGGAGCCGCGGGAAACATATCCCTGGTGGGATCTCCGGGCCTACGAATACGAACTGCCCAGGGAGCTCATCGCCCAGCAGCCCGCCCCCGAAAGGGACGGAAGCCGGCTCATCCGCTATTCCAAAGCCAATGGCACGATAAAAGAGGGGATCTTCAAAGACATCGTCTCCTATTTCAAAGAGGGCGACGTCCTGGTCCTGAACAACTGCAAAGTCATTCCCGCCAGGCTCTACGTAAAAAGAGCTGACACCGGGACGAAGATAGAGCTCCTTCTGACCAAGGAGGAGGGCGAGGGCGAATTCGTAGCCACCGTCCGCCCCGGGCACTCCTGCAAAGCGGGCGTCAAGCTTGTCTGCGGCGAATTGAGGGGCCAATTTACGGAAATACTTCCGGACGGCCAGCGCAGGGTGCGCTTCGAGGCCTCCAGCGCCGCCGTAAACGCGTTTTTGGAAAAAGAGGGGACAGTTCCCCTCCCTCCCTACATAGAGCGCCCGAAAGGCCCTTCTGAGGCCTCCGACAGGGAACGCTACCAGACGGTCTACGCCAAGAGCGGCCGGGCCGTGGCGGCCCCTACCGCCGGGCTCCATTTCACGCCGGAAATACTTCAGGCTTTGAAAGAAAAAGGCGTGACGCTTCTGGAAGTTACCCTGAACGTCGGGCTTGGCACTTTCAAGCCGGTGAAAACTAACGATATCCGCCAGCACGAGATGCACGAGGAGACCTTCACTTTCACTCCGGAACAGGCCGAGCTTCTGAACAAGGCCAGGAGCGAGGGCAGAAGGATCATCGCGGTGGGCACGACTTCCCTGCGGGTTCTGGAATCCTGCCTGGACGAGGAGGGGAAGTTCCGCTCCGGGCTTCTCGCCACGAAGATCTTCATCCATCCGCCCCTGAAGGTCCGCTCCATCGACGCCATCATAACGAACTTCCATCTGCCGAAATCCACGCTCCTCATGCTGGTGGCGGCCTTGATTGGCGACGCCTGGAAGGACATCTACCAGCTGGCCGTCAGGGAGCGCTACCGCTTCTTTTCCTACGGCGACTGCATGCTTCTGGAGGATCTGAGATGACTGTTGACCGCACAGCCCTCCTTTACAGCGAAGAGAAGACCGCCGCCTTCCGCCAAAAGAAGATCGTTCTCATCGGCCTCGGCGGCGTGGGGCTCTACGCCCTTGAGAATCTGGCGCGGGCCGGGATCAAGCGGTTCGTCCTCATTGACGGAGACGTCTTCGAGCCTTCGAACCTGAACCGCCAGCTCTACGCGACGCTTGATACGCTGGGCCAAAACAAAGCCGAAGCCGCGAAAGCGAGAATAGCTATGATCGATCCCGCCATTGAGGCTGAAGCTATTCCGGAATTCCTCTCCAAGGACAACATCGATGCCATCGTTCCCAAGGACGCCGATTTCATCCTGGACGCCATAGACGACATTCCGGCGAAAGCGGAAATTATCCTCTTTGCCCTGCGGAACGGCATTCCCGTCGTCTCCTCCATGGGGACGGCGAGAAGAACGGACCCCTCAAAAATGACCGTCACCACCCTCGGCAAGACTGCCGCTTGCCCTCTTGCCCGAAAATTGAGAAAATTACTTAGGGATGAGCCTGCCTCAAAGGCTGTTCCCGTAGTTATGTCGAAAGAAACCCCCTGCGAGGTTGAGAAAGGATCTCCTCTTCCGAGTTCCGGAATGGTCCCCGCCGCCGCAGGAATAAACATGGCCGCCTTTGTAATCAACACCTTCTGTAAAGAACTATGAAAAGACTTCTGTTTTTGATCGCAGTTTCTCTTCTCCTTGCCGCCTGCTTCGGCAAGAAAGAGCAAAAACCCAACGTGGAAAGCTTTGACTACGCCGTTATAAACGCCGGAAGCGGCAAGGCGAAACTGGAATTTCTTACCGAAAAGCCCGCTGCTCCCGATCCCGCCGCGCTGCTTTTCGTGAAAGTGAGGCCCGGCACCGTGACGGTGGGCGACCTTCGCTCCTCCAACGAAAGCGATTATTTCATCATGGCGAAGCCTGTGACAAAAACGCAGCTCTCGAAGCTGATAGGAACTCAGGACGGCGAAGGCCCGGCTTCCTCCACGCCCTTCGAACAGATCGAAAAAGCCCTCTCGAAACTCTCCAAGAGCAACGACGAGCAGTTCTCCCTCCCCACCTCCCAGCAGTGGGATTTCGCTTTCCTAAGCGGCAAGATCTCCGAAAACGACCAGCCTATCTGCTGGGAGTGGGTGGTCTTGAACGGCGGCACGGACTACACCTGGCGCGGCCGCATGTGGCACATTATGGAACTCTACGAGGAGGCGGAGCAGGAGAAGGACAAGGACGTCGTGCAGAGCGATCTGTGCTTCCGTTTCGTCTTCCGCGAGAACAAGGCGAAGTGATCGCCCAAGCGCGGTAAATTTGGCGGCGCGGTCCGCTGGCAAAACATGCGTTATAAAAAAAGCGGCAGCTTAAAGAGCTGCCGCTTTTTGTTTATGCGTATGTTGAACTTTTTTACTGTTCCGCTGTTTCGGAGGGGATACTAAAGGCTTTCTCCACCACTTCCTGCGGGACCTTTTCGGTGAAAGCGCTGACTATTGGCACCACCGCGAAGGGGACGATGATGGAGATCATGGAGCAAAGGGTGGAAGGCAGTTTGGTCAGGGCGATCAATATCATCTGCAGGCCCAGGCCGCAGATGATGCCGGCCAGAGCGCCCGCTTTGGTGGTGCCTTTCCAGTAAAGGCCCAGGAGATAGGGGGCGATGAAGGCTCCGCCCACGGCGCCCCAGGAGAGGCTCATAAGGTCGACGATGAACTTGCTGTCGGAGTGGGCGATCACATAGGAGAGCAGAAGGAAGATGGCGCTCATGATGCGCATCAGGGTGACCGTGGTGCCTTCGGAGGCTTCCTTGTTGACGATGCCCTTGTAGAAGTCGATGGTGACGGTGGAGGAGGAGACCAAAACAAGGCTGGAAAGCGTGCTCATGGAAGCGGAGAGGATGAGCAGCAGAAAGAGCGCCATCAGAGGAGCGGGCAGCCAGTCTTTCAGCATGATGGGGACCAGGGTGTCGTAAACGCCCTTGGCGTCGGGAAGACCAGCCTTGAAGTAAAGGTGGGTCATGGCGCCGGTGAAATAGGCTGCGCAGCCGATTATCATGGCGAAGATGGTGGTGATGACCGTGGCCTTGAAGATCACTTTCTCGTTTTTGATGGCGTAGTATTTCTGAATCATCTGGGGAAGGCCCCAGGGGGCGAAGGATGTCATCATCACGGCGGAAGCCAGCGTTATCCAGCCGAAGGTGGAAACGGGAGTGTGCTCAACTCTGGCGGCGGTGATGTTCTGGAAAACGTGGGCCCAGCCTCCGCCCTTATTGGCCAGAAGGCACATGATCAGAATGGAGCCGGCCAGCATGATCATGCCCTGGATGAAGTCGGTCAAAGTCATGGCCAGGTATCCGCCCAGCATAAGGTAGATGGCGGCCACGCCGGTCATGAGCCACAAGGCGACTTCATAGGGAATGTTGAAGTTTTCAACGAAAAGATATCCCAGTCCTTTGTAAACGGAAGCGGAATAGGGGACGAGGAAAATGAAAATGATTATGGCCGCGAGCGGCTTCAGATAAGGCGCCGCGTAGCGTTCGCAGAAGAATCCGGGCATGGTCATGGCGCCTAAGTTCTGCGTCATGCGGCGCGTCCTCTTCGCCAGAACGATCCAGGCCAAAAGTGCGCCGAAGATAGCGTTGCCGACGCCGATACTCATGGCGGGATATCCGAATTTCCAGCCTAAGCTTCCCGCGAAGCCGATGAAGATGACGGCGGAGAAATAGCTGGTGCCGTAGGAAAAGGCGGAGATCCAGGGGCCCACGTTGCGGCCGCCCAGGAAGAAGTCCTCAAGGTTTTTTGTACGGCGCATGGCGTAAACGCCGGTGGTGACCAGAAGGATGATGAAGGCGACTAGAAGAACGGTTGTTAAAGACGACATTTTTAATTTTCCTTGGGACGATTATCAACGACGCGGGCGGCTTTGCCGGTGAAGCGCTCGATGGACTGCGGCTGGACCAGATCCACTTCGAAGTGGATGCCGGTATACGAGCGGATGGTCTCCTCGAGCTTGTTCTTCAGCATCTGCATCTCGCTCATCTTGTCGGAGAAGAAGGCCGGGCTCATTTCCACTTTCACCACGGAGCGGTCAAGCGATCCCGGACGATCCAAGACGATCAGGAAGTTCGGCGTGACGTCCTTGCACTGCAGAAGGGCTTCTTCCACCTGGCTGGGGAAGACGTTGACGCCCCTTATGATCAGCATGTCGTCGGAGCGGCCTTTTATCCTGCTCATTCTCTTGGTCGTCCTGCCGCAGGGGCAGGGGGAATCTTTCACGATATAGGCCAGGTCCCTGGTGCGGTACCTTATCATCGGCATGGCTTCCTTGTTGAGGGGCGTGATGACAAGTTCTCCCAGCTCGCCTTCGGGCACGGGCTCCAAAGTTTTGGGATCGAGGCATTCCACCAGGAAGTAGTCCTCCTGGATGTGCATGCCGGTATGATAGACGCACTCGCCGGAGATGCCGGGCCCTATGACTTCCGAAAGCCCGTAGTTGTTGCAGGTGTTGACCTGGAGCCTATCCTCGATGTAGAGGCGCATCTCTTCCGTCCAGGGCTCGCTGCCCAAAAACGCGACTTTCAGATTCAAACTTTCCCTGGGGATCTTCTCGTCCTCCATGTATTCGATGAGCCTCAAAGCGTATGTCGGGGTGCAGACCAAAAGTTCCGGCTTGAGGTCCTGCAGAAGCGTGAACTGTCTCCTGGTGTTGCCGCTGGCGGCCGGGATGATGGAGGAGCCGATCTTCTCAAGGCCGTAGTGCAGCCCGAAGCCGCCGGTGAAAAGGCCGTAGCCGAAACTGATCTGGGCGGTGTGACCCGGGCGGGCGCCGCCGGAATAGAGAAAGCGGGCCACCATGTCGGACCACATCTCCAAATCGTTTTTCGTGTAGGCGACGAAGGTCGGCTTTCCGGTGGTGCCGGAAGATCCGTGGAAGCGCAGAACTTTTTCCTTGGGGACCGCCATGAGGCCCAAGGGATAGTTTTCCCGCATGTCGGTCTTGGTGGTGAAGGGCAGATATTTTACGTCACTTACGCTTTTGATGTCCTCGGGGCCTATGCCCAGTTCCTTGAATTTTTTGGCGTA
>JAGCGH010000035.1 GCA_017649705.1 bacterium
ATCGGATCCTCCCCCACCGCCGAGGGCCAGTACCAGTTCATCGTGCAGCCGGAACGCAATTTCAGCGCGGCGGATATGCAGGAAATAGCCGCGCTCGGCTTGAAGAAGATCGGCCTCATTCCTCCGAATGCCTACATCTTCCTGGCCAGCAAGGATCAGATAAAAACTCTTGAAGAGATCTTCCCTCTTATTTATTGCGGCGAATACAAACCGGAATACAAGATCGTCTCATTGGGATTCCAAAACAGGATCACGTCAACGGACGCTTCCGAAAAAGTTCTGTTGGGCCTTGCAACCATTGAAAGCTATGACGCGGTAGCGGAATTTTTGAAAGAGCGAAACATCGCGGAATTCAAGCTGCTCCACAACGATCCTCCCGTCGTTGAGGTGAAGATCCCTCTTTCCCTGGTTTCTGATCTTTCAAAATTAAGCGGCGTTCTGTCCGTCGAACCCAAGCCTAAAAAGAAACTCATGAACGACGTCGCCAGATCCGGTGAGCTGATGAATGTCGATTCCGCCAACGAATCCGGTTATACCGGAAAGGGCGTTATGGTGATAGTCGCGGACACCGGTTTGGACAGCGGCGACCTTGCCACTATCCACGACGACTTCCTAAACAAGAACGTCATAGGCGTCCTGGCTGAAAACAACGACAAAGCCGAGGATTGGCGCGACTTGCACGGACACGGTTCGCATGTAGCTGGTTCGGCGACCGGGACCGGCGCGCATGAAAACGGCAAATACGCCGGAACGGCCCGGGACGCGGACCTGTATTTCATACGTTTTCTGACCGACTCGTATGACATTGTCGAACTGACGGACGGCGATTTTTCAAAAGCTTACAACGCCGGCGGACGCGTAATGAACAACAGCTGGGGATCCGGCTACTCAGGTTTCAAGGGCGAATACAATTCCGAAGCGAAACTCTACGACAGTTTGAGCAGAAAATATCCCGATTTCCTCATATTATTCGCCGCGGGCAATGAAAACTTAGATTTTTATTATGAGGATAATTGCACCCTAGGCATGGAAGCCGTGGGGAAAAACATTGTTACCGTCGGCGCCTCGGAAAGCTACCATCCGGAATTTACCACGACCTACGGCGACGTGTTGGGAAGAGCGTTAGACACAACTAGCCCCTATTACAACGACAAGATGGGGGAACCGAACAACAAAAAACAGCAGGGCATGGCCTGTTTTTCCAGCAGAGGCCCGGCGAAGGACGGCAGGGCGAAACCGGATATCGTGGCGCCCGGCACCTGGATCTATTCCGTGGAAGCCCTCTACGACGACGACAACCAGGGAGAGAGAAAATCTTATTACACTTACGATCACGGGACATCCATGGCCTCCCCCCTGACCGCCGGCTCCGCCGCCTGCGTCCTGCAGTATCTCAAAGAAAACACCTACATCGCCGCCCCCTCCTCCGCGCTCATTAAAGCCGTTCTGATCAACGGCGCCAGGAATATGGGCAAGGGACAGTTCACCACCCGCACCGAGATCCCGGAAGTCACGCCCAACTGCGTGAACGGTTTCGGGCACGTCAACCTTGACGAGAGCTTGAATCCCTCCTGCGGCGAACTGTTCGCCATGGAAGGCACGATAGAAGAGACCGGGAAAGCCGTCTCCTATTTCTTCACAAAAGAAAGCGAGGGCCCTGTTTCCGCCACGCTTTGCTGGACAGACGTCCCCGGCACGGTGGGCGCGGAGCTAGCCCTGGTCAACGACCTTGACATCAGCGTGAGCGACGGCGAAAACGAATATTATTCCGGCGGGCTAAGCGAGTCCAACGATCACATAAACAACATAGAGCGCTGCCAGGTCGGCGACTTCGCCGCTGGCAGCAGCATAGAGATAAAAGTCAGCGGCGTCAATATCATGGAAGGCCCGCAGGCGTTCGCGCTCTGCGTTTCCGGCGTGGACGAGGTCGTTCCTGAACCGGCCTCCTGCGCGGCGGCCCTTGTTCTGGCGCTTTTGGCGCTCAGACGGGGTCGACGTCGACTTGGCATTTGACCGAGGAAGTGTTCTTTAGGAATGGCTTTATGGGACGCAAAAGCGTTTCCATGGCGCGCATGACGGAGGAGACCCGCAGGTGTATCTGCCAGCGGTATTCGTTGAAGGCGAAGGCGGGGTAAGCCTCCTCCACTTCCGTCATATAAAAATATCCCGTCATGCCCTCGGAAAGCGCCGCGAGTTTTTTCTGGACTTTGGCGGCGGCTTCATAAGCTTTTTTGCCTTCCTTGGAGCGGAACACTATCTCTATGATGTGGCTGAAGGGCGGATAATTGAATTCCTTTCGTTCTTCCATTTCTTTTTTCACAAAGCCTTCCCAGTCGCCCGACACGGCGCAGCGAAGAACGGAGGCTTCGGGGGTGTAGGACTGGACTATGGATTTGCCGGCCTTGGCTCCCCTGCCCGAGCGGCCCACCACCTGGGTTACCAGCTGGAAAGTTCTTTCTCCTGAGCGGAAATCGGGAGTGTTGAGGGAAATGTCGGCGTTCAAAACTCCCACCAAGGTGACGTTGTGGAAGTCTAATCCCTTGGCGATCATCTGGGTGCCCAGGAGTATGTCGAACTCGTGGGACGCGAAATCCCCCAGGATCTTTTCATGGGAGCCTCTTTTGGAGGTGGTGTCCCTGTCCATGCGGCCTATCTTCGATTCCGGGAAAAGGGCGTGCAGAAGATTCTCCACCCGCTGGGTGCCGTAGCCCGCCGGTTTCAAATTGACGTCGCAATCGGGGCATTTGTAAGGGGGAAGGTATTCCGCGGTGTACCCGCAGAGATGGCATTTCAGTTGGTTGTCCCTTTTGTGATAGGCCAGCGGCACGGAGCAGCTGGGGCATTTCAGCGTCTCGTAGCACTCCGGGCAGATGAGCCTGGGCACGTAGCCCCGGCGGTTCAAGAAGAGAATGGCCTGCTCTCTTCTTTCCAGGCAGTTCGCCAGGGCGGATTTCAGGGAGCGGGAGACCAGGCCGAACTGGGGCGCCGCCAAAACTTCCTGGTTGAGGTCCACCAGTTCTGTTTCGATGTCCGCGGAGGCGCAGACTCTTTTTTTCAAATTCAAAAGCGTATATTTTCCTATCTGCGCGTTCCTCACGCTTTCCAAGGAAGGCGTGGCGGAGCCCAGGACCACCGGGCAGTTCTCCAGTTTGGCGCGCATCACCGCCAGGTCCCTGGCGTTGTAGTAGGGCGCCTCGCCGTTCTGCTTGTAGCTGCCCTCGTGCTCCTCGTCCACTATGACGCAGCCCAGGTCCGAGACCGGGGAGAATATGGCGGAGCGGGCGCCCACGACGACTCTGGCGTGTCCTTCCCGGATGCGCCACCACTGGTTGTGGCGCTCCTTGTCGCTCTGGGCGCTGTGCAAAACGGCGACCTTGGAGCCGAAGCGGCCGCGGAAGCGGTCGGCGGTCTGGGGAGTCAGGGCGATCTCGGGGACCAGGACGATGGCGGTCTTGTTGGCTTTGAGGGCTTCCTCGATGATGTGCAGGTAGACTTCCGTTTTACCGCTGCCGGTGACGCCGTGCAGAAGGAAAGCGGCGAATTCGTTTTTCTTCTCGAGGACTAGATCCACCGCGCGCTTCTGGTCCTCCGTCAGCTCGGGAGGAACGTTGGGAAGCGCCGCCTCGTCGTCTCTCAAGGACCAGTGCTTCTCCAGGGCGATCTCTATGACGCCCTGTTTTTCCAGGGCTCTCACGGAGGCCAGGTCGCATTCCGCCCTTTCCCTCAGTTCCTGCAGCAGAAGAGGAGTTTTCTGATCAGGGGCAGCGGCCTTCAGCAAAAGGCAGCGCAGAAGGTTCCTTTTTTTCCAGAAACGCTCGCTGCATTTCTTGTAGAGGTCTTCCAGTTCCGGTCCGGAAAGCTTTATTTTCACCACGTGCACCAAGCCCAGGTCGGTGGCGCGGTGGCGGACGGGAGCGGGCAGGAAGCAGCGCAGGGCCTGGCCCAGGCCGCAGAAATAATATTCCGAGACGAAGATCGCGAGCTTCATGAGAGGCGGCGTGATCATGGCCACCTTGTCCACCAGAGAGCCGATCTCTTTCAATTCTATGCCTTTTGGCGCATCTGGATCTTCCCTGACAATGTAGCCTATTCTCTGGCTCTTACCCAAAGGCGCCATGACCCGCGTTCCCATCAGCGCGCCTTCCCTTAAATTTTCCGGGACGCGGTAGGTGTAGTGGGTGTCGAGGTTGGCTTCGAAGGCTACTGAGACGTATTTTGGCATATTTCAATTATAGCAAAGGGAAAATCGCTAAACCTTCCGGATCCGGGAATTTTTTGTCTCCTTAAGACTGACGCTCCGTCCCGGTTTTAGCAAAGCCAAAGAAGCGCTCCGAATTGGCCTCCGTCAGCTTTTCCGTATCCTCCAGGCTGAGTCCCGTGATCTCGGAATAGGCCGCGGCCGTCTCCATGACCTGGGCGGGCCGGACGAAGGGAGGCCGGACTTTGTCCGTTCCTATGTAGGGGCTGTCGGTCTCCAGAAGGACTTTGTCTTTCGGCACATAAAGGGCCAGCTCCTTGGTTTTTCTGGCGTTGCTTCTGGTAAGGGTGCCGGAAAAACTGACATAGGCCCCCATTTCCAAAAAAGGGGCCAGCTGTTCCCTGGAACAGGAGCAGCTGTGAAGCAAAAACGGGACCGGCTTGACTTTGAACTGGGCCTTCAGAAGCGCCAGGATCTCGGAATAGGCCTTCCGGCAGTGAATGACGAGTGGTTTATCGCATCGGGCGGCAAAGGCCGCTTCCCGCTCAAATGAGGCGCATTGCGAGGGCAGATCGCTCCCCGGCAGGAACGCGTCCAATCCAACCTCCCCGACGGCGAGGCATTTTTCGTGCCTGATCAGTTTTTCCCTCAGGCCCTCGGGCTCCTTGTCCGCGAGAAAAAGCGGATGCGTCCCTATGGCGAAGTAAACGTCCCGGTTGGCTTCCGCGATGCCGCGGGCTCTTTCCCAAAACTGGGGGCTGTAGGCCGGAATGAGGAACCTGCGGACTCCCGCGTCCCTGGCGGTTTGCAAAACAGCGTCAAGCTGCCGGAAGATATCCTCGTCCGTCAGATGGGCGTGGACGTCATACATAATAAAAATCCTTCCCGTCCTGCGTGCGGCGGCGGATCAGGCTTTTTTCCAAAAGTTTTTTAAGCAGCGCCTCGGTCTCTGGAAGAGGATACCCCTTGGCTTCCACCAGATCCTCCAGGGACATTACGCGATGGCTCAAAGTTTCCAAAAGCTCCTCTTCGCTGACCGCTCTGCGCTCTTTCAGGGGAGAGCCGTGATAGGAGGCGATGACCTCCGCCCTGGGGATGAAGTAGCGGGCCCATTCTTCCATTTCCTCCCTGGGGATGGGCCTGACGTCCTTGTCCGCCGGGGGCCTGACGGCGGTGTTCAGCTGGACGGAATCCACATGCAGACTGCGGGACAAGAGGGAAAGGGCTTTTATCTGATCCTCGTTGTCGTTGACGCCGGGGACCAGAAAGATCTCCAGGTATATTTTTCCATGTCCCTTGTATTCCCGGCAGAAAAGCTCCAGCCCTTCCAGATATTCCGCGAAGGAGAGTCCCTCGACGGGGCGGTTGACCGCTTTAAAGGTCGCTTCGTCCGCGGCGTCCAGGCTGGGCATGACGATGTCCGCCAGCATGGCGGCCTTGCGGGCCGAGGGGTCAGTGAAAAGCGTGCCGTTGGTGATGAGACAGCAGGGCAGGTTGGTTATTTCTTTTATGCCTTTTATGATCTTTTCCAAAGAGAGCGCCAGCAGAGGTTCGCCGGATCCCGCCAGCGTCACGATGTCCGCCTCGTTGCCGGCTTCCTTCCAGTCTTTCAGCTCCGTCAAAACTTCCTCGGGGGAAAAGAAATCTCTTCTTTGCTTCGTAAGATCAGTGGTGCGGCCGCACTCGCAGTAGACGCAGTCCAGGGTGCAGGTCTTGAAGGGCAGAAGGTCGATCCCCAAGGAACGGCCCAGGCGCCGGGACGCCACCGGTCCGAAAATGTGCTTGTAGCTTGCGGCCATGAGACCTCCTTAGTTGTTCTTGAGATACTCGACCACCTGGAGGACGTCGTTCCAGACTTTTCTTCTGACGTCCACGGTGTATTCCCGCAAAACATAGGAAGGATGGTAAGTCGGCATCACGGGAATGGTCATGCCGTCCAGCCTGAGGTTATGAAAAGAGCCCCTGAGGGCGTTGATGCCGGATCTGGTGTTCAAAAGGTAGCGGGAGGCGAAAGCGCCCAGGGCGATTATGACCTTGGGCCTGATTATCCTGATCTGCCAGACCAGGGCCGGCGTGCAGCAGTCTATTTCGTTGGGCTGGGGATCGCGGTTCATGGGCGGACGGCATTTCAGGACGTTGGCGATGTAAACGCTCTTCCTCGGGATCTTCATGCCTTTTTCGATGATGTCCGTCAGGAGCTGGCCGGCCCGGCCGACGAAGGGTTCGCCCTGAAGGTCTTCGTCCTCGCCCGGCGCCTCGCCGATGAACATGATCTTCGCCTCGGGGTCTCCGGAACCGAAGACCAGGTTGTGGCGGTCCTTGAAAAGCGGGCACTGCCGGCATTCCAGCATGTATTCCCTGAGGCGCTTGAGATCCTCTATTTTGCTTTTCCCCTCGGGTTGGAAGGGCTGGCGGACTTTCTGCAGGCCGTCTCCGGCGGCGTTTCCCGCTCCGGAAGGCGGCGCGGCCGCTTTGGTTTTTTCCTCCGCTTTCTTTTTCGCCTTGGCTAGCTTTTCCAGATAAGCCTTGGGATCCCCGGGCTCGGGAGGCAGGGTCTCAGGCGCGATGTTCTGCCACCTTCCCAGGGTCATCTCCTGGATAAGATAATCTTTCACTAGGGGGATCAGCGGCTCGCGGGAACTCATTTTTCCTCTTTGTCTTCCGTTTCGCCGCGGCGCCGGACGCCCCAGAGTCTCGTGACGTCCAGGACGCCGAATTTTTTAAAGCCCAAAAGAATGATGATGGTCAGGACCACCAGGATTATGCCGGCGTACTGGTTGCTTCTGAGAGAAAGCGCCAGGGCCGCCAGGCCCAGCAGCAGGCAGAAGCCGTACAAGACCAGGACTGTCTCCGGGTGCGTAAGCCCGCTGTACATGATCTTGTGATGGATGTGCTGGGCGTCGGACTGGAAGGGGTTCCCACGTCTGGCGGTGCGGCGCAGAAAGGCCAATGTGGTGTCCAGGATGGGAAGCCCCAAAGCGATAAGCGGGACCAAGAGCGCCACGCTGGTGGCGCTGATCTGGGAGCTCCTGATAGCCATGCAGGCCACCAAAAAGCCCAGGAAAAGCGCTCCCCCGTCCCCCAGGAATATTTTGGCGGGATAAAAGTTGTAGCGCAAGAATCCCAGGACAGCCCCCAGGATTATGGCGCAGACCACGCTGGGGAAAATGAAGAGCGTGAACTGCTCCGGCCTGGCGCGGGTCAGCATCTGGGAATTGGTGAAGATGACCACCGCCACGATGAAGATTATCCCGCCGCACAGCCCGTCAAGACCGTCGGAAAGGTTGATGGCGTTGGTGATGCCCACCAGCCAGATAAGCGTGAAGGCCACTGCCATCCAGGGATAAAAATCCAAGGTGGGGCCGAAGGGGTTGGTTATTTTGGCAACGATGACGCCGTTGCCGATGACCAGGCAGCTGGCCACGATCTGGAAAACGAATTTCGTGGCCCAGTTGAGCTGCAGAAGATCGTCCACCACGCCCAGGGCCCCCACTATGAGAAGCCCGGCGAAAATAGCCAAGGTCTGGGGCTGCAGGAACTCTTTCGCGACGCCCGGATGCAAAAAAGCCGCCAGGACGGCCGTAAGGGCAAAGGACACTATCAGGGCCACGCCGCCCAGGCGCGGGATCTGGCGGCCGCCCACATGGCGCCCGCCCACCGGGCCGAAGAGTTTTTTCTTCAGGGCGAAAGCCAGGACAAGCTTCGTCAAAAGCCAGGTCGACAGGAGGGCGAAGACGAACAGCACGGCGTACAAAGCCGGCTTCACTTCGCCCTGGGGCGTGGAAAAGAGAGCGTAAAACTTACTCATGTCACTTTGCGCTGAGGGCTTTGACACACTCGCTGGTGTAAGCCTTGGAGACCGCCATGGAGTCTTTCATGATGGCGTCCTGAGCCCTGAGCCAGGCGTTGCCGGGTTCGGTTTGGTAGAAATCCAGGAGAGCCTGCAGCGTCTCCCTGCTCAGATGGCGTTCGTAAACGGGAATTACGCGCCGCATCAATTCGTCGGTCTTGATGGCTCTCCTGAGACTGGGCCTGATCTCCTCCGGCATGGAGGCCACGATGGAATTGATGGAAAAGTCCAGCGTGGTGTACATGTCGGTGACGATCATCAGTTTGGTGACAAGATCGCGTTTCTCTTTGGCTTCCAGATTAACAAAGCCGGCCTTCTGGGCGAAAAGCAAGGAGGCGGCTCCCAATATGAAAAGCAAGACCGAAAGTAAGGTGCGGCGCATAATGTTCGCTCCTGTTGATTGGTGGATTACTGTGTCACTTCCGCTTTGGAAACGATGAAGCGGAGGGTCTTCTCCTGCAGGAGGTCGGCCCTGAGCTCGTCCAGTTTTCCGGACTGCTCGAACATCCTGTAGACCCAGCCGACGCTGCGTCCGAACATTCTGGCGTACTGTTCCAGGCGGGGCATGACGTCTTCGGTATCCAAAAGGATCTTCTCCTTTTCGGCGATGTAGGAGAGCAGGAAATCGGCGTTGAGGTTAAGCTTGGCCCTCTCCTCGCACTGGGGTTTCAGCTTTTCCGCCTCTTCCTTCAGCGCTTCCTCTTTCATGCCGCTTCTGAGCTTGTTTTCCAGTTCGCGGCGCAGAAGGCCGTTGGTCTGTAAAGCCACATAGTAGGGCGGCAGCGGCAGGGGGTTGTTCTTCACCAGCTGTTCCCTGGCCAGTTCGCACAGGCGGTTCTGCTCCACTTCGGCCTTGTTCTGGGTGAAAGCTTCCCTGACTTTCACCTTGAGCTCGTCCACGGTCTTGATGTTGGGATCGATCTTGGCGGCCAGTTCGTCGTTCACTTCGGGGACCACGCGTTCCCTGATGCTCTCGACGGAGACGGTGAACTCCAGTTCCTTGTCGACGTATTCCTTCATGAAGAATTCCGGACCGGCGTTCAGCTTGAAGCTTTTCTCCTCGCCTTTCTTCATGCCGGCAATTTCGGCGCAGAAGCCGGGAGCGGGGGTCTTGCGGTCCTGGGCGACTTCCACCCAGGAGGATTCTCTCTTGAAGACCTCTTTGCCGCCGCAGAAGGCTTTGTAGCTGCAGACGGCCCAGTCGCCGAACTGCGCGGGACGGTCGGTCTTAATTTCCTCGTAGGTGGCGAAGCGCTCGGCGGCGTTTTTGATCTCTTTCTCAACTTCCTCGTCCGTCACTTCCGTCTTGCGGCCCTTGAGCTTCAGGCCTTCGTACTGGACGTTCTCGACCTTGGGGGCCACCTCGAATTCCACGGTGAAAGTGAAGTCGCCTTCCTGGGGATAGGTGAGCTTCTCATCCATCTTGAGTTCGGTGACCATGTGGAGTCGGTACTGCTTCACGAGGCTCTTGACCACTTTCTCGATGAGGTCGCTCATGGCTTCCTGTTCGAAATATTCCTTGAACTTTCCCTCCACCATCGAGCGGGGGGCCTTGCCGCGGCGGAAACCGGGCAGCTCTATGAGTTTGCTGTTCTTCGCAAAGGCGCTTTCGTAAGCGGCTTTGAGTTCTTCGCTGCCAACGGTGGCTTTCACCACCACTTCGCAGGGGGTCTTGGTTGAGATTTCAGCTTTAATTGCCATAAATTTGATCTGATTGTTGTGGTTATATTTAGTTTATTCTTTTTCCGTTTCGTTTTCCTCGGGCAGGAGCTCGCCCTGGGTCGGGCCGGATTCTTCCCCGCCCTCTTCCTCGCTTTCTTCCAGTCCGGTGGTGAAGACTCGGGCGGCGGCCACCAGGGAGTCGCCTTCGTCCAATCTCGCGGCCATGACGCCCTGGGTGTTGCGGCCGATCTCGCGGAACTCGCCTGCGCGGGTCCTTATGAGCTGCCCGCCCTGGGTCACCATGACGATCTCGGTGGTGGGATCGACGGTGAAGGCGGAGACCACTTTGCCGTTCCTTTCGGTGGTCTTGATGGCGATCAAGCCCTTGCCGGCGCGGCGCTGGATATGATATTCGTGGAAGGTGGTGCGTTTGCCGAAGCCCTGTTCCGTCAGGACCAGGACGCTGGTGTTCTCGTCGCTGACGACTTCCATGCCGATGACGTAGTCGTTGTTCTCCAGCTTGATGCCTCTGACACCCTTGGTGTTGCGGCCCAGCTCCCTGGCGTCCTGCTCAGAGAAGCGGATGGACATGCCGTTCCTGGTGAAGAGAATGACGTCGTCGTTGCCGCCGGTCATCTTGGCGGTGCAGATGGTGTCGTCGTCCTCCAGATTGATGGCGATGAGGCCGCTCTTGCGCATATTGCGGAACTCGTTGAGTTTCGTCTTCTTGACGATGCCTTTCCTGGTGCAGAGGATGATGCTCTGGGTGTCGTTGAAGCCCGTCACGCGCAGAATGGAAGAGATCTTCTCGCCGCTCTCAACCTGCAGGAGGTTGACGATGGCTTTGCCGCGGGAATCTCTGGGCATCTGCGGGATCTCATAGGCTTTCAGCCAGTAGACTTTGCCGGCGGAAGTAAAGAAGAACAGATAGTCGTGGGTGGAAGCCGTGAAGACCTGCTCCACGAAATCCTCTTCCTTCGTGCCCACGCCGCGGATTCCGCTTCCGCCTCTGTGCTGGCTTCGGAAAGCCGAGACCGGGCAGCGTTTGATATATCCGGAGTGCGTCACGGTGATGACCGTGGTCTCGTTGGCGATAAGGTCTTCCATCTTAAGATCGTCCGCGGAGCCCGCCAAAGCGGTGCGGCGTTCGTCGCTGTAGCGCTTCTTGAGGTCTTCCAGTTCGTCGATGATCAATCCGATCAGTACCTTCTCGTCGGACAAAACGCTCTTTAAGAAAGCGATCTCTTTCATAAGATCAGCCAGCTCCTCTTCCAGCTTCCCGCGTTCCAGACCGGTCAGCTGATAGAGTCGCATGTCGAGGATCGCCACGGCCTGGGGCTCCGTGAAGCCCAGCTTGTTGATGAGGCCGACTCTGGCTTCCTCGCGGTCCTTGCTGGCCCTGATCAGGGCCACGACCTTGTCGATCATATCCAACGCTTTCAGGAAGCCTTCCACCACGTGGGCGCGCTTCTCAGCCTTGGCCAGGTCGAAGGCGGATCTTCTGGTCACCACTTCTTTCCTGTGGTTGACGAAGCTGTGCAGGCACTGCTTCAGGCCCACCGTTCTGGGCTGGCCGTCTTCGATGGCGATGAGGATCGCGCCGAAGGTCATCTGCAGCTGCGTGTGCTTGTAGAGCTGGTTCAGGACCACGTCGGGTATCTCGCCTCTCTTCAGTTCCACCACGATACGGATGCCTTCCTTGCTGGATTCGTCCCTCAAATCGGAGATGCCGGTGATCTTCTTGTCGTTGACCAGTTCGGCGATCGAGGTGACGAGGTTGGCTTTGTTGACGGTGTAGGGTATCTCGGTGATGACGATGTTGTCTTTGCCCATCTTTCCGGGCTCGACGCCTGCCGCGCCTCTGATCTTCAGTCTGCCGCGGCCCGTCTTGTACATGTTGATGATCTCGGAATTGCCGCAGATGATGCCGCCCGTCGGGAAGTCCGGTCCGGGCAGGACGGTCATAAGTTCCTGAAGGGAAACTTCCGGATTCTTGATGAACATGATCAAAGCGTCGCACAGTTCGCCCAGGTTGTGGGGCGGAACGTTGGTCGCCATACCCACGGCGATGCCGCTGGTGCCGTTCAGAAGGAGCTGCGGGACTTTCGTGGGCAGCACCGTAGGCTCGGGAACGGTCTCGTCGAAGTTCGGCATGAAGTCCACGGTGTCCTTGTCGATGTCAGCCAGCATCTCTTCCGCCAAAGCGGTCATGCGGCAC
>JAGCGH010000001.1 GCA_017649705.1 bacterium
AGTTTGCGGCAGGAGTCTTTGATCAATTGTATGCCGCGTCCCCATGATTCAATGTAGCCCGCGCGATAAAATGCATTCGCTATAAGGGGATTTAGAGGCCTCGATTCATTGGAATGAATAATGTTCTCGGCGGTCCAATTCGGCAGTTTTTTCTTTTTAACTGCTTTGCTCATTTTTTTGCTAAAATTGAATGTAGTAAAACAACATGAGGACATTTATGAGAAATCTTTCTTTGTTTCTTGTTACGTCGCTTTTGTCGGCGGTAGTTTTCGGCGAGGCCATCGACGCTTCGGAAATAACCAAGGCGCCCATCACGTCTTTAAACGTTTTCAAGAACGGTTCCGTTCTGGTGGAGCGGGAAGTGAAGCCTGAAAAGGCCGGCACGCTTTATCTCTCCGGCGACATCAAGCCCTATCACGGGACTTTCTGGACCAAGAGCGAAAAGCCGCTGAAGATGACCGCGTTCCAGGAGACCGTCACCAGCAACGCTACCTCCCTTACGGACGAAAGGCCGCTGGCGGAAAGGCACGGAGGATACGAGGCCACGGTGTGGTTCACCTCCAATATTCCGGAACTGGAAAAAGAGCTGGATTTCCTGCAGAAGGAGGGAGGAAGCGGCAGCATCATGACCCTGCAGCCCAACAACGTCGGGAAAGAGGAAAAATTAAACACTTACAAAGTGACCGGCGTCATAGAGAAGCCCGCGAAGAAAAGCTCCGATAACAAAGTCGTCCTGCCCCCCGTGACCGCTTTCAACGGCTTGGTCGTCAGATTCGCTTCCGGCGGCGCGCTGAGGATCCCTTACGCCAATCTCGTTTCCGTTCTGGCGGACGGAGAGAATCCCAGCGAGACAAGCGTCGGCAGGAAACTTTGGAAAGTGGAAGGCGCATCCGGCCCCTTCAACTTCGAATATATGACCCAGGGCCTCACCTACGCGCCCTATTACCGCATGGAGCTCGCGGACGGGAAAGCGAAGCTCACCATGGCGGCGGATCTCAGAAACGAGATGGAGGATTTTGAGGAGGCGGAAGTGGCCCTGATCTCGGGCTTCCCAAGAATCGAAATGGCAGGGAAGGATTCTCTTCTTAATCTCGGCGTTTCCTTAAACGGATTTTTGAATGTTTTGGACAGCGTATCGCAGCCTCTCGTCCGCAATTACAAGACGCAGCGAGCTGTCAGTTTCGCGAGCAACAGAATGGCAATGGACTTTGACAGCGCTTATGGGGAATCCGCGGAGTTGGGAGAGGTTCCCCAGATGAACGAGGCCGGCGCCCAGAACATCCACGCCCAGAGAATAGGCAAGCAGACCCTGAAGAAAGGGGAGACATTGAGGACCGACATTGCCAGCGCGGATCTCGAGTACAAGACCAAGGTAAAATGGACTGTGGCGAACATTAGGGACGTTGACCAGAACGGCTACACCAAAAACGTCACCACCAACGCCGAGCAGACTGTCTGGGACGTCCTCTGCTTCAAGAATCCCTTCTCTTTCCCCATGACCACCGCGCCCATGGAAGTCATATTGAACGGCACCATCTACTGCCAGACTCCCCAGACGTGGCTCAATCCCGGCCAGGAGGGCACCACGACTTTGACCAAAGCCCTGAGCCTGGAACCCAAGCTGGAGGAAAACGAGCAGCGTGTGGAGAATCCCAAAACGCTTGACATTGGCAGCAGCAGGAGGGCCTATCAGAGAATAGTGGACGGCAAGGCCACGCTGAAGAATCACCGCAAGGAATCTGTCGAGGCCCAGATCGTCCTGACCGTCAACGGCGTTTTCGAGAAAGTGGAGGCGGGCGAAGGCAAAGAAGCCGGCTCAAGCTCCATGCCGGTCGGTATAAATCCTCTTAGCACAAAGAAGATCGATATTGAAGTGCCTCCCAACGGGACGGCGGAAATAAATTACACGTATTCATTCTATCTGAGGGACTGACGTTATGAAAAAATATTTCGACCGCTTTGTGGTGGCCGCGCTGGCGGCCTCGGCCACGCTCTTCGCCGTGGAAAAGGAAGAGATCCTGCCCGCTCCCGTGAAAGCCCTTGATTTCTTCAAGACCGGGCTCACGGTGGTGAGAAGGCAGATTAATCCGCCGGAAGACGGCAAGCCCTTTTATTTCTCCGGCGAGATAAGTCCGGCCTACGGCACCTTCTGGATCTTCAGCGATGAGGCCGTGACCATCGCCGCCAAGGAGGAGACGGTCCTGACCAACAACGGCCCCCTTATGGCGGACATCCCGTATTATCTGCGCTTCAAGGGACAGGTAGGCCGCGTCTGGTTCAAGACGGATCTCGCCAATTTTGAGGAGACCTTGAAATGGCTGGCCGGGGGCGATGCCGCGGAGCAGTTCCTGACCGTTCCTCCGCCGGAGAGCGAAAGGGGCGCCAAGACTTACAAGGCCGACGGCGTCATAGAGGGCCGCTCCGGGCAGGACCTGGTCTTGAGGCTCGCCAACAAGGCGGCCCTGAGGATCCCCCTGGAATCCATTACTCTTGTTTCAGGCAAGGAAGACCAGGAACTGAAGAAGAGCAAGATCAAGCTCTGGCGCGTTAGCGGGGCCAAGAAGCCCTTCTTCATAGAATACCTGACTTCCGGCATGACCTGGGCTCCTTCCTACCGTCTGGAGCTCGACAAGGACGGGAAATCCTACCTCTCCATGGCGGCCGATCTCAGGAACGATTTCGAGGAGATCAAGGACACGGATCTCACACTCGTTTCCGGACAGCCCACGCTGCAGTTCAAGAACACCGCCTCGCTGCTGGATCTGAGGATCACGCCGGAAAGCTTCTTCCGCAGCGTAGGCTGGGGCTTCGAGCAGCCCATAGTCCGCAAGCTCGACTACGCCAAGCGCCCCTTGAACAAGCCTGTCGCCATGCCGGGAGCCGGGGTCAAGGCCAAGGCTAGCTACGGCGCCATGGGCGCCGCCAAGGAAAGCGCGGCCATGGATGTCGCGATGGCGGATGAAGAAGTTGTGGCCGAGGAAATGGTCGCGGATATGCCGGCCGCGGCCGCTGGTTTCGCGGACACCGGCAAAGAGCAGGGCGCCGACATCAGCTACGTTTCGATCGGCAAGCACTCCCTCGAAAAGGGCGCGGCCGCGCACATTCCCTGCGGCACCGCGGAAGTGGAAGTGGAAAGGAAGGCCGAGTGGAAGATCGAGCCCAGACGCTACCTGAACGGCGTGCCCGTTCCGGAATACGAAGGCAGCGGCGTGCAGACGCTCTACGACACCCTAAGCTTCAAGAACCCCTTCAGCTTCCCCCTGACGGAAGGCGCCATGGAAGTGACGGAAGGCGGCCACATCTACAGCCAGAGCATGCGGGAGTGGATCAACCCCGGGCAGAAAGTCAGCATGAATCTGACGAAGGCCCTCTCCCTAACCGGCAAGGTGGAGGAGAGCGTGGACAAGAAGGCCAAGCAGGTGAAGCGCCGCAAAAAGATCGACGGCGAGAACGTGGAAGGCTATGAAAAGAAGGTCAACGGCAAATTGACTTTGCACAACTACCGCGGCACGGCGGCCAAGGTCAAGATCACCCTCAACGTTTACGGAGATTTGGAAAAATTCGCCATTCCCGAAGACAAGCTAGTAGAGAGCAAGGACAAGGAAAACGATCTGAACACGCTGAGGGAGAGGACCTGGGAAATGGAAGTCCCCGCCGGCGGCGAGGAAGTCTTCGAGTACCACTACACCGTCTTCGAAGCGAAATAAAATTTGAAAAACTTACGATTCTTAAAAGTTTCATACAGGCGCGGAAAATTCCGCGCCTTTTTTTGTTTGATCGAGTAAATGACAGAGTAAATGAGCCTGTTTAAACAGATCCGGGCGCGATGTTTTTCTGGGGGCGGTCGGAGGGGAGGCGGGGAAGGAGCGGATAATGGTATAATAAAAAATAATGTCTAAATATAAGCGTTTTTATGCCTGAAAGTGAAAAAGTGACCATGGAAAATCCCGCCAAGCCCCGGATCAAGGTGCCGACCAGGGCCGAAAGGGAGAAAACTAGGGCCCTCATCGATAGGATGGGGCTCAACACCGTTTGCAAGGAAGCGGCCTGCCCGAACATTTGGGAATGCTTCCAGCGGCATACGGCGACTTTTATGATCATGGGGGACGTCTGCACCAGAAACTGCCGCTTCTGCAACGTGAGGACCGGGCGTCCGGCGCCGCTGGATCCCGGTGAGCCGGAGCGCCTGGCTTCGGCCATTAAAGAGCTGGGATTGAAATATGCCGTCATAACCTGCGTGACCAGGGACGATCTTCCGGACGGGGGAGCGGAGCATTTTGTCAGGACCATAGAGGCGGTAAGGGCGGTCTCCCCGGAGACGAAGGTGGAGATCTTGACCTCGGATTTCGCGGGGAATCACGCGGCTTTGGAGAAAGTTTTAGAGGCGCATCCGGCGGTCTTCAACCACAATCTGGAGACCGTGGAGCGGCTGACGCCGGCGCTTAGGACCAAGGCGACGTATCTGCGCTCCCTGGCGGTGCTGTCGTACGCTTCCCGCCTGTTCCCGGACATTCCTGTGAAGAGCGGGATAATGGTGGGCTGCGGGGAGAGCATGGAGGAGATCAAGAAGACTTTGCGGGATCTTAAGGCGGCGGGCTGCTCACTGCTGACGGCGGGGCAGTATCTGGCGCCGGACGAAAAATGCCATCCCGTGGATAAATATTACAGCGAAGAGGAATTCGCGGAAATAAAAGCCTACGCCATTAGTTTGGGTTTTGTGGGCGCGGCCTGCGGTCCTCTGGTCAGAAGCTCGTACAGGGCGGGCGAAATGGCGGAGAAGGTGTATGGCTGATTTTAGCGCTAATTTGCTCGCGCCCATAAAGGTCTGCCTTCTGACTTACGGCTGCCAGATGAACATTCTGGACAGCCAAGTTTTGAGCGGGAACCTGACGCGCCAGGGCTTCACGATCGTCGAGGACGAGAGCGAAGCGGACGCGGTCATTTTCATTACCTGCAGCGTTAGGGACCTGGCGGAAAGGAAAGTTTTGGGCAAGGCCGGGAAACTGAACGTCAAGCGCAGAAGGCGACCGGAAGTGGTCCTGGGCGTCACGGGCTGCATGGCGGAGCTGAAAGGGGAGGAGCTTCTGGAAGGCAAGAACGTCTTCGACTTCGTGGCGGGCACCCACAAGCGCCATCTTATTCCGGAAATGATATTGCGCGCTTTGTGCAGAAGAGTGGCGGCCGCGGAAGTGACGGCGGCGAACGCCGAGCACATTGAAAGGCTGGGGAAGGCCCTGGCGCCCTACATGGAGGAATGTTTGGCTTCGGAAGGCTCGCTTTTGGCGGTAGGGAAAGATCCCATGAGTTTCGGGCTGGACGAGCTGGAGGCCATGCGCCCCCGTCCCTGGCAGGCTTTCGTGGAGATCATGAGGGGCTGCAGCAATTTCTGCTCCTACTGCGTGGTGCCCTACGCCAGGGGGCCGGAAGTCAGCAGGCCGGCGGAGTCCATTCTGTCGGAGCTTCGGGCTTTGGCAGTAAGCGGCTGCGTGGAAGTGACGCTTCTGGGGCAGAACGTGAATTCCTACGGAAAAGATCTGCCGGCCGGCAGCATGAGCTTTCCCGAGCTTTTGAAAGAGGCCGCGAAGATCGAGGGAATAAAGTGGCTCCGCTTCGTCACGTCGAATCCCCAGGATATCTCCGACGAGCTTATCTCTTTGATGGCCTCGGAAAAGAAGATCTGCCGCTACCTGCATTTCCCGCTGCAGTCGGGCTCGAACCGCATCCTTAAAATGATGAACAGGAAATACACCCTGGAGGGATACCTGGAGAAGGTGGCGAAACTAAGGGCCGCCATGCCGGACCTCTGGCTGGCGGGGGATCTGATCGTGGGTTTCCCCGGCGAGACGCTGGAGGATTTCGGGGAGACTCTGAGGGCCGTGGAAAAGATAGACTACGCCAACAATTTTCTCTTCAAGTACAGCGAGCGGCCGGGAACGGCGGCTGCGCGGCTCAAGGACGACGTTCCCCTCGAGGAGAAGAAAAGGCGCCACGCGGAGCTCATGGCCCTGCAGGGCAGATTGACGCACGAGCATTTGAAAAGTTTGGTTGGGACCATACAGGAAGTTTTGGTCGAAGGTCGTAGCAAACGCAACCGGGATGTGCTGCAAGGCAGAACCACCCATTACGCCAACGTGGTGTTCGAGGGCGATCCTTCCCTGATCGGAAAGTTCGTTCAGGTCAGGATGGAGTCCGCGACCCCGCTGACGCTTTACGGGAGTTGTGAGCGTCTGACCGGAGAGGAGAAATTAACCGATGAAAAGGAGACAAGCGGAATCTGAAGCGTTGAGAGACGATCTTATGCCCAGGGAAAAATTAGCCCGGCATGGGATCGAGGCCTTGAATCTTCCCGAACTTTTGGCCCTCGTTTTGGGGACGGGCTGCGGAGGCAAGAGCGTTATGGAACTTTCCTACGCCCTCATAAGGGACTACGGATCCGGCGGACTGAAAGATCTGAAGGACATAAACGCCCTGCGGGATCTGACCGGCATGCCTTTCGTGAAAGCCTCTATGCTTTTGGCTAGCCTGGAACTGGGAAGACGCCTTTGCGGCAAGGGCGAGGAGGACGAGATGACCAGGATAAGCCAGCCCTCGGACGTCTATCCTCTTACGAAAGACATGTGGGAGCTGGACCAGGAGCAGCTCAGGGGAATATACCTGAACGCGGGTTCCCGGGTCGTGGGATCGAGAGTGCTTACGGTCGGCACGGCCGTGATGAGCCTGGCGGATCCCGCCACGGTCTTCCGCCCCGCCGTCAAACTGGCGGCCAGCGCCGTCATTTTGGTCCACAACCATCCCTCCGGGGAGCTCAGGCCCAGCAAGCCGGACCTGGCGCTGACCAAAGAGATCGCCGCGGCGGGAGAATTGCTTCGCATAAAATTGCTTGACCACCTGATCGTTACAAGAAACGGCTTCACATCGCTTTTGGGAGCCGGCTTGATGACAACTTGAAAAGCCTTCTGAAAATCATAAGCAAGTTTAGATTGGCCGCGGCGCTTCTGGCCGCGGCTGGTCCGTCTTTCGTTTTCGGAGGCGAAATGGACAACGGGGAAACTTATTTCCTGCAGAAACAGTACAGCAGGGCGGTGGAATGCTACCGCAAGGCCCTGAGCGCCAAGCTCAACGACAACAACCGGGCGCTCTGCTGGCTGATGGTGGGAAGATCCTACGCCCAGCTGGGCCACTACGAGGACGCCAGGATAAGCTTCATGAACATCGTGAACCTATACTCGAAAACCGACTGGCTGCCGGAGGCGTACATCGGGCTGGGGGACATAAACTTCAAGTCCAAGAAATACAGCGAGGCCCTGAAGAATTACCGCAACAGCCAGACGACGTCCTTTATGAACCGCAGCGGGTCGCGGGTCCTCTACAAGATAGCCAAGACGCAGAAAAACCTCGGGAACAAAAAGGAAGCGGCCGACTGCGAGGCGAGGATACTGAAGGAATATCCCAGAAGCCTGGAAGCCCGCCTGATCATGAAGGGAGGTGTAGTTTCTTCCTCAGGGGAAAGCGTTGCGGTCAAAAAGACCACACAGACGTCCTCTTCCTCCTCCTCTTCTTCCTCGGCGGTCAAACCCGCCGCCAAGAGCAGCGGAAACTCGAAGACGCAGTTCGCAGTCCAGGTATCCTACACCGTGAAGCAGGATCTGGCCAACCAATACGCCGCCCAGCTGAAGAAGAAAGGCTTCAGCAAGGCCTACGTCAGGAAGGGTTCCAAGGGGTACTCGGTCCTGATCGGCAACTACGCCACCAAAAGCGAGGCGCAGTCCGTTTGCGACAAAGTCCGCAAATCGGAGAAAAACGACAGTTATGTGATCAGCTTGTAAGAAAAGAAAATGAGCAAGGAAAGCGAAAACGAAAAAGCGTCCTACAATTCGGACACGCCCATGATGCGCCAGTACTTCGACCTGAAGCGCAAGTATCCCAACATGCTGCTTTTTTTCCGCCTGGGGGACTTTTACGAATTGTTCGAGGACGACGCCAGGGAAGTCTCGGCTCTCCTGGGCCTGACGCTGACGCACAGGGCCGGCGTGCCCATGTGCGGCGTGCCGTACCACGCCGCGGAAAGCTACATCAACAAGCTGGTGGCGATGCGGCGCAGGGTGGCCATCTGCGACCAGATGGAAGACCCCAGGAAAGCCAAGGGGCTTGTAAAAAGGGAAATAACCAGGATCGTCACACCCTCCACCAACCTTGACGACAACACGGCCCAGAAGGAGGGCCACAATTTCCTGGGAGCCGTGTATCTCATGAAAGCGAAGGGCCGGGAGATCTACGGCGCCGCTTTCCTGGACGTGGCCACCGGCAGCTTCGAGATGACGGAGCTGAATTCCCGGGAAGAGCTTCTCGAGGAGCTGAAGAGGCAGTCGCCCACGGAGCTCCTTTACCCCGAGGAGCAGGAGAGCGTCATGAGCGGGCTCTTGTCGGGCTTGTCCTTCGCGCTGACGATGCCCATAGACGGCATTTATTTCGACGACGGCTGCAACGTGCTCATGTCCCATTTCAACGTATCCACGCTGGCGGGCTTCGGCTGCGAAGACAAGGTGTGCGGCGTGATGTGCGCCGGCGCCGCACTGCGCTACGTCAAAGAAAACTTCACCATGACGAACCTCAAGCACATCATGGGGCTCAGGTTCTACGAAAAGACCAACTTCATGCGCATAAGCGACCACACCAGGCGCAATCTGGAGCTGGTCCGCTCCCTGAGGGACAACTCCACGGAGGGCACGCTGCTCTCTGTCCTGGACGAAACCAAGACTCCCATGGGCTCGAGGCTTCTGCGCACCTATCTTCTGGCGCCGCTTCTGGACAAGGGGGAAATAGAGAAACGTTACGACGCCCTGGAGCTTCTGATGTCCAGGCAGGGAGAGCTCTCCTCCCTCAAGGAAGAGCTGAAAAATTTCGGAGACCTGGAGAAGCTGGTCAGCCGGCTCTCCACCGGCTACGGAACGCCCAGGGATCTTTTGGGATTGCGCTACTGCCTGCATCAGCTGCCGAAATTAAAAGACATTTTGGGCAGGGCGCTTAAGGAGGCGGCCGGGCAGGAATTGTTCGAGTGCCCGGAAAGAAAAGTTTTCCTGGAGGACGTCTTCGAGAAACTCAAGCCCGATCCTGAGCTCACGGATCTTCTTGACAGGGCGCTGTCAGACGACCCGCCTCTCAGGCTGCAGGACGGCGGCATAATCAAAGAGGGCTTCGATGCTGAACTGGACGAACTGAGGAAGCTTTCCCGTGACGGCCGCGGCTACATACTGGAGCTGCAGAACAAGGAAGCGGAAAGGACGGGCATAAAGAAACTGAAGGTCGGCTACACGAAAGTTTTCGGCTACTACATCGAAGTGACCAAGCCCAATCTGCACCTGGTGCCGGAAAACTACATCCGCAAGCAGACCGTGGTGAACGGCGAGCGTTTCATCACGCCGGAACTGAAGGAAATGGAAAGCAGGATACTCCACGCCGAGGAGCAGTCGTTGGAAAGGGAGACGAAGCTTTTCCAGGACCTCAGGCAGGAAGTGCTGCAAAAGCACAGCGCCATTCAGGACAGCGCCGGCGCGGTGGCGAAGCTGGACGTTCTGCAGAACCTCGCCTGGATATCCTTGCAGCGCGATTACCGCAGGCCAAAGATCTACGAGGACGACAGGCTGGTCATAAAGGCCGGACGCCACCCGGTGGTGGAGCGGCTTCTGAGCGACAAGCGCTTCGTGCCCAACGACACCTTCCTCAACTGCGGCAGCGACCAGATCATGCTTATAACCGGCCCCAACATGGCCGGCAAATCAACCTACATCCGGCAGGTGGCGCTCTTGGTGCTGATGGCCCAGAGCGGCTGCTTCATCCCGGCGGAGAGCGCGGAGATTGGCCTGGCGGACCAGATCTTCACCAGGGTGGGGGCCAGCGACGAACTGAGCCGCGGGCAGTCCACCTTCATGGTGGAGATGACGGAGACCGCCAACATTCTTCACAACGCCACGCCCAAGAGCCTCATCATCCTGGACGAGATCGGCCGCGGGACTTCCACCTACGACGGGCTGGCCATCGCCTGGGCGGTGGTGGACTATCTGAACTCCGAAGCGAAGGTCAAAGCCCGCACGCTTTTCGCCACCCATTATCACGAGCTCATCCGGCTCGAGAGCCTGCTGCCGGGCGTGGTGAATTACAATGTGGCGGTCTGGGAAGACGGGCAGTCCGTCTCCTTCCTCCACGAGATCGTCCGCGGCGGCACCAACCGCAGCTACGGCATCCACGTGGCCAAGCTGGCGGGGCTCCCGGCTCCGGTGGTGGAAAGGGCGACGGAACTTTTGGAAAGCTTCGAGAGCCGCCGCGGCGAGCGCGGCGCCGAAGCGGACCTGTGCGGGAGCGCAAAGCCCCCTGATCCGGAATCTCCGGCCCAAGGGGAAGAAGCCCCCGCGGCCGCCGGCCCCGGAACGCCGGGCGCTAATGACCGAGTCTCTCCCGCCGCGCCGGAGGAAGAGAAGAAAGATAAGGATACTGCTTCAAGGGAGGAGGAGAGACTGGCCTTCGGGGAGGAGATGGATAAAGACGAACCGCGGAGCGTTTCGCAGCTGGAGCTTTTCTGATGACGATCGCCGAGGCCCTTCAAAAACTTCCGCCCTTTCCCCGCTACGCCGTGGCTTTTTCCGGCGGGGCGGATTCCACGGCGCTTTTGTCGGCGCTGTGCGAAACCGTAGGGCCCGGCCGCGTCGCGGCGCTGCACTTCGAGCACGGAATAAGAGGGGAGGAGAGTTTGGCGGACGCCGCCTTCTGCAGGGATTTCGCGAAGCGGCTTGGGGTTGAATTTGCCATGGGCGAAGCGCCCCGGGGGCTTTTGGCTTTTCCCGCCCCGGGGCAAAACCGGGAGGAGCTGGCCAGGGTCGAGCGCTACAAATGGTTCGCCAAGATCTGCGGGGAACTGAAGATCGGCTGCCTCATGACGGCCCACCACGCCGACGACGCCGCGGAGACGCTTCTGATGCATCTCCTAAGGGGCAGCGGAGGCGCGGGGATCCGCGGCCTCAGGGAAAGCGCGAGAATAAACGAACTTTTTCCGGAAATAGATTCGGCCCTTCTGATCTGGCGCCCGCTTGTGGACGTGCCGGGATCTGATCTCAGGGAATACTGCGCGAAAAAGGGACTGCCTTTCCGGGAGGACTCCACCAACTATGACACCTCATACACCAGGAACTGGCTCAGGAAGGAGATAATTCCGAAGCTTAAGGAAAAATTCGGCCCGGGCCTTCCCCTGAGGCTGAGGAACACCTCCAGGCAGTTTGCGGACATCATGGACCTTATCTGCCGCGAGGCGGAGGAATTTCTCAAGGAGAAGGCCCTCATAGCCCCCTTCGGAGTAATCGTCGACAGATCAGCCTTCCTTTCGTCGGAACCGGCGCTGCGGCGCGAAATACTGCGTCTTTTGGCCGCCGGGGAAGGAAACTGGGACTTTTCCGCCATGGAAGAAACTTTGCGCTCCCTGGAGCAGGGAGGGGGGACCATGTCCCCGCCGCCCGGAGAGTGGCGCTGGCTCACCCTGGAGGATAAGATCGTTTTTTACAACGAGACTTTCCCCCTGAAGGAATTCCTGGCCGCCAGGCTTTCGATCAGGCCCGCCGCGGAAAGAGGGGAGGGCTATTCCGACGGAGGCCGGGGCTGGGGCATATGGGCGCGGGGCGAAGGCGTGACCTTCCGGCAGTTCGCCAGGAAAGGAGACGTGAAGACAGCGTCCTTCACGCCGGGCCTGCGCTACAGGCCCGTGAACGGCATGGAGAAAAAGATCGGCGATCTTTTTACGGACGCCAAGATACCTGCCTTCATGAGGAAGGCGATCCCGCTGGCGGTCTGCGAAGGGGAAGTTGCCTGCCTTATGGGCTGGCGCGTGTCGGAAGTTCAAGCGGTCAAGGAGGGCGATGAAGTCATGGAGATCTCCCTTTCGCTGCCGGCGGCCCGGAAGTGGGGGAGAGAGTTGTTTAACGCTTTAAAAAGAGGAGAAGCGGAATGGTAGTGTTTCTTGTGTTTGCCTTTCTTTTCGGGGCCTCCATCGGCTCTTTCCTCAACGTCGTCATACTGAGGCTCCCCAGTAATGAATCCCTGTGGCGCCACGGATCCCATTGCTTCTCCTGCGGGAAGCCCATCAAGTGGTACAACAACATTCCCTGCCTGAGCTATCTTATCCTGAGGGGAAAGTGCGCGGAGTGCGGGGCGCCCTTCAGCGCCCAGTATTTCGTGGTGGAGCTTCTGACCGGGGTCGCCTTCACGATTCTGTGCTTTTTCCGCTTTTGGGACATGATGCCTTTCTGGCCTACGGAGTACATCGATTACAGTTCCCTCATGCCTTGCGCGCTGGCGTTCTTGAGGGACGTTTTCCTTTTCTGCTCGCTGCTTGCCATCACCGTAATCGACGCCAGGGAGATGATCATCCCCATAGAGATCACGCTCACGACTTTTGTGGCGGGACTTATTTTTGTTTTTGTCTCTCCCGGGCTTTACGGCGTCCCGGACCGTTTCACGCTCATAGTGGAGCTTCTTCTGGCGGCGCTTCTGGGCGGAGGCTTGATGTGGCTTGTCAGGATCGTAGGCGGCTGGATCTTCAAAAGGGAGGCCCTGGGGCTGGGGGACGTGCACTTGATGTTTATGCTGGCGCCTTTCCTGAACTGGCCCAGGATCCTTCTGACCATTCTTTTGGCTTCCGTTATAGGATGCATTGGAGGGCTGGCCTCCAAGGCGCTGGCCAAGGAAAAGAAGGTGGAGATCCCCTTCGGGCCGTACCTGGCCGCCGCCGCTTTCATAGCGTATTTCTGGGGAGGTCCCATCATCAAATGGTATGTGGGCTTGCTTGGCAAATAAAAGGGGAATTTTGATAGAATATCAGTTTGGTTTTTATGAAGAGTTATATTGGGAAACTATGTGAGCGAACGCTCCTTCTTGCGGCGGCCCTGCTTGGGTCGGCGGCGCTTCTTTTTGGATGCGCGGCCGACGGGCAGGCTAAGGAGGCTCCCGCCCCCGCGCCGGAACTGAGGGCCATAGCCGTGACCAACTCTCCCACCGCGGATCCCAAGACCGTCATCATTCCCTCCAACGCTTTCCACAAGGCTTTTTGCCAGAAGGATCTCAACGATTGGCTCGCCATGAGCCTTTACGTCATGATAGCCGCCGAGGGCAACTATGTGGAGGAGGTCTCCCGGGACGATCTGATGCGCAACGCCCTGAACGGCATGATCTCCTCCCTCGACCCCTTCAGCGAATTTTTCTCCCCCAAGGATTTCGAGATACTGAACGCCGGGACCAAGGGCAGCTTCGGCGGCATCGGCGTCGAGGTGACGGCCGAGCCCAAGGGCGGCGCCGTCATCATGGCCCCCATAGAGGGAACGCCGGCTTTCAAGGCCGGGCTCATGCCCTTCGACGAGCTTTTAAAGATCAACGGGGAAGACGTGAGCAAAGCGGACATGATGGGCATCACCAGGCTTATGCGGGGAGACGCGGGGACCATGGTGACCGTCACGGTGAGACGCGCCGAGGGAAGCTCGAAGCAGGAAATGGATTTCGTCATGAAAAGGGAGATAATCCAGGTCAACAGCGTTCCGGAATCAAGGCTCATCGACAAGGAGAACGGCATCGCCTACGTCAGGCTGACGGCCTTCGACAAGAATTTGGCGGAAAACCTAGAAAAGGAACTGAAGACCCTTTCCGGCGAAGGCATGCGCGGGATCATAATAGATTTGAGAAACAACGGCGGCGGGCTTCTGGACGCGGCCTGGAAGGCGGCGGAACTTTTCGTCCCCAAAGGGGCCTTAGTGGTCTCCATGTCCGGGAGAGCCGTGCCGGAGCAGAAATTCATGAGCCGCAAGGAGCCCCTCTATCCCAAGGAACCCATCGTCATTCTGGTCAACAAGGCCACCGCCAGCGCTTCCGAGATCCTCTGCGGCGCCCTGAAACACAACCGCAAGGCGATCCTTATAGGCTCTAAGACCTACGGCAAGGGCTCCGTTCAGAACGTGGCGGCCGTGGGAAAGGAGGGCTACGGCATGAAGCTGACCATCGCCTACTACTACACCCCAGACGGGGAATGCATCCACAAATTAGGGCTTGTTCCCGACATCGAGATCAAGACCGACCAGGAAGAGGAATTGGCCATGCTGCGCTACAGGCAGAAAAAGCATGAGGCGCGGTATAAGAAAATCAGCGAAGGAGCCGCCGGCAGCGAAGAGGAGGAGGACCTGATGCAGGTCCCCGACGCCGCTTTGAAAGCCGCGGTCACGGTATTGAAATGTCAACTCGCCACCAAGGAATAAGCATGAAAAACATTTTGCTTCTTTCGGCAATTCTCCTGCTCTCCGGATGCGCCGCCACGTTCGACAAGCGCGTCACCAACACCCAGAACGAGATCGATTCCGCGATCCAGGCCCTGGGCTACACCAAAAGCGACATCATTTCCTCCCGGTTCGAGGAGACCACCAAGACCAGGGACGACGTCACCTACACCTGGCAGAAAAAGCATCTCAGGCTAAGGGACAACTACAAGTACGACTGGGCGGCGCTGCACAAATATTTCAAGACGGAAGTCGACTATTCCGAAAAGGACTCCCTGGATCTGAGAATCGGGGAAGCGGAGGCGGACAAGCAGAAAGTCCGCTCCTTCGAATACGTCCTGGACAAGTGGTGCGAAGTCTACTACGTGGAATTCGTCAGGGATATCGTCAGGATACCAAAGGAACTCAAGTGATCGTTCTGGGCATTGAAACTTCCTGCGACGACACCGCCGCGGCCCTTTACAGGCCGGGGCGGAAGGAGCCTTTTTCCGAGATCGTCTCCCGCCAGTACCAGATCCACGACCCCTACGGCGGCGTGGTGCCGGAACTGGCCAGCCGGAGTCATCTGGAAGCCCTTCCCAACATAACGAGGGAGCTTTTGGAAAAAGAGGGCCTGAAGCTCGAGGACGTGGACCTTATCGCGGCCACCGCGGGTCCCGGGCTCGCCGGCGCTTTGATCGTGGGGTTAAGTTTCGCCAAGGGCCTGGCCCTTTCCGCCCGCAAGCCCTTCGTGGCTGTCAATCACATCGAGGCCCACATGTTCGCGGCCACCGCCGCGGAAGAGGTGGAGTATCCTTTCCTGGCTTTGGTCATTTCCGGCGGCCATACGCTCCTGGCGCACGTGAAGTCCCCGGAGGACTACTCCATCATAGGCCGCACCAGGGACGACGCGGCTGGCGAGGCGCTGGACAAGGGCGCCAAGATCCTGGGGCTGCCCATGCCGGGAGGCTTGAACCTAGCCCTGGCCGCGGAGAGGGGCAGAAGAGGCGCTCCCGAAGGCCGGCGTTTTCCCCGCTCTTATCTCAAGCCTTCCTACGATTTCAGCTTTTCCGGAGTGAAGACGGCCCTGCTCTACCACGTGCAGAGAACGAAGCCAGCAACCCGGGAAGCCGTTGACAACATAGCCGCCGACTATGTGGAGGCCATCATGGACGTCCTGGTCAAAAAGACGCTCCAGGCGGCCCGGGAGCTGGATCTCAGTACCATAGTGGTGGGCGGCGGCGTCAGCGCCAACTCCCGCCTGAGAGAACTTTTCAGCCTTCGGGGAAGATCCCGGGGGAAACAGCTCAGGGTGGCTTTCCCGCCCTTTCCTCTGTGCACCGACAACGCCCGCATGATCGCCGCCCGCGGTCTGCAGACATATCAAGATAAAGGCCCCAGCAAGCTGGACGCCGATGTTTTTTCAACTTTTGTCAATTAAAAAATGAAGCTTAGTTCCCGAATCAGATCAGTCAAACCTTCCGCGACCCTTTCCATAAACAACAAGGCCAACGAGCTGAAGGCGCAGGGTTACCAGGTCATTTCCATGGCGGTGGGCGAGCCGGACTTCCCGACTCCCGAGCACATCTGCCGCGCCTGCATCGACGCCCTGAAAGCCGGCAAGACGAAATACGCCGCCACCAACGGCATTCTGCCCCTGAGGGAAGTCATCGCGAAAAAGTTCCAAAGGGAAAACCATCTGAATTACCTGCCCCAGCAGATCGTTGTGAACACCGGCGCCAAGCACAGCGTTTACTGCGTGTTCCAGATCCTTCTGGATCCGGGCGACGAAGTGATCATTCCCGCCCCTTACTGGGTCAGCTATCCCGAAATAGTGACATTGGCCGGCGGCGTTCCCGTTTTCGTCCAGACAAAAGAGGAGGACCGCTTCCTCATGAAGCCCGAGCAGCTGGAGGAGGCTATCACGGACAAGACCAGGGCTCTCATCATAAACACTCCCACCAACCCCACCGGCCAGGCTTATTCCGAAGAGGAGATCAGGGCTCTCGGCGCCGTCTTAAGGAAACATCCCGACGTGGCGGTGGTTTCCGACGAAATTTACGAGCACCTCGTTTACGACGGCTTCAAGCACGTTAGCTTCGCCGCGGCGCTTCCCGATCTTTACGACCGCGTTTTCACGGTGAACGGATATGCCAAGACTTATTCCATGACCGGCTGGCGCCTGGGGTACGTGGCCTGCCCCTCCCTGGAGGCCTCTGACGCCATCAAGAGGCTGCAGGACCAGTCCACTTCCGGCATGACCACCTTCGCCCAGTACGGCGGCGTGGTGGCGCTGCGCGACGACCAGGACTGCGTCAGGCGCATGCTGGAAAGTTTCGACGAAAGGAGAAAATACATCGTCTCCGCTTTGAACGAACTGCCCGGAGTGGAATGCCCCAACCCCAGGGGAACCTTCTACGTCTTCCCCAACATTTCCGGCTGGGGGCTTAGCTCCCAGGAAGCGGCCATGCGTCTTCTGGAGGACGCCTACGTGGCCACCGTCCCTGGCAGCGCCTTCGGCGGGGAAGGGCACCTGAGGCTTTCTTTCGCCACCTCCATGGACGTCATCGAGGAGGCTGTGAAACGAATAGCCGAGTGGATACCCACCATCAAGAACAGCTGAGAAAAGAGGGAAGAAGGCAAGCTTCTTCCCTTTTTTTAAACATTTTTCGCGGCGCGTGAAAACCATCTATCACAACGGAAAGATCTATTGCGGTCAAGGGCTCTTCGCCTCGGCCTTCACGGTGGAGGAGGGCAGATTTTCCAAAGTCGGCGGCCCTGAGCTCGTGAACCTAATGGATAGGGGAGACGAATGCATCGATCTGGCGGGGGCCTTTGTCTGCGCGGGCTTCAACGATTCGCACCTGCATCTTCTGGGGCTTGGGAAGACGCTTTTTGAGGCTCCTCTGCATGAGCATACGAAAAGCTTGGAGGAAGTTTTGCAATGCTTGGGAGACTTCCTTTCCGCACACTCCCCAAAAGAACGGGGCTGGCTCGTGGGCCGGGGCTGGAACCAGGATCTTTTCGCAGGCGAAAAGCGCATGATATCCAGGCGGGACCTGGACCTGGTCTCGAGGGAAATTCCCATCGCGGCCATGAGAGTCTGCGGGCACATGTGCGTCGTGAATTCCAAGGCCCTCGAAATATTGGGCGTTGAAAAGGCCTTCCCGGTGGAAGGCGGGCGCATAGGGGAGGAAGGCGGCGTTCCGGACGGAACCTTTTACGACAACGCCGTGGAGATAGTGAAAAGGGCGCTGCCCGTTCCCTCCCGGGAAGAGCTGAAGGCGATGATCCTCAAGGCTTCCTCCGTCCTCAACAGCTTCGGAATAACCAGCGCCCAAAGCGACGACTACTGCGTTTTCAGAAACATTAATACGGAATTGATCGACGAATGTTACCGCGAACTTGAGCGGGAGGGAAAACTTTCCTTAAGAATTTATGAGCAGTGCAATCTGGAGACGCTGGATTCGCTGAAAGAGTTCGTTTCAATGGGCCGCGTGACGGGCAAGGGAACGGAGTTTTTCAAAACAGGCCCTCTGAAGCTTCTGGGGGACGGATCCTTGGGCAGCGCCACGGCGCATTTGTCCAAGCCTTATTTGGGAAGCGCCGACTGCGGATTTTCCCTCTATCCTCCGGAGAGGCTGAAGGAGATCATACGCTTCGCCCACGGAAGCGGATTGCAGATCGCTGTCCACGCCATAGGGGACAAGTGTCTGGACGAAGTTCTGGAGGCCTTCGAGGACGCCCTTAAGGCCGCTCCCAGGCCCGATCACCGCCACGGCGTAGTGCACTGCCAGGTCACCAGGGCGGACCAGCTGGAAAGGCTCGCCCGGCTCGGGCTCCACGTTTACGCCCAGTCGATCTTTCTCGACTACGACAACCACATCGTGAAGAAATTACTTGCTCCGGAACTTTGGAAGACCAGCTACAGCTGGAAGTCGCTTATGCGGCTGGGGGCGACGGTCTCCAACGGCTCGGACTGCCCGGTGGAGCCGCCTGATTGCCTCAGGGGCATCCAGCTGGCGGTCACCAGAACTTCCCTGGACGGCACGGGCCCTTATTTGCCCCAGGAAGCTTTCAGCGTGGCCGAGGCCCTGGACAGCTTCACCTGTGCCTCCGCCTACGCCAGCTTCGAGGAAAACAGGAAAGGCCGCGTCAGGGAAGGCATGCTGGCGGACTTCGTCATACTGGACAGGGATCCCTTCGCGGCTCCTCCCTTCGAGCTTTCCAAAATCAAAGTCCTGGCGACTTTCCTGGGCGGCCGGGAAGTTTACCGGGCCTGAAAAAGAAAAACTCTCCTCTTTCGGGGAGGAGAGTTTTCAAACTGATTGCTTATTTAAAAATTTTTCAGGCGCCCATAAGTTTGCTCACTAAAAGGAAGACGTAGTGGGCGAAGACGCCGGCGCACAGTCCGCCGATCGTATGCGAGATCAGAGCCTTCGATATGACGTTGCGGTATCCCAGGGCGTCCAGCATGGCGGTGTGCGTCGAAAGATATCCGCTCCAGCACATGCCGATGGCCGTGAAGACCGCGATGTCGTTGGGATTAACTTTCAGCTTCGGAACGAGCCCCAGCGCGCTGCCCACGGCGCCCATGGCGGTCAGGGGGAAGGCAATGTTCTCGGGATTCTCGAAACCGAAGAGATAATAGATGGGATACTTTAGATAAGCGCAGATCTTGGGAAGCCACGCGACGCCCTCGTAGGCCGCGCCGCAGTAGCCTTGGGCGGGGTCCTTAGGCCCGAAGGTGATCATCATGACGAAGGTGCAGATAATGATGACGCCCGGGATGATGGCCATGCCGACTTCCACGCCGTTCTTGCCTCCGTCCAATATGCCGTTCAAAAAGCGGGTGAAAAGGTTCTCTTCTTTGAAGACGCCTTCCTGGTTTTCCTTTTCCTCCAGCTTCTTGATCTCTTCTTCCGTTATGGCCGGTTCGTCGCCGACGATGGGCTTAACTAAAAACTGCATGATCCTGGTGGAGACCACCGCGCCGAAGATCGCGCCGAAAAAGCCCACCGTGGCCGCCGTAACGTAGCCTTCGCCCTCCAGGCTCATCATGTAGGTCAGAACGATAAGCCCCATGCCGAAAGCCGTGCCGAAGTTGGTCAGCGAGACCAGCTGGTACTTTTTGAAGAAGCGGCTGAAGGAGCGGTTCCTGGCCAGGGCGATGATGGAGGGGTTGTCGGAGAAGAAGGTCATCACTCCGCCCAAGGCCGCGGCGCCGGGCAGATTGAAGATAGGCTTCATGAAGATCCTCAGCAGCTTTTCCAAGGCGGCGACGACGCCGAACTCAATTAGGAGCGCGCTAAGGGCGCCGGCTATGACGCAGACCGCCATCAGGTAGAAGCAGGTATTGAGAAGCAGGTCGTGTCCGGTGTACATGATGGTCCTGACCATGTTCTTGGCACCCATGATGTGGGCCATGGAGCCGAAGAGCGCGAAGAAGATGACGAGGAAGATCAGAGGTTCCAGCGCTTTCGGTATCAGTTTTTTCTTTTCAGGCATATATATCCCCTCAATTATTTGGGGGATATTATATTTTAAATCGCCTCCCCAGACAAGGGGAAAGGTCAAGCCGTATATTCTTATGCCGCATATTTAGTAAAATAAATAAATATGGATAATGATAAAAAGATGAATGAACCTATGAAGGGCTGGGAGATCATGAAGAAGATCGTAAAGGTCTCCTTCCCGATGCTCATAACCAACGCCTCTTTCGCGGTCCTTTTGTTCTGCGACCGCATGATGCTGGCCCATTAC
>JAGCGH010000036.1 GCA_017649705.1 bacterium
GGCCATCACCGGCGCCATCAGGAAAGTCTTCGTGGAAAATCCGGAGAAGTTCGACCCCCGCGACTACCTGAAACCGGCCCGCAACGCCATGAAAGAAGTCTGCAAACAGCGCATGATCCAGTTCGGCCAGGCTGGCTGGGCGCCGAAGATCAAATGCAAGACCATCGACGACATGGCCAAGGTCTACGGTTATTGATCACGATCAAGTCGACAAAGAAGGCTCCCGCAAGGGAGCCTTTTTTTATTGCCCGGAAGGATCGCTTCCGGAGGCGCGGCCTTTTTCGCTCACCGTCATGAAGATCACGGCGAAAGCGCAGACGGTGATGCCCGCAAGCATTCTGAGGCTCAAGATCTCCGAAAAGCAGAAAAAACCAATGAGGATCGCGGTGATCGGTTCGAAAACGCCAAGAACGGCGGTCTTCACCGGGCCGATCGTCCTGGTCGCGTAGGTTATGGTCGCGAGCGATATGACGGTTGGGAATACGGCCAGCCCCAAAAGGTTGAGGACGGCCGCGGGTGAATCGACGCCCGAAAGGAAAGGCTTGTCTGAGCATATGCCTTTCGCCGCAAACATGAACGCGCCGATCAGGAGCGCGTAAAAGGTTATGTAACTGTTGGAAAAGCGCGCGACCATGCGCGAGCGGTTGATGATCACCAGATACGCCGCGTAGGAAAGGGCGGAGAGCGACGCCAAAACGATCCCCCAAAAACTGAAACGGATCTTTCCCGAGGGCAGGGACATCAGAACGACGCCCGCGAGCGTCAGCCCTATGGAAAGCAAGACCTGCCAGGAGGGATACACCCTTAGGATTATCATTATCAGCGCCACGAAGACCGGATAAAGGTAGATGACCGTGGTAGCCAAGCCGGAGGGGACGTAATCGTAGGAAACGAAAAGGAAGATGCTGCTGCAGGCGAACAGCACGCCGAGGAGCAAAAGGAGCGACGCCTCCCTAAGGTTCATGGAGAATCTTTCCCGCCGAAAAAGCATGTACCCGCCCATCAGAACTACGGAAATGAAATAGCGGAAAAACAGCATCGTGGAAACGGAGACGCCGTTTTCCAAAAGCGGTTTTCCGAAAAGCGGATTAAGTCCGTAGGAGACGGCCGCGGCTATCGCCGCGGCCGTTCCCCAGAAAGTTAAACTGTGAAAATTGTACTTGCGGCCGCTCATGTTTTCAAGGAATGGATTATAGCATTTTCCCCGGATCTGATTTTGCCAGGCTATGGTATAATAATAATCCTTAACACGATAATTAAGCAAGAAGAAAAATGAAAGTATTGAGCGCGATTTCCTCTTTTCTGGTCAAGGAGACTCCCTGGTTCGTCCTTCTGGCGGCCGTATTGGCCTATTTTACCCCCGATCTCTTCTCATTCGTTCGTGGATATACCCAGATCGCCATCCTGGGCTTAATAATGCTCACAATGGGCATGACGCTGACCGTTAAAGATTTCAAAGTTCTGGCCAGCCGCCCCCAGGACATCCTTGTCGGAACAGTGGCGCAGTTCACCCTGATGCCTTTGATCGCTTTCACGGTCTCCAAGGCGCTAAACCTCAGTCCCGAACTTACGGTCGGCCTCATCCTTGTCGGCTGCAGCCCGGGCGGCGTCTCAAGCAACCTGATGACCTTCCTCTGCCAGGGCGACTTGGCTTTCTCCGTCGGAATGACGACCGCCAGCACCCTGCTTTCCCCGATAATGACCCCGCTCTTAATGCTCTTCCTCGCCAAGGAACAGGTGGACGTTGACGCCATAGGCATGTTCAAGTCCATACTCATCGTAACCGTAGGCCCCGTTACCCTTGGCTTCCTGCTCAACCACTTCTTCGGCGGGAAGAATGTCTATAAAAACCTCATGGGCGTCATGCCCGCCGTGGCTGTCATCTGCCTGGCTTTCATCGTGGGCGGCGTGTCCGCCAAACACGGCAAGGCTTTTCTGAGTTCCGGCTGGCTGATTATGCTGGCGGTCTTCCTCCACAATACCCTGGGCTACATCACAGGATACCTGGTCGGCGTAGCCATGAGGTTCACCAAATCCAAGAACCGCACCATCTCCATCGAAGTCGGCATGCAGAACGCCGGCATGGCCACCGTTTTGGCCGGCAAGCATTTCCCTGCTATGCCTGACGCGGCGGTCATCTGCGCCGTCTCCTGCGTCTGGCACTCCATTACGGGCGCCTTCCTTGCCGCCATCTTCAACTGGGTGGACGCGATCTTCAAGAAGGACGAACCCACAGCGGACACAGAAGAGAAGTGAACTGGCTCATTCTTACAGCTGCCGGCTTGTTCGAGGTCGTCTGGGCGGTGGCCCTCAAGATGTCGAACGGCTTTAAGAACATTACCGCCGACGTTGTCTTTTGCGTCGGAATGTTCCTGAGCGTCTGGCTGCTTTCCCTAGCCATGCGCTCCATTCCCTTGGGCACGGCTTACGCCGTCTGGACGGGGATAGGCGCGGTGGGCGGATTCTTAATCGGGATATTCGTGTTCCGCGAACCGGCCTCCGCCTTGCGCATAGTTTCGGCGCTTCTGATAGTCGCCGGGATAGTGGGCCTGAAATTGACCGCGAAATAGGATCCTTTTGAAGAGGGCCGGCAAACCTTGCCGGCCTTCTTTTTTGCATAAAAAGGACCGATGTAGTACAATATTGACGTTCTAGTCACGTCATTATTATAATCGTAACCAAACGGGAACCCTTATGAAAACTAAAAAAATAGTTGTCCTAGGGTCCACCAATACCGACATGGTCATCACGGGAAAAAAGATCCCCGTGCCAGGCGAGACGATATTGGGCGGACGCTTCCTTCTCAATCCCGGCGGCAAAGGCGCCAACCAGGCGGTCGCCGTAGCGAGACTCTCTGCCAAGAAAGGCGCCTGCTCCTTCATCGCCAAGGTGGGCGACGACCTTTTCGGCCGCGCCACTCTCGCCCGTCTTAAAAAGGACGGCATTACCCCGAGGCTCATCATCGACAAGAAGGAGCCCTCCGGCACCGCCCTCATCATGGTCGACAGCAAGGGCCAGAACATCATCTCCGTCGCCTTGGGCGCCAACGGCACGCTCTGCCCAAAAGACGTCGAGCCCTTCAAAAAAGAGATCGAATCTGCCGCCATTCTTCTCATGCAGCTTGAGACTCCTCTCAAGACCGTCGAATGGGCGGCCAAGACAGCCAACAAAGCGAAAGTCACCGTAATATTGAACCCGGCCCCCGCCTGCAAGCTTCCCGCTTCCCTCTACAAGCTCATCGACTGGATCACGCCCAACGAAACGGAAGCCGAGCTTCTCACCGGCGTCAAAGTCACCGACGCCGCCAGCGCCCAGAAAGCCACGGAAGTCTTCAAAAAACGCGGCGTCAAGCACGTCATCATAACTATGGGCACCAAAGGCTGCTGGTGCGGCGACTGCCAGAAACTCTATCCCTGCCGCAAGGTCAAAGCCATTGACTGCGTGGCCGCCGGCGACACCTTCAACGGCGCCTTCGCCGTCGCTCTCGCGGAAGGAAAGTCCTGCTCCGAAGCGGTGGATTTCGCCCAAAAAGCCGCCGCCATATCCGTCACGCGCCCTGGCGCTCAATCATCTGTACCAACTAGGAAGGAGATCAAATAATGTATTACTGCAATAACTACGCACTCGCCGTCGCTTTCTGCGTCGTCACTATGTTCTGCTGGGGCAGCTGGGGCAACACCCAGAAACTGGCCGGCAAGACCTGGCGCTATGAACTCTTCTATTGGGACTACGTCTTAGGCGTCGTCCTCTTCGCCATCATCAGCGGCCTGACCGCCGGCTCCTTCGGCGGCGGGGAATGGAGCTTCCTAACGAACCTTTCCCAGGCCTCTCCCGCCAACATCGGTTCCGCCCTCTTAGGCGGCGTGGTCTTCAACGCGGCCAACATCCTTCTTGCCGCGGCCATCTCCATTGCCGGCATGAGCGTCGCTTTCCCGGTGGGTATCGGCTTAGCCTTAGTCCTCGGTGTGGTTGTCAACTACATCATCGCCCCCAAGGGCAATCCTGTCCTCCTTTTCGGCGGCGTGGCCCTCATCGTGGTCGCCATCCTTTGCAACGCTTTCGCCTATAAGCTGAAAGCCGACGCGTCTGCTGACAGCAGCAGCCAGAATAAAGGCATCGGCAAGGGCATCGTTCTCTCCATCATCTGCGGCGTGCTTATGGCCTTCTTCTACGGCTTCGTCGCGCGAACCATGGACATGAACTTCGAAGCCGCCGCTCCCGAAGCAGGCAAGATGACGCCGTACTCGGCCTTCTTCATCTTCACCCTTGGCATCTTCGCCTCCAACTTCATCTTCAACGCCATCGCCATGCGCTTCCCGGTCTCCGGCGAGCCGATAACCGAGAAAGAATACTTCAAGGGCGGCTTCCCGATCCACCTGGTCGGCATCCTTGGCGGCCTGATCTGGGGCTTGGGCAACGGCATCAACTTAGTCGCCGCCGGCAAAGCCGGACCCGCCATCTCCTACGGCCTCGGCCAGGGCGCGACGCTTGTCTCCGCTCTCTGGGGCATTTTGATCTGGCGCGAATTCAAAGGCGCCCCCAAGAAAGCCAACGTTCTCAACTTCGCCATGTTCATCCTCTTCCTCATCGGCCTCGGCGTCATAATCAAAGCCGGCATGTAAAAGCCTAAAGCAAGAGCAAAGAAAAAATGCCGCCCTAAAAAGCGGCATTTTTTCCACAAACTAAACAGCGATGAAACAGGCAAGATTATGGATCCTCGTCGTCCTGGCCGTCTGCGGCTTGGGTATACTGACGTCGTGCGCGCTCAGCGGCAGCGCCGCAAGGCAAAATGACGCTCCTATTCGCATCGGGATCGCCTGGCGCGGCGACAGCGAGGCTGTCACCTACGTCGGCGCGCTGCAAAGCGTGCGTGAGGCGGGGGCCGAACCTGTTCCGCTGCCGCTTATAAAGTCACCCTTTATGGAATACGACGGCGACCAGCTTCTTCCGCAATATACCGATGAACACGGTGTTTTGCTAAAGGAGCATGCCGAAAAAATGAAAGCCGATCCCTTAGCCGGACAGGACATCGCCGATTTGCTCGCCGGTCTGGACGGAATCGTCTTCACTGGCGGTTCGGACATAAGCCCTACGCTGTACAAGATGCCGGAGCCCTGGCACGGTATCGAGTCAGAAGGAAACTGTGACGGACGGCGTGACGTGTCGGACTATATCCTTATGACATGGTGTCTTGAACGGAATTCTACGCTGCCGGTATTATGCCTCTGCCGAGGAATGCAGATGCTCGCCATTGTTTCCGGCGCGCAGATGATACAGGACCTGTCCGCTTACTTCGCGGCGCGCAATCTGCCCTACGCCCACGAGCACCGCGTAGACGCGACAGCCGACCACGGGCCCGATTTCGCGCCCCACGAC
>JAGCGH010000037.1 GCA_017649705.1 bacterium
AGAGGCTCAATGTGAATATCGGAAGCGCGCATGCGGTAGGCCTGGGTGATGATGGCCGAGACGAAACGGATGATGGGCGCCTCGTCCTCGCCTTCGCCGCCGGAGATGTTGCCTATTCCTTTCAGCGCTTCGCTGTAGTCCCCTTCCTCAGCCTCAGAGACAGCCGTTTCGAACTGCTGTCCGCGGTAGTAGAGGTCTATGGCATTCTGAATGTCGATGGGGCCGGCGATGGCCGTCTCGACGGAGATGCCCTGGGTCTGGGGGTTCTTGTTTAGTTCAACAGTCAGGTTGTCAACGACGTCAACGTCCATTGGGTTCACCATGCCGACGGTCAGAGTGTTGTTCTCAAGTTTGAAGGGCATGATGTGGTTGTTGCGGACGAATTCGCCGGGAACGCACTGGATCACTTCAGGAGGAATGGTGTTGTCGGACAGCGTCACGGAAGGAACGGAGAGATAATCGACCAAAAAGGCCACCAAATCCTCTTCCTTGATGATGCCGTCAAGGCACAAAAGCTCCAGCATGGTGGAGGCTCTGACGCCCAGGTTGTCGCGACACTTGTCAATGTTCTCCTGTTTTATTTTGCCTTGCTCAAGCAGAATATCCAGAATAAGATCTTCAGATGCCATAATAGTTTCAGGGGGATTAAAGAGTTAGGCCCCAGCGCCGGCTGTGCGGCGTTTGGGGCCCTTTCTCGCGCTCAGTTGACGCGACGTTTCTCAGAGATCTTGGCAGCTTTGCCGACTCTGCCGCGCAGGTAATAAAGACGCGCGCGGCGGACGGCGCCTTCTCTCACGACTTCCACGCTCACCACGTTGGGGGAGTTGACGGGATAGACGCGCTCGACGCCCACGCCGAAAGAGATCTTGCGCACGGTGAAGGTCTCGCCCGCGCCGCCGCCCTGACGGGCTATGACGACGCCCTGGAAAACCTGGATGCGCTCTTTGTCGCCTTCACGGATCTTCTGGTTCACCTTGACGGTGTCGCCGACGCGGAAAGGCACGAGAGCTTCCGCTCTTTTCTGTCCTTCGATTTTTTCGATCAATTTGCTCATAGTTTTAAGTTATGTTTTTTCTCTTTGGGAGAAAGTGTTAGTTATCTTTTTTTATTTGATCCTGCAGTTTTTCCAAAAGGTCCGGTCTGCGCTCCCTGGTTATTTCCAGCTGCTTTTCCCTTCTCCATTTGGCGATTAGCTGATGATTGCCGCTCAAAAGAACCTCCGGGACTCTAAGTCCCCGGTATTCCTCCGGCCTGGTGTACTGGGGAAACTCCAGCAGCCCGTCGCAGAAGGAATCGTTCTCGGCGCTTTCCTGGTTTCCCAGGGTCCCCGGGATCAGCCTTGTGACGGCGTCTATTATGACCATGGCGGCCACGGAGCCGTTCGACAGGACGTAATCCCCTATGGAGATCTCCTCGTCCATCGCGTCCCTCACTCTCTGGTCCACGCCTTCGTAATGACCGCAGAGGATCATGAGATGGCCGCATTGCGAGAGCCTGAGAGCCGTCTGATGGTCGAAGGGCCTGCCGCTGGGTGTCAGGAAGATCTTGTGAGCCTTCCAGAGATCCAGATCGTCCAGGGCCTCGAAGATGGGAGCGGGCTTCAGAAGCATTCCCGGTCCCCCGCCGTAGGGCGAATCATCAACCGTGCGATGGCGGTCGTGGGTGTATTCGCGGAAATCGTGAAGGCCCACTTCCAAAAGACCCGCTTCCATGGCTCTTCCGGCGATGTTCTCGTTGAGATACGCCTTCAGGGAATCCACGAAAAGGGTCAGCACATCGATTTTCATACAAAGATCAAAACTTCAATTAGGACTCAAAAGTCCTTATTCCTGGGGCTCGGCCTTTTTCGCTTTCTTGGTGGCCTTGCTCGGGAATACGACGCCTTTGGACTTCAAAAGCGAAATAGCCTTCGGAGTCACCTGAGCGCCGACGTTCACCCAATACTGGGCGCGTTCCACGTTCAGCTGAACTTTCTCATCGCCTTCCTTGCGGGGATCGTAAGAGCCCAGCGTTTCAAGGAAACGACCGTCCCTGGGGGAACGCTCGTCGGCGGCGACGATGCGGAAGGTGGCAAGATTGGTCGTGCCGGTTCTTCTTAATCTGATTTTAGTAGCCATATATTTTCACCTCGTTATTCGCTCAAAAGTTTCTTGAGATTGGCGGCGCAGCGTTCCACGCCCACCACGGGTTCCTCGGAGCCCTTGTAGCAAACGCTGACGAAACCTTCGAAGGAAAGCTGACGCAAAAGGGCGATGGCGCCGGACAGCGGGACGATGCCTTCGCCCGCCACGCAGCCGGTCAGCTTCTTGCCGGAAGGAGTTTCGACGACGTTTTCACAGCCTTCTTCCGCTTCCTTGACGTCGGTCACCAAGACTTCGGCCACGTAGGGGGAGAGAGCCTTGAGCGCTTCCACGGGGTCCTCGTCGTTGAGGGCGATCCCGGCCAGATCAAGGCAGAGCTTGAAGGAGGGAGAGTTCACTTCCTCGCAGACAGCCTTCAGGTTGGCAGTCTTGCTGAGCTCGGCGTTGTCGTTGACAAGGCAGAGGGTGATGTGCTTCATTTCGGCCAGGTCAAGGCAGTCTTTGATGGTCTTGACCAAAACGTCCTTGCGGGCTTCGAAAGTCGCGCCTTCTTCCGCCAGGCAGCCGTAAAGGGTGACGTTGCTGACGTTGGTAACGGAAGCCAGAAGGATCGCTTCCCTGACTTTGTTCATCATGTGCCATCTTTCCGTGTCGTCGGAGACAGCCAGGTCGAAACTCACGCCGTAGGCGAAGTAACGCTGCTTTTTCTCGCGCATGCGGACCAGATTGACTTTGATGTCGTCGCTGATGTCCTTGGGCCAGGGGTCCCTGACATTGATGATTTCAAGGCCTTCAAAACCGGCTCCGCCGGCGAATTCGATGATCTTCACCAAATTCATGCGGCCGCCTTTGATAGCCGCGTTGAAACTTGCGGTTGTTAATCCTAGTTTCATTGTTCCTCATTGGATAATCCGGTTGGATCGCGTCTCCCCACAACATAATGGGGACCCGTGTGCTGACTCGCGCCGCCGGAGATATTTTTCCACGGTATAAAACTTATTAGAAATGATATAAAATAAGCCCCGAAAAGTCAATGAACAGGCCGAAAAAGGCCCGTTCAGGAGAGACAGCGCTCCCCTTCTCCCCTTTTCCGCAAAAAAGCGGCCAAAACGTCGAGGAAAAGCAAAAACGCCCAAATGATGAAAGAGGCGAAAAAGATCGCTCCTTCAGGGAGCTTTATGAACAGGACAGGCAGAATGCCCGCCGCCGTGAAAGCAATCAAATTAACCAGCCACAGAGGGAATCCGCCGCGCATTAGGCGGTGCGAATAATGGTCCTGCCCGCCGATGGTCGGGTTCTGTCCCCTCAGGACTCTAAGGAACATTACCGCGCAGGTGTCGTAGATCGGATAAGCAAAAAGAATTAGAAAGAAATTTACGCAAAGCAAAAATTCCTGAGCCGAAGCTTGATATGGAAAATTAACGTTTGTAAATTTATAAACGTAATAGCTCCGCATTGCCAGCAAAAAAGCACTGGCTCCCAAAAAAAGACTGCCGGCGTCGCCGAGATAAAGTTTTGCTTTCTTACGAAAGTTCCAAAATAGGAAACCGAGAAGCGCTCCAGACAGAATTGAGCATCCGAAATACACAACTGTGGATAACCATACAGGGTCTGAACGCACGCTCAATCCTTCCGGTTCCAATAAAAGCAAGGCCAAAAACAAACCAAGCAAGGAACAGGCGCAATGTCCGTTGGCGTTGTCCAAAAAATTGTAGGAATTGGCGAAAAAGAAAGTACCGGCCATTATTATAAGGATTCGAACATAGTCAAAAGTATATATGTGGCTGCACGTGTTAACATGGATTGTTTGAAAAGCCGCATAAATAGCGAGAACTATTGCAAAGCCAAGGAGTTTCGGCTTTGGTCTAAAATGATAAATATCATCCAAAAGACCCAGGGCAAAATAAAGATAGGCAAGGAAAAAAGGAAAAAAATTATTAAAGAAAACACCAAGTAAAAAAAACTTAGCAGCGTCTGGTCTGTTTCCAAGATCTCGCCAAAAAACGCTGATAAACCACAGAAGCTGCATCAGAAGCAAACTGCACACTATCCCTATCCCGCCCGTCAGAGGCATCGCGCCGCCCGTGCGGCTGGGGGCGCACCAGCCTTTTTTCACATAAAGATAAGCGAGCAGCCTCGAGACGGAGGCGCTAATTAAAAAGGCCGCCAAAACTGACGGCCACAGGTCTTTTGCGAAAAATGTCATGCGAAGGCTTTCGCGGCTTTTTCCTCGAGGACTTTGGGAGGAAGGGAGCCGACGGAGATCTCTTTCAACTCCCCTCCTTTAAGGAACACCAAAGTCGGTATGCTCATGATCTCATAGCGTTCGGCGATCTCCGGGGCCTCGTCGACGTTCACCGTGCAGAACTTGATCTCAGGGTGTTCATTCGCGAAAGCTTCCACGATGGGCATGAAGGCCTTGCAGGGGCCGCACCAGACGGCCCAGAAATCGATTATGACATTGCCCTCATAGTTCAGGGCCTCGGCTTCGAAATTGTCGTTGGTAAGGGGTAGTCCGCTCATTAGAATTCCTCCAGTTCTTCCACGCAGTGCTCGATGTCCGAGCCGGGGTTGCTCTTTAAGATATAGTGTCTCAAGCCCACGGCGGTCTGCTTGTCGATCTCGGGAGTGTAGGTGCCGTCGTGGTCGATGTCCTCGAAAAGCTCCGCTTCGATCTGGGCGGTGTAAACGTAGGAGTCGATGCAGATGAGGTTGGCGAAACGCTTGTATGTGTCAAGCTTCATGCCCTTGACCTTCATGATGTCGGAGGGCTGCTTGTAGGGCTTCAGGGTGGGCTTGCCGTTTTCGTCCAGACCTTCGTAGATGTTTTTGGCAAGGGTCATGTTGATGCCGGGCATGGCGGCCAGAAGTTCCTTGGAGGCGGTGTTGAAATTAACTCTGCCGACCACCGGGACGGGGCTGATCATAACATAGTTGAACCAGGCGTAACCCGTGCGGGAAGGCTGAGGGATCCTGCCCTTGGCGGCCTCCACCATCTTGGTGTTGTCGACGACGTCGTGGGAGGTCAGGCGCATCCTGATGTCGCCGTTGTCGGAAATGTTGTCCGGGGTGATGCTGCCGGCCAGGAAGCTGTCTTCCTTGGAGTATTTTTTGCGCTTGCAGAGGTTGTCCCACCTGCTTTCCGTATAGTTCCAGAGATCCACGTCCAGGGAGGAGTTGTAGTTCTCTTCCAGGAACTCGGTGGTGGAGATGGCGTCGTTGAGGCCGTACACGTAAAGGTTGTAGGTGCCCTTGACGGGGATGGCGTCGTGCCAGGTCCATTCTCCTTCCTGGTTGGCTTTCCTGGTGTAGCACAAAGGCGTAAGATAGCCCGGCCCGATGCAGAATTCGTCGCCCTTGTTGGGCCTGTTCAAAAGTCTCTTGGGCACGGAACGCGGGGCGTTCTTGTTGTCATCCGTGACAAGGTTCAAGCTTCTGGTGCTGTTGCCGTGAATGGCGAAGGACTCCCCTCTCAATGGGCCCGTCAGATAGCGCATGGTGTGTCCCTTCCACTGGTCTATTTCCCACTGGGCGTCCTTGGCGCCGATCATGGAGCCGTCGAAACGGTTGACCTCGTACTTGGCGGTGTCCCAGCCTTTCATCTCCACGTTGCCGTCCACGGCGTTCAGCCTGAGGGCGCCGACGCAGAAATAGTCGGAAAGGTTGCCGATGTTCTGCCTGCCGGAGGCTTCTCCCCCGGCGGTGCCCAGGTTCTCAAAGTCGTTTGCGGTCCTGACCATTCCCATTTCAGCCACGCTGCCGAAGGGGCCGTTCTTGATCCAGGTGGGACGGTCTTTTTTGCCGCGCATGGCGGTGTTGAGGGCAATGTTTTCCGTGCCGCCGATGGTGGGCGTGGACCTCTTCACCCACTTGTAATGGGTGGGGTCCTCTTTTTCCGTGCTGTAGCCTTTTTCCTTGACATCCACGGAACCGTATTCCACGGTACGGGCCGTGACCTGGTTGTATTCGTTCTTCAGGGTCAGGGAGACGATGCCGCCGCGGGCCGGCAGTCCCAGGAACATGACTTCGCAGTTCCTGACGGGAGGCTTGTTGACGGTGTAGCGGGCGTATTCGTTCCAAACTCTGATGCGGCGGCCGTTCTCGGCTTCCCACCACATCAGGGGGAAGATCCTGCCGTGCCAGGAGCGGGGGTCGTTCTCCTCGCCCTCATAGACGAGCCTGATGGATTCGCCCTGGAAAAGCTTCTTGTCCAGGACCGTGTGGCCGGCGTCGATGTAGAAATAAAAGTCCGTTTGGTCGGCGTCAACTCTCTTCAGCTTGAAGGAAATGCCCCAGTGCTTGCTGTCCATCTCGAAGACCGGGATCTCTTCCGTGGCGGCGGAGCCCCAGAGCTGGTCGCCGTTGCCGTAGCGCATGTCGAAAAGCTCGGCGTCGTTCACGAGATAGAAGTGGCTCCTGGGCATCACCGCGGGGTTGTCGTCGATGATGCGGCCGCCGGCCCTCTTGTCGTAGTAGGTGGTCCTTTTGATGTTGCCGATCTCCGTGGCCATGGTACCGGTGTTGCAGACGACTTTCCAGTTGGCCAAAGAGACCGCCGTTTCGGAGGCGTTGTACATCTCGACCACTTCCGGCGCTATGAGCCTTATGTAGCCCAGGGACTGGTACTGCTTGGATTCGTGCTTGACCTTTTCGCTGGATTTCACGATGACGTCCATCCAGCCCGTGGAGTCTATCTTCTGGGGCTTGCCGTCCTTGTATTCCCAGGCTTTCTCCTCTTCCAGGATAAGCTTGTTGCTGGAGGCTTTGCCGGTCACGCCCAGGGTGCGGCAGTTGTAGCCCTTGAAGGAGTCCACCGGGTCGTTGGTCACAAGCACTTTGTAATAGCGGCCCACGCCCTCGGGACGGCGCACGGAATGGTACCAGTTGACTCTGGGAAGAATGGCGGAGATGCCCTGGGACCAGGCCAGGAAAGTCACGGCCAGCGAAGCGCCGTTGGTGATCTCGTTTTCGGTGCAGAGGGAGGAGAGCAGCTTGCCGGTGGAGACCTCGTTGTTGTTTATCTTGATCTTGTGTCCGGAGGAGCTGGTGACCTTGAACTGGCCCAGCTGCTTGGCGCCGCGCCAGCCCCAGAAAACGGCGTACATGTTTTTGAACATGTCGTCCTCGAACTTCATGTGTCCCGAGGTGGTTTTGCCGCGGCGCTCCATCATTTTGATGAGCTTCATGTAAGTGTCGCGATAGCTTTGGCTGGGGTTCGATCCGCCCCAGGCGTCGCCGTCGCAGTTGAGGAAGCGGGGGTTGGCGGAGGATTGCGCTTCGCCGGGGCCGTCAGGCATTGTAAAGGTGCCGGAGTGGACGTCGATATGCCCTTCGGAGGTGTTGTTGGGCGAAACGATAAGCTTCCAGGTGCTGTTCATTCTGACGGAATGGTGCCAGAACAGCTTGTGGTTTATGACCTTGTCGGTTATGCAGCAGTAATACCACAGGGGGCAGTGCATAAGGCGGGAGTTGTCCTTGGAGGCGTACTGGTCTTCCCAGTATTTGGCGTGCACCCAGTCCCTCACCAATCCGTCGGTGGCCGAGGAGTCCCTGACCCAGAAGGTCATGGAGTCTTCGTTGGCCAGAACTTCGTTGAAGCAAATGGCCTCCGCGCCGTAGATGTCGCTGCCCAGAGTCGTCATGACGTGGTTCTCGTCGCGGTAGTCGATCATGTTGGCCGCCAGCTGGTTTCTGGCGCGGGATTGTCCTTCCACGGGACGGCGCATGGTGTTGAGGCGGCGGCGCAGCTCAGCGCCCGTGATAGAGTTTATTTCAGAGGGCGCGTCGGTGGGCAGCGTCTTGGAACCGGGCATGTCCACGGAATGCAGGGTGGCCCTGCGGTAAAGCTCCCTCACGGCGTATTCCTGGCTGGCTTCGCTGAGTTTCTTGAAATTGTCGGACTCCAGGAGGAAGGGCATGACTTCCCTCAAGGTGGTGAAGGCCCTGTCGTCGCCGCGGGGCCTGGATGCCAGATATTCTCCGGGGTCGTTGACGCCTTCGTCGTATTCGTCAATGATGCCGTTGGCGTTGTTGTCCAAGCCGTCGGTCATAAGAAGCGCGTTGTTGCGGTCGTCGTCGCCGCGGTCGCCGGGAACTCCGTCATGGCCGTACTTGTAGCTCAGGATGGTCTTGGCCGCCAAGGGCGAAACGCCCAGGGCCTCCGTGATGGAGATCTCGCCGGTGTCCCAGCCGGAGCCTTTGGATTTCTCCACGAGATAGGCTTTGTTGATGTTCAGCTTCGCCGCCTCGTCCTCCACTTTCACGCGGTAGCGGCCGATGGCGTCGCCGTTCTCGTTTTTGACGTACACCCAGGGACCGAAGCCGTCCTTGCCGGCGGGCTGCAGGGCCTTGGTCTGGGAGAGCATGTCGCCGGGGCTTCCGCTGTCGGAAAGGGCCGCGGCCATAAGGGAGGATTTCACATGGGCGGCGCCGCTGGTGTAAAGCATCCTCAAAGCCAGCTCCGCCTGGGTCTGGCGGGAAGCGCTTTCGTCAATGGAAATGGAAACAGCAAAGCTGCCGGCCAGCAGACTCAATACAGTCAGCACGGTCAGGACAGCCAGCAGGGCTACGCCTCTCGGCCTGGCGGACGTAATTTCAATAGCTCTTCTCATATACGCACCGTTTCTTAAAATTTTCACTTTGCTATTCTATCAAAACCCCTCTTTCTTTCGGAATATCAAAAGAAAATATCCCGAATTTGCCGTATTGTAACCAAAGGAAAGTTCTCTAAAAAAGCTTGTTCTCCTTTTTTATGACCTCCCCGTCCAAAAGGATGGTGCAGACGCAGGAACTGCAGAAAACGCCTTGCCTGAAACTTCTCCCCCCTCTCAGGATATTGCTCATCTCGTAGCTCGAGGACCGCACCGTCAGGTTCGTGGAAAGGTCGGAGACCAGAAAGCGTTCGCTCTTGTGTTCCAGCTCTTTGAAGACCCTGGTGTCCTTTTTCAGTTTTTCGGAATAGCCCGTGACCTCCTCCATCATGAAATCGCATTTGACCTCGAATTCGTAATCCCTGGTCAGGGGAGGCGCAATGGATACGCTCATGTTGACCACCGCGGCTTTTTCCTCGCTGGTGGTGGATTCCAGGATATCCTTGGTCATGGAGGCTTTCTGATTGTGGGTGGAAAAATCCAGGACTTTTTCGGCGATGAAGACATCTATCTTTATCCTGTCTTTCAAGGGAAGCTTGTGGCTCCAGACGCCCCGTTCCTCCGTCCTGGCCTGGTCCTCATAGGTCTGATAGCTCACCAAAGCGTCCTTTTTGCCGCTGGCGAAGCCTCTTAGGATCAGCTCCCTGGCCAGGGAGGAACCGTTGGTCATGGAAATGTCGCCCTGGAGGTAAACCAGCCCTTTCATTTCGCCTTTTTTCCTGGCGGACGCTCTGAAGCTGCCCATGGAAGCCAGCTGTTCTTTCGAAAACTCCAAAGCCTCGCGGCCTATTTTGGCCAGCTCTTCCCTGCTTTTCACGCCGCCCCATATCTCGGGCGAGACCGTTTTGGGATCGGGCCCCGGGCAGTCCAGGTCCACCAGGCTGAAATACTGCGTCTCGACGTTGTCCCGCAAAAGCATGAAGTCCGTCCCGCTGTAAACGTTCAATACCCGGTAATAGGAGGGTTTCCTTTCCTCCTCCTGTGCTTTCTCGGCGAAATCGTAGCTGAAAAGCCCCTTGGAAGGGTGGCTCTCCTGATACTTATGCAAAACGACGATCCCGATAACGGCCAAAACCACCAGGAAAAAGAAAAATCTCATAACTTACCTCCGGTCATTTCGTTTTTCACAGTTTTATTAGGCATTCCCCGCTCCGTTTCCACTCCCCTGGCGGAAAGGATCTCTTCCGCAGCCAGGGCTTCCTCCTCCCCTCCCAGCGGCGCCACGCTGACGCCGTATCCGCGGGATGCGAACTCCTTCAGAAGCTCGGCGTAATCATTTTCCCCCACCTGCCGGTAGTCGATAATGTAAACTTTCGCCAAAAGATTGGCGTCCAAAAGTTCCGGCGCGATCCTCTCGTCGTAGTAGTACGGCTCGCGCATTTCGTCCCGAGGCCCCAGGGTAGGAGCGGCGGAGGGCGAAGCGTCCACCATCAGCATGACCAGAGGCGCTCCGTAGCGGGCGGCCATAGCGGCTCCCCAGATCATGAATCTCTGGAAAGGAATGAACGCCGCCACGAACATGCGGGGCAGCATGCAGCCTCCCAGGAACAGAGATGCGAAAAGCGCGCTTAATTTAAAGATCCTGCTTTTCATTCCTTCTGCTCTCCAGATAATTTTCCAAAATGAGCTGGGCCGCCACCTGGTCTTTCTTTTCCTTCCTGACGTTCCTGCGGGCGTCGCCCTGAAGCATGAAGCGCTCCGCCGCCACGGAGGTGAGGCGCTCGTCCTTCAGCAAAACCTCCACGGGATAGGCGATCTTCTGCTTCAAATATTCCCTGAGAAGCCTGGCGCATTCCTCCGAATCCCTGCTCTTCTCGCCGGGCTTTCCGTTCAGCATGACGGGGTTCCCCAGAATGACCGTTCCGATCCGACGCTTTTCGTCGGTCTCCTCGGCGTATTTCGCCACAAGCTCGAGGATCTTCCTGGCGTTGACCTTCGGGCTGCCTCCGGGAACGGTGGGCAGAGGCTGGGCCGTCAGGCCCAGGGGGTCCGATATGGCGAGTCCTGTTCTCACGGTGCCTATGTCAACAGCCAGAATGCGCATCAGCGGTACTTCTCGTCTATGCCTTCCAAAAGTTTTTTGACGTCCTGGACCTTGTCCCTGGCGCAGACCAGGGTCGCGTCCGCGGTCCTTATGACCACCACGTCCTTCAAGCCTATGACGCCCACCAAGCCTTCGGCGTAATTGCCCACGATGCAGTCCCCGGCCTCCAGAAGCTTGACCTCCCCTTTCAGGTGGTTTCCGGCTTCGTCCTTCGGCCAGTGGGCGGAGGCGGAAGTCCAGCTGCCCACGTCGTTCCATTCGAAGGAAGCGGCGCAGACCGCCACGTTGGAGGCCTTCTCCATAACGGCGTTGTCGATGGAGATCTTGGTGACCTTGGCGTAATAGCACTCCACGGCCTCACGCTCCTCTTCGGTCCCGGCTTTCGCGATGATGTTTTTCAGATCTTCCCAGGATTCAGGCATGAATTCCTCGTAAGCCTTCAGGATATCCTTCGTTTGGAAAACGAACATGCCGGCGTTCCAGAAAAAGCCCGGGGTCTTGTAAAGTTTCTCGGCCACTTCCAGGGGAGGCTTCTCCAGGAAGCGGGAGACCTTCCAGGCCTTGGTCAGCCCGGGATAGCTGATCTCTGTCTCACCTTTGATGTAGCCGTAGCCGGTCTCGGGGTAGCGCGGGACGACGCCCACGGTCACCAGAACGCTCTCCTGGACGGCCAGGCTGACGGCGTCCTTTATGGTCTCGGCGTAGGCTTGGACATCCGGGATATGATGGTCCGCGGAGACCACCACCATTACGCTTTCGGGATCTTTCCTATAAAGGAGCGCCGCGGCCAGGGCCACGCAGGGAGCGGTGTTGCGGCCGCAGGGTTCGGGAATGACGTTGCCCTGGGGAAGCTCCTTCATCTCCTTCCTGATGAGGTCGGCCTGGGCGCCGGTGGTCACGATGTAAATATTTTCTGGGGAAGCGATGGCCTGATGGCGCAGGACCGTCTCCTTGAGCATGGTCTTCTCCCCGGTGATGGCAAGAAGCTGTTTGGGACGCATGATCCTGGAGAGAGGCCAGAAGCGCTCGCCTATTCCTCCCGCCATGACGCAGACAGAGACCAAGCTGTTTTTAATTTCTCCCATAAATATTTTATCCTTAATTGATTATAGCGTAAAAAGGGTCAGAATATCCGCCATTTGTTGTGGAACCAGATCCAGCCGGTGGGATAACGGCGTATGTGATATTCGAAGACCTCAGAAAGCTTCTGGACGCACTGATCCACCATTTCTTCGCTGGGCTTCTTGGGAAGGACTATGGGGTCATAAAACAAGAGGCCGTATTTCCAGGGTATTCTTTTCTTGCGCATCAGAAACGCCGGGACCACCGGGCAGTCCGCCAGGGCCGCCAGCCTGAAATGAATGTCGAAGGTGGTGGTTGGCTTTCCGTAGAACGTGGTTGGCACTTTGTACTTCCGCTTGGCGTAAAGGTCCGGCAGCACCCCCACCACGCGGCCTCTCTTCAGCGTTCTGATGATGCTTTTCGCGTCGTTGTAAAAAGAGAGGATGTTGTAGCGCTTCCTGAGCCAGGTGTAAATCTTCACGGCCAGGGGCGAGGGGAAGGTGCGGGCGATGACGCCGCCGTCGAAACCCTGCCTGGTGTAGCAGAAATGCACCGGCATGACTTCGAAGCAATGGTAGTGCGCCGTGGCCACGATGACGCCGTGCCCGGCCTCCATGCTCTTGCTGACGACGCTCCAGTCGCTCCACTCCTCCACCGGATCGTATTTTCTGTAACGCCATTTGAAGACCCAAAGGTAGAAGCAGTCCAGGGCGCTGTAAGTCACGTTGACCGCCACATTCTTCGTCAAGGCCCGCGCGCGCTTCTCGTTCATCCTGTCGCCGTAGACGTAGAAGAAATTCAGGAAACACTTGCGCCTGATGATCCGGTAGGTGACGTGCAGTCCGAAGAAGCGCCCCAGCTTGTAGGTCCAGGATCTGGGGATAAGGCCCAGGGGGAACATTAAGATACCGAGGGCGCAGAAAAGGAGAGCATACGTCCCGTAAGCCACGGAGCGGATCCTGGGATGCCTGCTCATGAAGCTGCGTTTTTTCTTCTTTTTTTCCTTTTCCATATCAGCTCTCATCCTTTAAAGCGAGCGTGAAAGTCCTTTGGCATAATTCCACGAAATTGCACCGCGCGCATTCCTCCAGACAGCCGGTCTGCTCGAACTCCTCCATGTTGAGAGGCTCGTTCAATTCGATGTCCCTTCCCTTGAGCTTGTCGCGCATGCACTCCACGCTTTCGCTTATGTATTTGAAGGTCTCGCTGTCCCTGTCCTCGTCGTAAGGAACGTTTTTCCACGTTCCGTCCGGCAGATAGACCAGGGCCAGTTCGATCATATGGGCGGGGATGCCGTGCTTCTTCTGGGCCCAGATGCCGTATACTCTCACCTGGTATTCGTGATACTGCTGCTGCTTTCCGGTCTTCCAGTCGACGATCAAAATTTTGTCTTCGGTCTTGATGACGGAATCCGGCGCGGCGTAGATCTTGACGCCCCCTATGGTAAAACTTTCCGACTGGATGCCCTCCCCGCCTATGGGGATGATCTCCCCGTTTGCCAAATAAGGCCTTAATTTGGGGAGGATCATGCCGAAGAAATTTTCCAAACAGACGGTCAGCCTCTCCTTGATGAAGTCTCCCCAGGCCTGGCGGGACTCATCGTCGCCGATCAAGAACTCCGAGAAATAGAGGTCCCTGATGCAGGTGGAGCGCTTGGGATTTTTCTCGTAGTCTTTTTTCTGATGCTCGTACCAGACTTTCACGAGATAATCCCTGGCGGTCTTGTAAGCCTCCTCGAAGGTCACCTCCTCCCCGGCTTGGATCTTGGCGACGGCCTCTTTCACGGCCAGATCGACGGCGATCCCCACCAGCGCGTAGCGGTTCTTCATGTGTTTCAGACGGTAAGCGTCCTTGACCTTCTGGGGAGCCATATTCTCCCAGCCGCCCCAGGAACCGTACCTTTCCCAATAATACCTTCGCGGGCAGGCCGAGAAATCCTTAGCCTTGCTGAAAGACCAGCTGAACTCGTTTTTAAACTCGGCCATGCCCGCCTAATCGTTACGCCTGCGCCTTCGGAAGCCTCACGGACTTCTTCAGAACGACTATTGAGTTGACGATGGAAAGGTTCGGAACGTAGATCCTCTCGCCGCCCGCCAGAAGCTTGGTGTAGCGGATGGTGATCTCCTCCACCTCGCCTTCCACGCCGGCCACGTTGATGACGTCGCCTATAACGAAGACTTCACCCACGATCAAAGTGATGCCGGCCATCAAACTGGCGATGGAATCTTTCAGCGCGATGCCTAAGGATATGCCGCCGACGCCCAGGCAAGCCAGCAGCGGAACGAAGTCGACGCCGATGACGGTCATGCAGACCGTGATGAAGATCAGCCACATCAGGACGTGGAAGACCACCACGACAAGCGATATGACCGTGCGCTTATGGGGCTTGAAGCTGGAGATGATGTTGCCGATCAAAGTGATGATCAAGTTGATGATGATCGTCGCGAAGATCAGTCCCAGGATCAGAACGATCATGTCGACCCAGCCGGGAGCTCCGGGGATGTCGACGAGGGCCCTCAGATTGGCGCCCGCGGTCGTTAAAGCATTGGTTTCCTGCATAATTTTTTCCTTGTATGTTGGTTAAAGATTCAAAAGCAATTCCGCGATCTGGACGGCGTTCAGGGCGGCGCCCTTCAGCAGCTGGTCGCCGGAAACAAGCATGGCGATGCCGTTGTCGAAAAGGTAGTCCTCCCTTATGCGGCCCACTCTCACCTCGTATTCCTCGGTGGATTCGATGGGCATGGGGAAATGGTTGTTAGGAACGTTGTCTATTATCTTGACGCCGGGAGCGGTGGACAAAACTTCCCTGATCTCGTCCGGGGTGGCTTTCCTACCCAGCTCGCAGTGCAGCGCTTCCGTGTGCGCCCGGAAGACCGGGACTCTGACGCAGGTGGCGCTGATGGTAATTGAGTCGTCGTGGAAGATCTTCCTAGTCTCCCTGATCATCTTGGCCTCTTCCTCGTTGAAGCCGTCGGGTCCGATGGCCGAATTGTGCGAGAAGACGTTGAAGGCGATCTGGTGCGGGAACTTGTTCTTGACGATGGGTTCGCCTGCGAGATAGGCTTTCGTCTGTTCCCTGAGTTCCTCGATGCCCCAGGCGCCGGCGCCGGAGACCGCCTGGTACGTGCAGGAGACGAATCTCTTCAGGCCGAATTTCTTGTAAATCGGGAACAGGGGAACGTTGGCGATGATGGTGGAGCAATTCGGATTCGCGATGATGCCGCTGTGCCACTTGATGTCCTCGGGGTTCACTTCCGGAACCACCAGGGGCACCTTGGGATCCATCCTGAAGGCGGAGGTGTTGTCCACGACCACCGCGCCTCTCTCGACCGCCGCCGGAGAGAACTGCTTGGAAAGCGTTCCCGAAGTGGAGGATAAAACGATATCCACGTCGTCGAAGGCCTCGGGCCTCAGAAGCTCGACCGCGATCTCTTTGCCTTTAAAAACTAATTTGCGTCCCACGGAACGCTCGGAAGCCAAAAGTTTGAGGCTGGACACGGGAAAATTTCTCTTTTCCAGCGTCTTCAGCATCTCGGTTCCCACGGCGCCCGTGGCGCCGGCAATTGCGACTCTCTTCATTTATTTTCTCCTTATTTTAATCTCTTTAAAGCGGCTTCGGCGACCAGGTCGCCAACTTCCGTGGTGCTGTATCCCATTTGTCCCGCGGCCATGCTCTTCATCTTCGGCGTGGTGTCCCCTATCGCCTCGACGATGGCGTCCCCCGCCTTCTCTTCGCCCAGGCTCTGCAGAAGCATCGCGCCGGACCAGATGGCCGCCAGGGGGTTGATCTTGTTTTGGCCGGTCCACATGGGCGCCGTGCCGCCGATGGGCTCGAACATGGAAACGCCCTCGGGGTTCAGGTTGCCGCCCGCCGCCACGCCCAGGCCGCCCTGGGTGATGGCCGCCAGGTCGGTGATGATGTCGCCGAACAGATTCGTCGTCACCACCACGTCGAACATCTCGGGGCTGGCCACCTGATAAAGCGTGGTGGCGTCCACATGGTAATATTCTCTCTTGATGTCGGGATATTCCTCGCCGATCTCGGCGAAGGCCCTGTTCCACATGTCGAAGACGTAGGTCAGAACGTTGGACTTGCCCACCAGGGCGAGTTTGCTTTTATCCGCTTTGCCCCTGGCCGCCTTGCCGTATTTCCTAGCATACTCGAAGGCGTAGCGCAAACAGCGGTCCACCTGCTTTCTGGAGTAAGCCATGACCTGCGTCGCGACCTCGTCCTTGGTGCCCACCATCATGGCGCCGCCCATGCCGGTGTAAACGTCGCCGGAATTCTCTCTGACCACGGTGTAATCGATGTCCTCCGGGCCTTTGCCCTTGAGGGGCGTCTCAACGCCCGGGAAAAGACGGACGGGCCTTAAGTTGATATATTGGTCAAGCTCGAACCTGAGCTTCAGCAGAATGCCTTTTTCCAGAATGCCCGGCTTGATGTCCGGGTGTCCGATGGCGCCGAGGTAAATGGCGTCGAAAGTCTTCAGCTCCTCGATGGCGCCATCCGGCAGAGTCTCCCCCGTCCGCATGTACCTTTCGCCGCCGAAATCGAAATGCTTGAATTCGATGTCGCAGCCGCAGCTGGGCAAAACGGCCTTGATGACCTTAAGCCCCTCGCCTATGACTTCCGGTCCCGTCCCGTCGCCCGGGATGACCGCTACTCTTTTCACTTTACTCATTTTTCTACCCTTATTTTTTGTTTAATATTTTATTATAGCATAAGCGATAGAAATGCCATACGCACCCGCCCGCGCCCGCTGGAGGGCGAAAAAAATCCCCGGGGAATTCCCGGGGATGCCGCGGCCAAAGTTAGGCCGCCGAGGGCGGCCGGAGGTCATTCTTTTTCCGGATCGTACTCGAAGTGCTGGTAGTCTTTAAGGGTCTTCCAGTCGCCGCCCCAGGTGAAGCCGTTGGTGACGAAAAGCTTGTAGATGAAGTCCCCTTTCTTGATCCTTCTCGGGTCGTTCGCCGCCCTTTCAACGTACGCTTGCCCGTTCTTGGGCTCGACCTTCGAGATCTTGCCGTTCTTATAGTGAACGCAGGGATTGTAAAGGGGGTTGATGTCGATGGCAAGACCTTTGGCATGCACGGAGAGGTTGGTCGAGCCGGCGATCTTCCGGTAGCAGAAGGCGGAGGTGTTGTTGTCGCTCATGCTGGCCTCGTCGTCGGCGCCGTATTCGTCGATCAGTTTTATCTTCTCGATCTGGTATTTCGCCTCATAGAGCTGGTGGAAGATGCGCGTGAGCTTTTTCGCGACCGCCTTGTTGACCACCAGTTCTCCGGTGTGTGTTTTGCCGTCGAAGCCGTAATGGCTGAATTTCATGTACGTCAGTTCCTTTATGTCCACCGGACAGTCCTTGGGAAAGGACTTGCCTTCCATTTTCTTGAAAACGCTCTCCGGAACGGGCGAGAAAAAATGGCAATCGAAATTGTCCGCGGCGATCTTCTCACCGCTCTTTTTCTGTTCGTTTTTCAATTCGCTTTTAATAACCCTTTCCTGGTGCCCGTTCAGTCTGTTGTGGATCCCCTTTCCGCAGGAGAAGAGAGGAGTCAGCGCGATCATTGCCGCGAGGATGAAAAAGTGTCTTTTCTTCATAGTTTTTTCAGGGTTAGGCCGGCGCCTTGGTGCCATTTGTTTCTTCTTATTAATATAGTGGAGATGACGAAGGCCAGGGTTAGGCCCAGAAGGGCTGTGAGGGCGATCAGGGGCTCTTTCGGGGAAAAGGCGAGATATCCTATGCCCGCTCCGAGAAGCAGGCCTATAAGCGGCAGCACAAGAAGAAGCAGGATAGCCCTAGTTTGAACTTTGGGCTTTTTGTCGATCCTAACTTTGTCGTTGACGCTGATAGATTCGCCTTCCGGGATATCGGCGGTCAGTTCCATCATGCCGTCTTCCGCGGAAACGGAGCACTGGCCGCAGAATTCGCAGGCCTTGGTGCGGGATAGGCGGACTGTCGCCCTGCCGTCAGGGCTTATTTTTACGACGGTTCCGGTCTCGGGCTGGAAGAGCTTGTCGTTTTCTATGATCGCGTCTTCGCTCATTCTTCCTGTTCCAGGGCGAGTTTGTAGAGTTCTTTCCTGTTGTGCCCCGTGATTAGGGCCACCGCCTGGGCGGACTGGGAAAGCGAAAGGTCGGCTTTCTTTTTCAGAAGAAGAACTTTTCTGACGGCGTCCCCGATATTTTCGCTTTGCTCTTGCGTCTCTTCTTTTCTGCCTTCTATAACAAGCACGCACTCCCCTTTCACTTCCGTTCTTGCTTCAAGTTCCTTTCGGACTTCTTCCGCCGTTCCCCTGACGCATTCCTCGTGGATCTTGGTCATTTCCCTGAGGAGCGCGATCTTTCTTTCCTTTACATAAGGTTTGAGGTCTTTTATGAGTTTGACGACTCGCAAGGGACTTTCATAAACCACAACAGTATCTTCGCTTTTGGCGATCTTTGTAAAGGCTTGCTCCCTCTCCTTGCCTTCCCTGGGAAGGAAGCCCAGGAAGGCGTAGGTCTCGGTCGGCAGTCCGGAAAGGACGAGGGCGAGATCGACGGCGCAGGCTCCCGGCAGGCAGGTGTAGGGAATGTTCCTGTCGCGCAAGGTCTGCGTAAGATAGCTTCCGGCGTCGGATATGCAGGGGTATCCCGCGTCCGAGACCAGGGCGATGTTCTGCCCCTCGTTTAGCTTTTCTATCAGCTGCTCCGTCGCTTCACGCTCGTTGTGCTGATGGAAAGCGAAAAGCGGTTTTTGTATGCCGAAATGGCTTAGGAGCTGGATCGTGTGGCGGGTGTCCTCCGCGGCTATGGCGTCGACTTCCCTCATGATCCTCAGCGCCCTGGGGGTCAGGTCTTCCAGATTTCCCAAAGGAGTCGCGACGATATACAGCATCAGAAATCTCCTATGGCCCTAATGCGGCCTCCTATACCGGCGGGGTCCGCGCTGCCCTTTATCTTGGTCCTGACAAGCTTTTCCGCCCGCAGGGAAAGGGCGCTCCTGTCGTCGTCCGGGAAAGTCTTTTCAAAAGTGTGCGTCCCGCCGTCGAAGGGAAAGGTGAAAGTCTCCAGGATCTTGTTTCCCTGGTAGAGAGTGTAAGTTTGTTTCAAAGGCTCCAGGGGCTTTCTCATGGGCATCTCGAAATCGAGCCTGACCATCGTGCTTCTGAAAGAGGGCTGCCAGCTGATGCCTTTGCCCATGACCGCCAGGATCCCTTTCTCTCCGGTCTCGTAGCAAAGAAGCCCCTGGACCTGGCGGGAGAAATCGTCCGTGAATTCAAGGTCCTCGGCGAAGGCTACGCCCAGGTCCCTGGTCTCCAGATCGGGATGCCAGACCCGGCTGACCTCGAAGCACAGAAGCGCCTTCTTGGGAAGCCAGGGGAAAATGTTCAGCTTAATTTCCCGCCAGTCGGGTTCCGTGAGCACGATGGTATCCAAGCGTTCCCCGGCGTAATAGAAAGTGACCGCCACGAAGTTGTCCCTGGAAACGTCTTCCCGGACCGCCGCCAGCCTGAGTTTCAGGACGCTTTTGTCCTCGGGAACTTCCAGCAGCATGCCGCCCCTGGGGGCGCTCCAGCGGTATTGAAAAGCGTTCCCCTGCCAGCGTTCCTTGGCGTAAAGGCCGAAATCGTCGGAAAGGAAGAAACGCTCCCTTCGCTCCTGGGCGCCCAGATCCCCGAACACCGCGAAAGCGTAAATGGAATTTAAAACCACAAGGAAAAGGGCCGCGGCGCAAAGATGCCTGAGCCTCAAGGGAGCGCTTTCCGCCTCCCCTTTGCCGGCGAGATAAAGGGCCAACAGTAGGGCGACGAGGGCCGAGATCTCCGGAGCGTTAAGGTGCGTTCCGAAAAAGCTGATCAAAAGGAAGGACAGGAAGCCCGCCCCCATGACGACGCTTATGGAAAAATCCCCCTTCAGCGCCTCAGAAGGCCTGGCCTTTTTGAAGAACAAAAAAAGCAGGATGAGCCAGATCAAAGTTCCCACTATCCCCAGCTCCACGCCCCAGGTCAGGTATTGGTTCCAGGGGTTGTCGCTGGGAGTCTCCTCCCCCGCTTCCCTGTTGTAGTTGACGACCTCCAGCGGGAACGCGCCCACTCCTACGCCCTCCATGGGATACTCCTTCCAGATGCGCCAGGCTTGCTTCCACTGTATCTCCCGGCGGTCGAAGAAAGAAATGCCCTTTTCGCTTTTCCTGCGGTTCAGCTGCCGGGCGACCCTGGCCAGCACGGGATTCGAGGACCTCTCGTTGAGCTTAATGGTGGGCAGCGTGGCGGCAAAGATAATTAGCAGCGCGGCGCCGCCCAGGATCAGAAAGAGCTGCTTTTTCCCGAAGGAGCGAGCCTTGAAATATCTCAAAAGGAAGAAGAGGCACAAGAAAAGCCCGCAGAGGAAAAGGAAAAGAAGCGAGGAGCGGGATCCGGAATAAGTCATGGCCAGAAGCGCCGCGGCGGACAGCGGGAAGAAAAAGAGCTTTTCCTTCCAATTGCCCCTGCAGGCTAAGAAAAGGAAAGCGGGCGTCGTCAAAGCCAGGAAAAGGCCCAACGCGTTGGGGTCTGACATTCCGCCGGAGACCCTATTCTCGTTCAGCCAGCTCTGATCGCCCCAGAAGGCGAAGGAGCTGTTGAAAAAATGCTGGTAAAAAGCGAAGGCCAGGACCGGCAGCAGCCCCATGGCAAGGGCTTTGAAAAGACGGGAGACATAATTCGCCCTCTCCTCTTCCCCCACCTCCTTCAGGATGGAAAAGGCGCACCAGAAAAGCGCCGGAAGCGAAAGGAAAAGGCAGCCGTGCAGGAAAGTGACCCTGAGCGCGTGGGAAGCCGTGTCGCCGGAGACGTTGACCACCCTGTCGTAAAAGAAGGGCGTGGCGTATCCCCTGATGAAGTTGCCGTAGCGGGCCGCGGTCCAGAAAGTGGAGGAGACGCCCACCAGCATGAGAAGCAGCAGGGGAAGCTTCAAGTCTTTGTTAAGACGCGATCCCTCCCCGGTCACCAGCCTGTTGGCCCAATATCCCAGCGAGAAAGACAGCGCGAGAAAAATGACCGGCTGATGGGCGCCGATCTCCAAAAAGCGGGAGAAGATCCCGCTCATGGGCATCAGAAAGCAGAGGAAAAAAAGCGCCTTCTTGGGAACGTAATAAGCAAAGAGGAAAACAAAAGCCAGCGTCACAAGGTACGCGAAGCAGTAGTTCACGTCCTTGGGCGCAAGGGCAAGCGCCGCGGGCCAAAGTCCGCAGAAGGAGACCAAGAAAAGGGCCAGCGCCCCGAAGCGGCGTAATTTCCCTACCATGTCAGATACCCCTGGCGATGAAGAAGAAAGTCTTGAACATGATGACTATGTCCAGAAGCAGTGAGCGCTCCTGAAGATAGTACATGTCGTAGTCCAGGTTCTCGTGGATGGGCAGGTTCCTTTCCGCGCTGATCTGCCAGAGGCCCGTGATGCCGGGCTTGACCTTCAGCCTGAGCCGCTGCCATTTGTCGTAAGTGTCGACGATGAAAGTCATCTCCGGCCTGGGGCCCACGAAAGACATGTCCCCTTTCAAAACGTTCAGTATCTGGGGCAGCTCGTCCAGGCTGGTGAGCCTGAGGAAATGGCCCACCCGGGTGATCCTCGGATCCCTGCCGTCCTTGGGCTTGACTTCCGAACCGCTGGCTTCCGTCCGCATGGAGCGGAACTTGTACATGATGAACTTCCTGCCGTTCAGGCCCACGCGCTCCTGGGAGAAGAACACCGGACCTTTGCTGTCGAGCTTGATGGCCAAAGCCACCAGCAGCATCACCGGCAGGAAAGGAATCAGAAGAAGAATGGAAAGCGTGATGTCGAAGGCCCTTTTGATGAAATTGTAATACCAGGAGACCCCGAAATCGTGAATGATGCTCAAAACGAAAATGCCGGCGATCTCATAGCTCCTGATGACCTGCGGGATGGTGTAGAGCCTGGGGGTGAAATAAAAAGGCACGTTCAGGGAATAGCAGGTGTCCATGACGCTGAAGATCTTCTCCGCCGGCGCTTCGCTCATGCAGAAGAAGACGGAGGTGATGTCCAGCTCCTTGATGAGCCGCTCCAGATCGTCCACGGTCCCCTCCACCTTCAATTTGGCGCCGCCTTTCTCGATCTCTATCTCAGTGCCCTTGGGAATGAAATCGTCCAGGAAGCAGACGGGAAGGTAGTGGTGGGCGGTGTGGCGCATAAGGCGGCGGGAGACCAGCTTCCCGTTGTTGCCGGCTCCCAGAACCAGGCAGTTTCTCACGAAGACGCCCTTTTTGTGGAGCTTCATGATGAGCCAGTTCATGGCGGCCCTGAAGCAGATCACCATGATGAAGGCGTACGCCACGGAATAGCAGTATATGCGCCGGGAGAAGAGCTTGTCGGTGAAGCTCTTTTCTATGTTGTTCAGGTATATGTAATAGACGAAATAAAAAGCGCAGGTGAAAACGGCGGCGAACAGATAGGAGGAAATGATATGCTGGTACTCCTTGACGTTCAGTATGGAGTTGTCGCCGCGGTAATATTTCCTGAGAACGTTGTAGCTGACCAAAAACAAAGAGAAAACAATGGCCAGGGTGAGGTAGAAATTCTCCTGGCCGGGCATGTAATAGACCGTGGTGCGCATGTTGGCGGCCAGATACTTGTCGGAGAAGCCGAACCCCATGTAGGTGTGGTATCCGAAATAAAAAGCCAAATGAACGATGGCCACGTCGGCGAAAAGCCTCAACAGATAAAAGAATCTCGCAATGTTGGTTTTCATGCATCCTCACCCAAAAGCGACAAACACAGCAGGTCGTCCATGGCCTCCTTGGGGAGGGCGCTTCCTCTGAAAGCTATCATCTGATACATCAGAAGACTGTAGACTAAACGCTGCTTTTCTATTGAAAGATTTCCTAAAAAATGTCTTATTTCACCGTAGCGGGGATTGCCCGGGAAGACCCTGGCCCCCCGCATGTCCCCCCTGCCCGCCGCCTGGGCGGCCTGGGGCAGATCGCTGATTATATAGCAGAGTTTGGCGAAAATGCCTTCCTCCGTCCCCTGAGGGTCGAGACGCATGTTCCTGAGGGCGGAGAAAGCCCCCTCCACGTCCCCGGCCAGAAGGCAGTTTCTTAATTCCCATTCGTCCTGTATGTTGGAATCCGCGCAAATGGCCATGACGTCGGCTTCCGTAATTTCCTTCCTGTCCCCGGTGTACAGGCTCACCTTTTCCATTTCCGCCACAACCCTGCGCCTGTCGCTGCCCACTATTTCGGAGAAGGCTCTCTCCCCCGCCGGCGTCAGGTCCTTGCCGTAATATTTGTCGGCGAATTCCCTGAGATCACGGATGGGCTCCGGCTCGCAGTCGATGATGGCGTTCATTTTCATGAGGGTCTTCGTGAACTTCAAACGCTTGTCCAAACTGGTCATGCAGATGACAAGCAGCATGCCCTCCCTCTTGTGTTCGAAGGTCTCCGCGGCGTATTCCCCCAACGATTCCAGGGCCGCGGCGTCCAGTTCCTCCCCGTGGCGCACTATGACAAGGCGGAAGCCCCCCATGAAGGGAAGCGTCTCCGCGGCGCCGATAATTTCCCCCGCCCCGTTGTGGTCCTTGTCCACAGTTATGACTTCCAGGGCGAAATCCTCGGTCCCGGCGGGAACGAGACGCGCGCGGAGCGTCTCTAAAAACTGCTCCGCGCGCGTGTAGTCCTCGCCCAGCAGCACGTAGAAGTTGCCGAAGTCAAGGGAATCCAGCCGGGAAACGAAGTTTTCCGGGCTGATTCCTTCCTCGGTCTTGCTTCTGCGGACTGCCATCTTCTTTTTACGCCTTCAGGATCATGTTCTTGGCGGCCGCCACTTCGTCCATCCTTCCGATGGGCGTCCTTTCGGGCGCGCGGTGGCAGGCTTCGGGATCCGTTTCCGTGATCTTGGCGATCTCCTTCATGGATTCCACGAAAGCGTCAAGGGTTTCCTTGGATTCCGTTTCCGTGGGCTCGATCATGATGGCCTCGTGGACGATCAGGGGGAAGTAGACCGTGGGGGCGTGATAGCCTCTGTCCAGGAGCATCTTGGCGATGTCAAGGGTGTTGACATGGGACTTCTCAAGCTGCCATTCGGAAGTGCAGACGCACTCGTGCATGCAGATCTGATCCTGGAAGGGGAACTTGTAAGTGTCCTGAAGTTTGGCTTTCAGATAGTTGGCGTTCAAGACCGCGAGCCCCGCCGCTTCCCTGATGCCTTCGGCGCCCAGCTGCAGCATGTAGGCGTAGGCCTTCAGCATGACGCAGAAGTTGCCGAAGAAGGGCGCGATGTGACCCATGCTCTTCGTGGAGTCGGCGACGCCGACCTCGAAGGTGCCGTCCGCTTTCTTGGTGACTCTGGGAGTCGGGAGGAACGGGACCAGCTGCTCTTTCACGCCCACCGCTCCGGCGCCGGGTCCGCCGCCGCCGTGGGGAGTCGAGAAAGTCTTGTGCATGTTGAGGTGCACCACGTCGAAGCCCAGGTCTCCCGGCCTGGCGTGGCCCATGATGGCGTTCAGGTTGGCGCCGTCATAATACATGAGGCCGCCCGCGTTGTGCACCATTTCGCTGATCTTGCCGACGTTACTGTCGAAGAGACCGACGGTGTTGGGAGCCGTGAGCATCAGGCCCGCCACGTCGTCGCCCAAAGCGGCTTCCAGGGCCTTGAGGTCCACCCAGCCCTTGGGGTCACTTGGGATCGGCGTGATCTCGAAGCCGGCCATCATGGCGGAGGCGGGGTTCGTGCCGTGGGCGCTGTCGGGAATGAGCATGCGTCTTCTCTTCACGTCTCCCCTGTCCTTGTGATAGGCGGCGATCAGCATGACGCCGGTAAACTCGCCGTTGGCGCCGGCGAAGGGCTGGAGCGTGACAGCCTTCATGCCGGTGATCTCGCAGAGTTTCTGCTCGGTCTCATAGATCGCTTCCAGGGCGCCCTGGACCTTTTCAGGTCCGCCGGGGACCAGGGAAAGATAAGGATGAAGAGTCGTGAAGCCTTCCAGCCTCGCCACCTGCTCGTTCACTTTGGGATTGTACTTCATCGTGCAGGATCCCAGGGGATAGAAGTTGGTGTCGACTGAATAGTTCAGACGGCTGAGGTTCGTGTAGTGGCGGACGACGTCCAGTTCACTGACTTCCGGCAGAGGAGCTTTCTCTTTCCTGCGGAGGGATTCGGGAACCAAAGTCTGGCACTCTATGCCGCTTTTGGGAGGAATGACGCCGCGTCTTTTGGGCGTGGATTCTTCATAGATAAGTTTCATTATTTTACCTCCTCGATTGCGGCTTTAAGAGCTTCGGCAAAGGCGTCGATCTCGGCTTTGGTGCGCTTTTCAGTGCAGGCGACCAGGAGCACATTGCCCATGCCTTCGAAGAAACGGCCCAGCGGGATGCCGCCGGCAAATCCAGATTCCAAAAGTTTTTCGCAGACTTTGCCGGCGCAGCAAGGCAGCGTCACGGCAAACTCGTTGAACACGGGGGAAGAGAAAGTGGCTTTGACACCGGGAACTTTCGTCAGCTTGTCGAGGGCGTAGGCGGCGTTCTTCGCGCTGCTCTCCGCGGCCTCGTAGAGGCCTTCCTTGCCCATCAGCGCCAGGTAAATGGTGGCCGTGATGGCGCAGAGGTTCTGGTTGGAGCAGATATTGGATGTGGCCTTTTCCCTTCTGATGTGCTGTTCCCTGGCCTGCAAGGTCAGAACGAAACCGCGGTTGCCGTCCTTGTCATGAGTTTCGCCGCAGATCCTGCCCGGCATCTTGCGGGCCAGCTTCAGGGTCGTCACCATGAAACCGAGGTACGGGCCGCCGAAGCCCAAGGGAAGACCCAGGCTTTGGGCGTCGCCCACCGCGATGTCAACGCCCATTTCGCCGGGCGTCTTCAGGTAAGCAAGAGAAAGTGGGTAGCAGATCATGACGCAGAGAGCGCCCGCTTCGTGGGCGGCCTGGGCCGTATCACTGTAATCGTCCACGCAGCCGAAGAAAGAGGGGTTCTGGAGAATGACCGCCGCGACCGTTTTGTCCAGGGCCGCTTTGATCGCTTCCTTGTCAGCCTTGCCGTCCTTGCCCTTGATCTCGCAGAACTCGAAATTCATGTTGGCGGCGTAGCTTTCCAGCATATTGCGGTAGATAGGATTGATCGTTCCGTCGACCAGGAAACGGCGTCTTCCGGTCACGCGGTAGCTCATGGCCGCCGCTTCGAAGACCGCGGAACCGCCGTCGTAAACGGAGGCGTTGGAGACTTCCAGTCCGGTGAGCCTGCACATGCCGCTCTGGTATTCGAACATCGTCTGCAGCGTTCCCTGCGCGACTTCGGGCTGATAGGGCGTGTAGCAGGTGGTGAATTCACCGCGGGAGGCGATGGCGTCGGCCGCGGCGGGAATGAAATGATCATAAAAACCGCCTCCCATGAAGCAGACGAGATTGGAGTCGTTGCGTTTGGAAAGCGCCGAAAGTCTCTTTTGGACTTCGTATTCCGAAATACCTTCGGGCAGGGCAAGCTTCTTGATCCTCAGTTCCTCGGGGATGGCGGCGTAGAGATCTTCCACGCTTTTCACTCCGACGGCCTTGAGCATCTCGGCTAAGTCTTCGCTGCCGTGAGGCACAAATCCGTAGTTAGACATAGTTTTACTTCTCTTCCTTTAAGAAGGCCTCGTATTGTTCAGCGTTCAT
>JAGCGH010000038.1 GCA_017649705.1 bacterium
GACAGATATGAAATTCGCCCATTTTTTCCTCTACGCCTCCATGCTCGTCCTCTCCAACATCTTCATGACCTTCGCGTGGTACTACCATTTGAAGAACAAAGCGGACGCCCCTGTTTTCCTCGCCATTCTTACAAGCTGGATAATAGCCTTCTTCGAATACAGCATCATGATACCGGCCAACCGCTTCGGCAACCAGTCGCTGACCCTGATGCAGATGAAGATCACCCAGGAGATCGTCACTCTCTCCGTCTTCGTTCCCTTCGCGATCTTCATCATGAAAGAGAAAGTTTCCTGGAACTTCCTCTACGCCGCCCTTTGCATGGTGGCCGCGGCCTATTTCATTTTCAAGTAAGGAAAACGGACCGACGCAAAAATAAGCCCCGCTGCCGCGGGGCTTTTTTTCGCGCAAAAAAAAGCGGACGGGTTGCCCCGTCCGCCCAAACATGTAGGAGAAGAATTTGGTTTGATTGAAATTTATTTGGATTTGTATACGTCCCTGGGCTGCTTATACCCCGGTTCGCAATAGTTGTAAGCCATGATCTTGCTTCCGTCCACGGAAAGCGGGCTGGAGTATTCCTCCGGCAGATCGGCAAGGCCTTCCTCGGAGACGATGTAAGCGTCCACCTGGAAAAACTTCGGGAAATTCTGATGGAAGAAACCCAAGCGGGAGATCTTCTGGACTTTGCGCTTGTAATAGGTCCTGTCGTCGTCGGTCCTGTAATAGAAAGCGATGTAGTAGCTTCTGGGCTTGACGGCATTCTCGTTGGCTTTCTTGCCGTAGTTGTAGAAGACGTCGCCCTTGACCTGCTTTTTGCTGCTCTTCATGAACTTGATGTGGAAGATCGGGTCGTCGGAGCGCTGAAGGGAGGCGTCCACGTAGTCCGTTCCCTGCGTAACGTCCAGCCACTCGCCGGAGATCAGATCCAGGGAGTTCGCGAAGCCCTTGAAGGTGTACTTGGGGAAAAGGAGGCGCATCTCCTGGCGGCCTTTCCAGAATTTGACCTTGCCAGCCACGGGATCCTTGTCCTGGCCGCCGAGGCAGGTGGTGTAGCCGTCCCTGGCGATTATGACCGTGTAAGAGCTGCCGCCGGCGCTCAGATTGTAGGAGCCGGTATATTTCTTGAAACCCGGTTTCTCCGCCGAGGCGCTAAGGGCGCCCAGGAGGAAAAGCGCGCAGACTGTTATTCCTAAAACTCTTTTCATATCTTTCATGCTCATTTTGTTTTATAGCCGTAAGTGCACATTGGGAACTGCTGCATCATGTCGCGGAACAATTCGTCGTAGCGGTTGTGGATCTCCCTGGCCCAAAAGACTTCCCGCTCGTACATGTACATGAAGCTTATGCCCATGACCAGGGAGTCGCGGAAATCCTCCGCCTCCCAGATCTTCGCGCCGGTGGAAGCGTCGTAAAACGCCACTCTCACGGTCACGCTGTTATAGGAAAACACCAGGCCGTAGCGGCTGCACTGTTCTTTCACTTCGCCGTAGCAGACCAGATCGGTCCCCAGGATGCTCTTCATCTTGCCGGCGGAGCTTTCGTCCAGCTCCCTTCGGGTGGCCCTGCCCAGGCGGTTGTCGGTCTCCGCCATGGGCTGGACGTTCCAGTTCTTATAGGAGACCAGATTCCCGAAGAAGGACCTTCTGGCGTAGGTGTTGGCGTTCTTCGCGCCGCTGTTGTTGATGAAAGGCATGACCGCGATGGTGGTGTATCTAGGCTGGACCGCGAGACCGATCTGGTCCCTGGCGTTCATCACCACGCCCTCGTGGATGTTCTCATAGGCGCCCTTGGCGCAGCCGAAGAGCATTGTGAAAGTCAAAGCCAAAAGTATGTATCTTATGCTTTTCATCAGAAGGAGAATCCTGTGCCGAGGGTTAAGCCGTCAAGCGGTTTCCAGTCTTTGGAATCGGAATCCTTGAAGATAGGCACGCCGTAGTTGACCCTGATGGGCATGCGCCACAGCTGCAGTATAAGGCTGCCGCCCACGCTGGCGTTGATCTCGCCCATGTTGTCGAATTTCTTCTTTTCCACCACGTAGGAGCCGTCAACCGCGCGCAGGGCCTTGTAATAAGTTCTTTCCTTCCACCAGACGTTGCCGATGTCGGTCCAGACGGCGCCGTGGACGCTGATGTTCTCGTTGTAGCGCCAGATCGGGAAGATGTATTCCGCGGACACCATGAACTTGAAGGTGCCGCCCAAGGGGTTGTCGCCGGAGTAGTCCTTGGGACCCACGAAACCGTAGCGGAAGCCGCGCATCTCTTCAGAGCCGCCCATGAAGAAGCGGTCGAAGATCGGCGTGTTGCGGGAAGCGAATCCGATAGATCCGCGCAGCAGCAGGACGTGGGAGCCGGCGAACACGTAGTTGGGCTTCCTTTCGAAGAGCTCGAAGAGCTTGAAGTACTGGGAGTGGCTGGCTTCCACAAGTCCGTAGATGGTGGAGCCGACGCCGACTCTGCCTTTCAAGATCGTCAGAGCGCCGGAGGTCGGGAGGAACAGGGCGTCCCTGGTGTCCCTGGTCAGGGTGATAGTCGGAGCGAGGACGGCGTAGCTGCCCTTCTCCTTCTTCAGATACTTGTCATAGCGCTCGTATTCCAGCGGCACCATGCGTTTCTGGACGCGGCCGTTGCGCTTGTTGACATGGCGCCTCTTGATCCAGGCGGTGTCTTCGCCCACGATGGTGTCGCTGTAGTCCAATGACTTGTCAACGCCCACTCTGATATATTCGCCGGCCAGGGCGCCTTCCACTTTGATGACGCCCACGTATTTGCCAACCTTGGGGATCCAGGCCATGCTTATGGGCGTGGCGGCCCTAAGGTCGCCGCCGATCCTCATGATCCTGAGATCGGGGCCCAGGGCGTTGTTGTTTTTCCAATAAACGTCGAAGCCGGCCGCGACCTTCCTTCCCTTCAGCTGCTCGTGCAGGAAGTAAGGCTCCGTAAAGCTCAGTATGACGTCCTGGCGGTGGATGCCGAATTCGCCTTTGATGCGGAAATGCTGTCCGCCGCCGGTGAAGAAGTTCTTGTAATTCTTCCAGTCGAAGTTAGGCTGCGTGATGGTGATGGTTCCGAAGAGGTAGTCCACCGAGGAGAAGCCCACGCCGACGCCCACTTGTCCGGTCAGTTTTTCCTTCACGTCCACATAGATGTCCTTCTTGCTGTGGTCCTGGGGATTGGGAGCCTCCACAATGTCCACTTTTTCGAAGTAATCCATGTTCATCAGTCTCTGGCGGCTGGTGTCGATGCGGTAATAGTTGTAGCGGTCGCCCGGGAAGAAAGAAAGCTCGCGGCGGATAACGACGTCTTTCGTGCGCTCGTTGCCGGAGATATAGACGATGCCGATATCGAAGAGCGACTGTTCGTCCATCTCGTAGAAGATGTCGACCCGCACGGCGCCGTCCTCGGGCTGGTCTTCCGCCAAAAGGACCTTGGAGGCGCAGACCGCGTCCGCGTAGCCCAGAGAGCGGAAGTAATTCTTCAAGTTTTCCGTATCCCTTTCCACCGCCTGGGGGGTGTAGGGTTCGTCTCTGTGCACCTCGATCATGGAGATGATGTTGGTGGCGTACATGCCGGTCAGCTTGCCCTGGCGCACGGTGATGCCGTTGACAAAATAAGGACGGCCTTCGTCGATGGTTATGTCAAGCGCCAGGCCGTCGCCTTTGGCGTTGGAATGCAGATCGTAATCCACCTGGGCCTCGGGATAGCCGATCTCCTGGTACATTTCCGTGATCTTCCAGATGTCGTCCCTGACCTGGTCTTCCTGATAAGTTCCGAAAAGGAACCAGAAACGGGCCTTGGTGCCGATAAGGAATTTTATTTTCGTGCTGCTGATGAGCGTGTTGCCGCTGATGTTGACTTCCCTAATGTAGGATTCCTGTCCCTCGGAGACCAATATGGTGACCGCCGCGTGGGTCCCGTCCGCCGTATCTTCCAGGCTGTAAGTGACGTCCGCCATGCCGTAGCCTTTTTCGGCGTAATATTTGCGGATCTCTTCCACGGAGTTTTCAAGTTTTTCCAGGCTGACCGGTTCTCCGATAGCCAGCTGCACTTTGCCTAAAAGGTCTTTCTCCTTGATGTTTTCGTTGCCTGTGAAATCAAGTTTGTCCAATATGGGCCGTTCTTTCACGGAATAAGTCAGAACTACTTCGCCCGCCGCTTCGCTGATATAGCTGGAAGCGCTTTCAAAATCGCCGGAAGAGAGGATCCTCTCCGTATCGGCGGCGGCTTTTTCTTCACTGTAGATCTCGTTGGGGTGAGTGCTAATAAGGTCCCTGATGACCTCCTCGCTCACCCTGCGGTTGCCCGTGATGTCGATGCGGGAAATAACTGTCGTACCCTCGGCGCCCCAAAGGCTCAAGGAGGCCGCGCACAAGAAGGCGGCCGCAAGGGCTGACAAGCCTAAGCGCCGTCCGAGGGTTCTGCTGTCGTTCTGATTTGATCTCATAATATCCTTAAGTCAAAAGACAATTTCTCACAATTAAAATTCAATTGATATGCTAGCATAAAGCAACCCCCAAATCAAGGCTTATCAACAGGAAGGAATAGGCTTTATCCACATTTCAACAGGCTAAATTTAGCCTTTTTGGAGGCTTACTAACAGATATCCACAAGTTATCCACAATTTGAACGGTGTGAGTATCAGGTGCATAACCCAAGGAAAACTTGTTCAATTCAAGTGAAAGAATCCCCTGTCCCGCCAGTCTTGACACAAATCGTGATCAAAGCCCGAATTCAAAACGGTAAAATTACCTTTTCCTGCGACATCATCAATGAAAACGAAATCAGGCTTGAGAACGCCGCGAGAAGAGCGAAGGGACTGGATGGGCTTGACCTTCTTAAGGTTTACGGGGTCGGATTCATGGAGAAAGACGAATCCTCTTTTTACTTGCCAGCAGAACCGGTTCACAAGTTTTATCCCGGGGGCTATTGCCAGAAATTCCTTTTCAAGAACGCTTTCATGAATTCCGAATGCGCGCTTGACGATGCCTGGACAGCGGTCAAACTTCCCTTTCCCGACGAAGGCACGAGCAACATAGTAAGCGACATCAAAGGCAACTTGCCCAAAGATATTGAAAAGACGACTGCCGAGAAAGCTTTTGTTCTGCCGCGGTACAAGAGAGTGCATTGAAAACGCTGGGGCGCGGCGGATGACTGTTCAGTTCTTTTCCGACCTGAGTTGGGCGAAGAATTCTTTCAGGAGGGATTCGCATTCCTCCTCCCTGATGCCTTCCAGGACTTCCAGGTCGGCGCCCAGGAAAGTGTGGGCGAGGTTGGCGTTGCTGAGAAGCGCTCCCCTGTCCCAGTCCCGGGCTCCGAAGACTACGCTTGAGATCCGCGAGAGCAAAATGGCGCCGGCGCACATGGGGCAGGGCTCCAGGGTCACGTAGAGCGTGCAGCCTGTCAGGCGGCGCCCCAGTTTTTTCTGAGCCTCCGCAATGGCCAGAAGCTCCGCGTGGGCGGTGGCGTCTTTTTTGGTTTCCGTCAGGTTGTGGGCCGCGGCTATCACGCCGCCCTCCGGGTCTGTGATGACGCAGCCAACCGGGACTTCGCCCATGGCGGCGGCTTCCCTGGCTTCCTTTACGGCCAGCAGCATGTGATCTTTGTGTTCCATGGAAAATATTATACCAAATCTAAAAGCGAAAAATTTGATACAATTAGTAGTTGACAATTAGAATTCACACCAACATGAGGTTATTTATGAAAAAAGGCATCCTTTTTCTTCTGGCGGCGCTGGCTGTGACCGCGGCTTATGTCTGCGCGGAGCCCACCGTTTTCTTCAAGGAGGATTTTGAAAGCTACAACACCGGTGATTTTCTGCCGCAGTGCGAGTCGGCTACCATTTACCAGCCCAAATACCAGACGAACTTCGCCTATAAGGTCGAAAGCGGCGTCATGGATACCAAATGCATCACCGTGACGAAGAACGACCCGGACGGCTTCAACTCCGGCAACTCCGGCGTCTGGATCCCCACCGGCGCCACTGAGGAAATGTTCACCGAGGCCGGCATCATGAGGATACGTTTGAAACACCGCTCTCTCAGCAACGTCAGCGGCTTCATCTTCGGCAACGGCACCGCCAACGGCCGCGCGCTTTGGGCTTACCGCAACGGCGGCACTTTCTACATCATCCACAGCGACAAGGTCCAGATGGAGTTAAGCGGCATCGGCGGCGACAAGGACAACGAGCTGGAATTTAACATCCATTATCCTTCCCGCAGGCTCATCAACGTCATAGCCAATGGGGTGACCAACACTCCGGAAAACGTCATCCTTCCCAATTACAGGATCACGCACATCGGCCCGTCTGTCCTGACCGGCGGCTACGTAGCTGCCGGCAGCGGCTACACCACGGCCATCGACGACATCGAGGTGGCTTACGAGGCGTTCACCACTCCGGTGCCCTCCATGTCGACTGATCCGGTGCTTATCGGCCGCAAAGTCACCAGCCGCGACTTCATCGTTGCCAACGTCGGCGGCGGCGAATTCACTTACACCGTCTCCGCCCTGGGCGATCCGGAATGGCTCTCTTTCGCCCCCACCGGCACTTGCAAGTTCAGCAAGAGCCACAAGGTGAACTTCAACCGCGACGTCATGGGCGACGGCTTCTACCGCACGATCCTGACCTTCGACTGCACGCCCTACGGCGTCTTCGACATTCCTCTGAACGTCAGGTCGGGAATGGTCTTCTACTATGAGGATTTCGAGGCCCCCTACATGCAGGAAGGCGAGATCCACGGCCAGCAGGGCTGGTTCGGCAAGGAGGAAGGCAACGATTATTCCCCGGCGACCAACGAGGCTTACGTGAACACGCCCAGCGAACCCTGGGAAGGCCAGTGCCTCACAGTGGAAAGGGCCAGCGGCTGGGACGGCTATTGGTATCCCGTCTGGACGCCATCCAACCTTATCATCAAGGTCTCCTGCAAATTCCGCTGGGACTTTGAAAACGAAGCCGACCGTTTCTATTTCCGTTCGACCTACTGGGCCAATCCGGCCATCTTCGACCTCTGGTACCATGCCGAGGGCAACGACATTAGGCTCTGGGCCTACAACGACACCTCGGGATATCCCCTGGTGGGCGACTACGGCCTGCCCAGCAGGACCTGGCATGATTTCTCATACACCATGGACTTCAGGATGCAGAAGCTCACGGAATTCACTTTCGGCGACTTCACCACTAACTTCACGGAAAAACTGCTGAGAAAGAGAATGAACGACAAGGTGGTGCCCATGCACTACTTCGAGAAGTTCGGCTTCAGCGGCGGCGGGGAAGAATCCAGAGTGGGCGTCTCCATCGACAACCTCCTCATAACCGAAGTCGAGCGTCCCAAGATCGCCATTCCTTCCTACGAGAAAGGTATCTCCATGGGCGGATTGGACATTTACACCAACGTTTTGGAGAACGCCGGCGCCCAGAACTACAAGTTCACCGCTGAGGTCCTTGATTACGCTGACAATCTGAAACTTTCCCGCACGTCCGGCTCCATAGGCACCAAGGGCTTGGTCCTCTACAGGCTCGACCGCAAGGGCCTCGAGGACGGCTACTACACCGCCAGGATCAAATACGATTGGGTCGCTTCCAACAGCACCAACTCCGGATCCTTCGTCCAACTGGTCACCTTCGGCGTGGGCGGCTGGTACTACACGACGGAATTTGAGGGCGAGCTCTTCAGCCTCGGCTCCATCAACAATCAGGAGTGCTGGAAAGTCGAATACGCCTACGGAGTCGATCCTTCCCTTAAGCTCTTCAACAACATCCAGTGCCTCTACTTCGACCAGGCCAGCAAAGCCGTGGTCTCCGCCGGCGTCCCGGCCGGAACCCACTATTCCTTCCGCTGCCTTGTCAACCTGCCGGACAACAACAACACGACCTTCCTTAGGTTCTGCCAGAACACCGGCGACGGATTTTTGCCCTTCTATATCAGGCGCGACCGCGACACCAAGGAAGTTGTTTTGGGCTACAAGCCCGCCGGCGAAAGCGACGTTACCGAGCTTATGAGGAACAACACTCTGGGCAAGTGGCAGACCTTCTCCTATAACATGGACCTTGACGAAGCCAGCGCCTGCGTTACGCAAGTAACCTTGGGAGATTATGTGAAGGACTGCATTACCGGCGAGATAGTCCTCAACACGGAATTCGACGGCCAGCCTGTCACCTCCTTCAACATCGAGGCCGTCAACGACGGCCCGGATGAGGAAAGGGACACCGGCGCCTACATCAAGAACGTGGTGGTCTGCGACCACACTCTGCCGGAGCCCGGCATCATCGCCCTCCTCGCCCTCGGACTGCTTTTCCTGCGCAGAAAATAACCGCTTAGGAAAGCAGCTTACAAAGGAGACATCCCCGGAATTTTTCCGGGGATGTTTTTTTGCCTTCCGGAGGGCTAAAAAGCGCCGGAAGCCAACTTAAAGTCTCTCCCCTGCCGTCCGGCCCCGGCACTCAATATCTTGTTTCCCAAAGGCTCTTTTGATACAATATATTGAGTGTGTATTAGTGTAATCAAGAAGGGAACATGGATAATTTCAGCGATATCGGGGTGAATTCCCCGGAACGCGACCTGTTTCAGGTCATGGCGCCGGAACCGCCGTTTCTGGATCTTCTGCCCAGCGGTCAGTGCGCCTTTTTAAGTTCGGAGCGCAGGTGGTATTACGCGACCATCCTTTATTTCCTCTTTCTGCGCCGCCAGGCCCACGAAGTTGAGAAATATCACAACGACATCTACGACGCCGTCCAGGTCAGGCTGGAAGAGGAAGGCCCTTACAGCCAGCAGGCCTTCCGGGCCGACATGGAGCAGCTTCTCATCTGGGGCAACGTGGAGCGCCGCATCGAGCCCAAGCGACTCCAGCACATCGCCGACCGCCGGGTGCAGAAATTCCTCTACCGGCTTTCCGACCACACCAGGGCGTTCCTCGAGAGCCTCTCGCTTCTCAAGTCGGTGGAAAGCCTCAACGCCGTCTCCCTGGACCAGGACCATCTCCTGGATCTGCAGGAACTGGTGGAGAAGATCGGGCTCTGCCTGAGCGCCGGCGATAATTTAAGCGAATCGGAACTCAGAAGGCTGGGCAGGAACATTTCCGAATTGGACAACCGCTGCCGCCTCATTTCCAATGAGATCAGCGATTTCGGAGCCCGGATCGCCACTTTCAACATCGAGCCTTTCCAGCTCGAGACGCTGCCGGATATTATTGACCGCCTGGCCCGCTACGTGGACCAGTATCTCCAGCGGGTGGCCAACCTGACACCGCCTGTATACAGCGCCCTTTCCCGCTGGAATTCCCAGCAGGGGCTCGCCATACTGCGCAAAACCAGGGAAGCCATCGCGGCCCACCACGAGAGCAACCCGCTGGCCGGCGCGCTGGCGGAGCAGGACGACCCGGCCGAGCAAATGCTGGCCAGGCTCATCCCCTTCTTCGCGCCGGAGGGCATCTTCCAGCTTCTCTGCGTCAGGGTCAACGAGCAGGTCAGGATCCTCATCAGCCGCATCAGGCAGTATCTCGACGACATCAGGCACCGCAACATCAGAATAAGAGTTTTGCGCCGCCGGGTCCACGAATGCATAACCGCGCCCGATTCCGCCTTCCCCGAGATCAGATCCTTCATCAGGGAGCTGATGTCCACGGGCCAGTTGTTTAACGACGCCGGCAACGGCACCCCGGACGACCGCGTTCCCCCGCCCAGGCCGAACTACTGGCGCCGCCGCAGTGTAAGGCCGGCCTTCGTGAACGCCGCCATCGCGGCCAAGACCGGTTCCGCCGAAGCCTCCCGGGAACTTGAGAAAGCCAAGGCCAGGAGGCTCAGGGATTTCATGCGGCTCAAAGCCTACGCCCACGGCCAGCGCGGCCCGGTCCATCTTTTCTCCCTCAAAAATATGGACGACGTCAGGAACTACATGGACTCCGTCAAGTTCTACAAGATCGGAAGAAAGCACGGCATCCATCTGGGCTACTCCTTAAAGCAGCCTGACAAGAACGCCCCCCAGGCGGAATTCAAAAACATCAAGTGGTATTTCTCCTCACCGGACTACATAGTAGATTTCCAGGAAAACATAAAATAAGCCTATGAACGAACAATATTACGAAAAGGATCAGGAAAACTATTCCGATCAGATCGACCAGCTGAACATCCACAACGTCAGGGCGCTCCTCAACGTCCTGACCGAGTCGCCCTTCTTCTACCAGACCGACGACCCGGACCTCTTCGCCTACCTGAGGATCAACCAGGAGGCCATCGGCCATTTCTTCGTCCGCTACTTCGGCTGGGAGCTCTACGTGGACCGTCAACTGGCCAGGGTCATCAAGCCCCAGCTCTACAACAACGCCCTGAAGCCCTCCCAGCGCGACCTCTTCGACCTGACGAGAAGGGACGAGTGCTCCGTCTTCATGCTGCTTCTGGAATTCTACGAGAAGCTTCTCAGGGACTTCAACTCCAATTACGACGACGACAAGAGGCTGCGCTTCCTGCTTTCGGACTTCGTACAGTACTGCTTCAACCGCTTCAAGGAAGAGCTCGAGGACACCGAGAGCAGCGAAAGAGCCATCGTGGAAGCCTGCCGCACCCTTTTCCCCAAGCTCATCAAGTACCGCTTCCTGGAACAGAAGGAAAAGGCCGAGGCCCAGAAGGACGAGCGCCTTCCCGAAGGAATGGTGGAGCAGGTCATGTACGAATTCCTCCCGGGCATCCACTGCTACCGCCCGGACGTCCTGACCTTCAGGGAGATCGCCCGCCTCTACGACAAGAACGCCCCCGCCCTCTCTGAGGAAGAAAAGCTTCTGAAAGAGGAAGAGAAGGAACCGGAAATTTTTTAATCGCCCTTTTGGTGAAATATCATGGATAGAAATTACAGTTGGGAAAACGCCCTCAGTCTGCGCGCCCTGCGCCTCATAAACTTTCATAACTTCGCCGACGAGACCATAAGGATCCACGGCAGCCTCTTCCTCATGGGCAACAACGGCACCGGCAAGACCACCATAATAGACGCCGTGCAGCTGGCCCTCACCGGCGGGCAAAGGCTGATGTTCAACGCCGCCACGGTCATCGGCGGCCGAGCGGAATCAGGCCGCAACCTTTCCGGCGTGCTTTTGCAGCACAACTTCGAGACCGGAAAAGTTGGCCGCGCCGGCGGCGCCGTGGGCTACGTGGCCCTGGAGCTCCTGGATCCCAAGACCCAGTCCCCCGTCACCATCGGCGTGGGCGCCTTCGCGGAGAACCTTGACCAGCGCCCGGAGATGTGGGGCTTCATCGTGGACTCTCCCCTCTCCGAGGTCCAGCTCACCACCCGGGTCAACGACGTCTCCGAGGCTCCCCAGTACCGCCCAGTGGACAAAAAAGAACTCCCCGGCCTCGTTGGCAAGACCAGAGTTTACGACATCGGCCGCTACCGCACCCAGGTGGCCAACCGCTTCTTCGGCGGCCGCTCCAATTTCGAACGCGTGGCGGACCTCCTGAAAGCCAGCAAATCCTACAAGGACCTGGTCGTCAAGGCCAGAGACTTCGAGGGCCTCTTCGCCGCCCTGCTGCCCGCCCCCGACCATCAGGTCTTCCAGGACATCGAGACCACGCTCCAGAACCTGGAGACCATCGAGAGCGACATCAAGGGCCTGAGAAGGGAAGCCGAACTTTTGGAGGAGGCCAACCAGACCGTTGACAAGATCGCGTCCTCCAAAGCCAGAATTGAGGAATGCCGCTACTTGAGGCTGGTCAACTCCCTCAATTTCCTGGCCTCGGAACTGAAGAACCAGGAAAGAGCCATCGCCGTCAACCGCCAGAACCAGATAGAAGCCAAAAACAAGCTTGACGACCTCCTGCCCAAACTGGAGCAGTCCCGGACCACCCTGGCGGAAGTCAGGACCGGCACCGGCGCCAAGCTCTGGGAAGAAGCCGAGCGCTTGGAAAAAGAGCTGGCCAAAATAAAGGAAGACAGCGCTACCTTCAAGGAAGAGACGGAAAAAGAGCTAGCCAAGCAGACCGCCCTGGAGAAGGACCACGCCAACGCCAACGCCGACGTCCTGGACGCCCTGCGCTCCCAGAACGCCTTCATCAAAACCATCTCCCTCCCCTCCTGCCCGGACAACGTAAAAGAATTCTACGACCATTTCTCCAAGACCATCTCCTCCCTGAAAAAAGCCTACAAGAACGCCGAGGAGACCGCCAGCTGCGACACTGAATCCCTCGGCCGCTCCCAGAAACTGGCCGTAAGAGCCGCTGACAGCCTCCTGCAGGCCTTAAGGGACGAGAAGCAGCTCCTGACCATCCGGCTGAACGATCTGGCCAAAGAAAGCGAGATAAAGGCCTCCGTGCCCATCATGGAAGTCATGCCCCGGATGATGGGCTACCGCGACTTCCTGGACAGCCTGAAACGGGAAGGCCTGAAAGCCGAGCCCCTTTTCACGCTCCTTGATTTCGCCCCCCAGACCTCGCCGCAGATCATGAACCTCATCGAATCCTTCCTGGGCGACGAATGGCTCGGCACCATCATTCCCGAGGAAGAGGATCAGGAGGAGATCGTGAAGCTGGCCTCCAAGGCCTATCCCGGCATAAGGATCGCCGACGCCGCGGAGCTTTCGGATACCAAAAAAATAAAAGTCAAGGAAAACTCCCTGGCCAAATACCTGAAGACCGCCAACCCAATAGCCAAACAGTTCGTCGACCTCCAGCTGGGCGGCATCCAGCTCTGCGACCTGGCCGCCACCCCCGACGGCGACTGGCTCTCCAGGGAAGGCCTGGTCAAATCCGGCCTGGTCTACCGCTACGTCAAGAGAGAAGCGGAAGGCCTTCTGGGCAAAGCCCGCCGCCAGGCCGCCCAGGAAAAACTCCTGACCGACCAGAAGATCAAGAGCAAAGAGCTCCAGAGCATAGCCGACGGCCTCAGGAAAAAACTTTCCTCCCTCTCCGAGACCATAGAGACCATCTACAAGGTCAAGATGCAGCTGGAGGAGAAAGTCTCCCCCTGGCTCATCGCCCACCGCCTCACCCAGAGAGCCGCCAGCGAAAAACTTCTTGCGGACATCAAAGAGCGCGTGGAGAAAGCCCAGAGCATGCAGCAGAGATCCCAGCGCCAGATCAACAGGATCCAGAAGCAAATAAAAGAGCTCAGGGAAAACAAAGATTTCCAGACCACCGGCGACATCCACAAGCAGCTCGACATCCTAAAAAAACGCCTCAACGACGAAGAGAAGGAAAGAGAGCAGCTCCTGGAGACCATCGCCCGCTACAAGGAAAGAGTCTCCATCTTGGAAAGCCAGAACGCCAAGACCAGGCTCAGCTACAACGAAGCCATCAACCAGGCCGCCGACAAGAAAAAGATCCTGGAAAGCCGCCTCTCCGAGGAATACCCCGACCTTGAGAGCTACCTCAAGGAGACCTACGGCGCCGACACCGTCCAGGAAGGCAGGCTGGCTGAAATAATAAAGATCCAGGAACGCGTCATCAACCGCGAGATAGGAAGCCTGGTGGGCTCCGAAGACGCCAGAGCCAAAGGCGGGCTTATCCACCACGAGCTACTCTGGACCAAATACGCCTTCACCTACCGCGAGGACGTCAACAAGCTCACCGACCAGGACGGCAGAGACCTCAAGGACATCACCGTCAAATTGAAAGAGCAGCTGGAGCAGCTGGAAAATTCCGTCAACGACAACAGGCGAAAACTTCTTGAGAAGACCATCCTGGGCGACCTCTCCAACCAGTACACCAGAGACCTCTACCGCCTCAGGGAATCCCTGGACGCCGTCAACCTCATGCTGGAGGGCCTCAGCTTCGGCCGCTCCCAGTACCGCTTCACGCAAAAGATCAAGAATGAGTACCGCCAGGTCTACGGCATCGTGAGAAGAGCCGGCGACATCGACGAGGAATCCCAGCAGCAGCTAAAAGCCTTCTTCGAATCGAAGCTCACCGAGCTGAGGATCCAGCCCGACGGCTCTCTCCCCTCCTTCCTGGACTACCGCCACTGGTTCGACTACCAGCTGCACGTGAAAGTCACCGGCACTGAGGGCGAGGGCATCGAGCTGACCAACGACATCCGCCGCTTGGGTTCCGGCGGCGAGCAGGCCGTCCCGAACTACCTCCTCATCATGGCCATGAGCGCCCTCCTCTACAACCAGATCAACGCCAAGCTGCGCTTCCTCCTCTTCGACGAAGCCTTCTACGGCATCGACGCGGAAAGAAGGGAAGAGCTCCTGCGCTTCGCCAACAGATTAGGCCTCTCCCTGGTCATCGCCACTCCGGAAATGGACGGCGTTACGGAAGCCATGCGCGAATCCACCACGCTGCTCCTCGAGAAGAACGCCAATAACGAGATCTTCATCGGCAACTTCGTCTGGGAATCCCAGGAAGGCACTCAGATGGATATCTTCAACCAGGAAGCGAACGAGGAGGAGACCTACACCATCGGCGTGAAGAAAGAAAAAACTCCCGAACCGGAACCCGAGCCCGCGCCCGCGCCTGAACCTGAACCGGAGCCCGCTCCCGCACCCGAACCCCAGAAGCCGAAGGAAGAAAAAACCAAAGCCCCGGCCAAACCCAAGCCGGCCAAGAAGCCCGCGACCAAAACAGCCCAAGCCAAGCCCAAACCGGCGAAGAAGCCCGCTCCCAAAAAGCCCGCCAAGCCCGCTCCCAAAGCGAAGCCGAAAGCCAAAGCTAAATCCAAACCGAAAGGCAAAAAATAATGGATCCCAAGACCGCGCAAGAACTCGTTAATCAAGCCATAGAAGCCAGGGAAAAAGCCTACGCCCCCTACTCCAAATTCAAAGTGGGCGCCGCCATCCTGACGAAAAACGGAACCGTCTTCCTGGGCTGCAACATCGAGAACGCCTCCTACGGCGCCACCATTTGCGCGGAACGCTCCGCCGTCTGCAATATGATCGCAAACGGCGGCGCGGATCCAACAGCCATTGCCATCTGCTACAACGAAGAGGAATTCGCCGTCCCCTGCGGCATCTGCCGCCAAGTGCTCTCGGAATTCTCACCCAAGGGCGACCTAGTGATCCTCATGGCCAAGACCGACGGCACCTACCAGGAGACGACTCTCTCCGCCCTTCTCCCCGCTTCCTTCAATCTGAATTGACAGCCTATCAGCGAAAAAAATCCCCGGCATAGCCGGGGATCATTTAATTGTCGCAAGAAAAAGGCCCATGAGTTACTTGTTACTTTTTTGATTTCTCCTCGGCTTCCTTTTTTGCCAACAATTCTTTCAAATCATCCAGCGTTTTGTATTCGTGGTGCTTTTCCTTTTCGTGTTCCTTTATTGCTTTTTCCGCCCAAATTTCATCCATACGATCCTCCACAGCCGCTTCGTCTCCGAAGGGCAAAACAACGAATTTAGGATCTTTTTCACCCGGCAACACTTTTATCTTTCCCATATTTATCTCCTGTAAATGTTCTCTCTTTTATCGATCTTAATCACTTCAACCGTGACGATCGATTTAATAACGTTGTATATACACCTGTATTGTCCAAACCTGAAGCGATAGTAAGAACTGTTTTGCAATCTCTTAGCAAAAGGTATCGATGCATATGGATCTTGCAACACAATTTCTAGTTTACTGTAGAACAGTCTAACATCGCACGCAGGCAACGTTTTCAAAAAATCAAAAGCTTTCTTATTAATTTTAAGTGAGTACATTTTAGCACTAATTATAATGAATTGCAATTAAAAATATTATGGATTGTATGCGCATAATACCATATAGAGACAAATTTTATCAAACTCATACAAACAATCTATTCCTTTTAATAGCGAAAACAAATCAATTAGCTATTTCGGAAGTCCAAAGCGCAAATTCTACTATCAAAAATAATAGTTCTACATTAGTAAATAACTTTATTAATAAAAAGCATCAAACATAAAAGAGGTTATTTAAAATATTTATATATTTAATTTTAAATACACAATATAAATTCTTATTTTATAACACTATATATATACTATATTAATTCTTTAAATATTATTATTTAGATTTTTTGCACGATTTTGTTGAGGTCAGCAAAATCGTATAAGTATCAAATTTATAAATAGTTGCAAGAGAGACTCTGATTTTTGCCAAAAATCATATTTACCAAGCATAAAAAAAATAAAAATTAACTAATTTTAAAAATTGTTATCTAATAATTTTAAACAACTTAGCCTAAATTGAAGCAACTCTGATCGCGTTTGCCTCTCCAGGTCGTTTTGATGAGCCGCTCTGCGCATTAGCCTTTAGGCGCGCAAAAAAATCAACCGGCGACATTCGTCGCCGGTTGAAAACGATCAGCAATTGCGCCCTGTTTCTTTTTCTCTACTTCCATTCCTGGCGGAGGATGCGCAGCATGATGAAGTCGCTGTACTCATTGTTGTAATAGTACGCTTCTTCCAAGATGCCCTCTTGCTTGAAGCCGATCTTCCTGTAGAAATTCAAAGCGTTCGTGTTCAGGGCCACCACGCCGATGGAAACGCGGTGCATGGATAATTCTTTGAAGGCCATGTCCAGCATGATCCTGATCGCTTCCGACCCATATCCCTTGCGCTGATTCATAGGATCGGGAATGATTATCGTAAGGTCCGTCTGGTGCCAGGCGGGAAACATGCGCAAGAGGCCGGTCTCGCCGATAACGTTTCCCTCAAGGTCCGTGATCGTATACCAGACCGAATCCTCGGACCTGTGGGCGACGGTGATGCGCTTCCTTTCCTCTTCCTCATCTGTTGGTTTCTCGAAGCCGCACTGGAACATTACTTCCGGCTTGTTGAACCAATGGGCGAAATACTTCGCGTCCTCTTCCCTTTGCTCGCGCAAAACAACGCTTTTTCCTTTGATCTCTTTAAGCATATACAACGAACCTCAAATTAAAAAATGATTCTACGCAAGTATTGTATCAAAAGGCCAGAAGATAAAAACTAAAGCGGGCTTTCAAAAACAGATAGTTTTAGAGATAAAAAAACCGGCGACATTTTGTCGCCGGTTGAGAATAATGAAAGTTGAGAATGATGAAAATCAATCGCTTCAAAGATCAAACCAAAACTTACTCTAGACTATATGCGGAACGAGAGCGAGAACAAATACTTCGACAGGAAGTCCGCACAGATCCACGTTGGCGAACTGGCACCCCATATAGCCGCTTTCGCCAACGCCGAGGGAGGAACGCTGGTCATAGGCATCAGCGACAAAAAGCGAACGCTGGAAGGAATAAACGGTTGCGGAGAGGATAAGATAAACAAATTTATCAGCGCGCCGAACGACCTTTGCAGACCGGCGCCTGATTACAAGGAGGAATTCATAGAAATAATTAACAGCGAGGGAAAACCGGACAGGTTGCTGTTGCTGCATATAGAGCCATGCATCGACCAAGTGATCAGAACGCTTAATGACAGAACGTATCTTCGCGTGGGAGACAAATCCAAGGAAATGCTCGGGGATAATTTAAGAAACTTGGAGTATAGCAAAGGAAAAAGGCATTACGAAGACGAAATAGAGGAATACGCGACCATGGAGGACCTGGACGAGGAACTCTTGAATGAATACAAGAAACGCATAGGCGCAAGCGATGTGGACACAGTTCAGGTACTGAGGGCAAGGAGCCTAATCAAAGTCGAGGGTGGGAAAGAACGCATTACAAACGCCGCGATATTATTGTTCGCTAAGAATATGCTGCGATTCTACCGCAATTGCCGCATACGCTTCATACGCATTGACGACAGGGAGATGAAAGTTGGAAAGAATTTCAACGTGGTCAAGGATAAGAATTTCGACCTGCCGATATTAAGAATTGTGAAGGAAGCCAAAACTTTCATCGCCGATCAATTGAGGACATTCACCAGACAGGATAGCAGATCAGGTCTGTTTGTTGAAACTCCGGAATATCCGGAATTCCCTTGGGTAGAGGGGCTGATCAACGCCGTCGCTCACCGCGATTACGCCGCCACTGGGATATATATCAAAGTGACCATGTTCGAAGACAGATTGGAAATAGAGAGCCCGGGGAAATTCCCTCCTGGAATTTCCCTGGACAATATCACCACGACAAGATTCGCCAGAAACATATTGATCTCCAGAATAATGACTGAATTTGAGATAGTGCGGGAATTGAACGAAGGAGTTAAAAAGATCTTCTCCGACATGGAAGAAGCCGGCCTTCCGAAACCGGAATATGTAGAGACGGCAAACACCGTGCGTCTAATCTTAAGAAACAACATCGATCAAAGGACCGCCCCGATAAAAAGCGATTTCAATAAAGCGTCGGAAGTAACAGTAGAAACAATAAGAGACAAGGTCAAGAAAGAATATGAGGATGTCTGGGAGCAGCTTGACGAAACAGAACGCCAGATCCTAACGATTATAGCGGAAAAAGGAAGCGTGAGCAAGAAGGAATTGATGAAAATGTCAGGTAAGTCATCCGTTACAACACATAGGAAAACAACCCATTTATTGAAACTTTCGGTAATTAAAATTAATGGTAATAAAAAAGACAAAACACATACATTCTCCATAAATAAGAAATGAAAATGAAATGAAAATGAAATGAAAATGAAATGAAAATGAAATGAAAATGAAATGAAAATGAAATGAAAATGAAATGAAAATGAAATGAAAATGAAATGAAAATGAAATGAAAATGAAATGATAATGAAATGATAATGAAATGATAATGAAATGATAATGAAATGATAATGAAATGATAATGAAATGATAATGAAATGATAAGAAATGATAAGAAATGATAAGAAATGATAAGAAATGATAAGAAATGATAAGAAATGATAAGAAATGATAAGAAATGATAAGAAATGATAAGAAATGATAAGAAATGATAAGAAATGA
>JAGCGH010000039.1 GCA_017649705.1 bacterium
GCAGCTAGATAAGAACGCCACCTATAAGGTCGCCGAAAACTTGATGAGCACCTCTGACGAAGTGGATTCTTATCGCCTCGTTACGATCGTTCCGGAACCGGCCGCCCTGCTCCTTCTTGGCATCGTCGGCGCGTTTTTCCTTCGCCGCCGTGCGAAAGCTCTTCTGGCGTTCCTTGCCGCGCTTGCCCTTTGCTCCTTCAGCGCCAAGGCCACGACCACGGTCTCTTCGGTCACCTGTTCGCAGCTTTGGCCGATCCACAGACAGGTCGTCATCAATTACACCATTACCACCGACTATGAAGGCGACCTCAACATCAAGTTCTACGGCAGCACTGACAAGGGTTCCACGACCTTTGATCTGGCTGACAAAGGCACTCTGACAAAGGACGGCGCCAGCGGCAAGATCACTACCGGCTCCGGCACCTACAAGACCATCTGGACGCCCGATTCCACGCTTAACAACGTTACCGGCACCATCAGGATCGGTGTGGAAGCGGAAGAGTACGTTCCTCCCAAGACCTACATGGTCCTTGATGTGGATAACAAGACGGTAACTTATCTCGATGATCCTCCTTCCGGCGGTTTCAACAACAATACCTACAAGGGCACCAAGATGGCCTTCCGGTACGTTGAGCCCGGCACCTTCACCATGGGCAGCCCGAGCAATGAAACTGGACATCAAACTGATGAGACCCAGCATTCAGTTACTTTGACCAAGGGCTTCTATATCGGCATCTTCGAAGTCACTGAATATCAGTACGACCAGGTGAATTACGGTCCTTTCAGCATGTACAAGCCGAAAGTTGGTTTAAGTTATTCCGATATCCGCGGTTCCAGCGCCGGAGCGGGCTGGCCTGCGAGCAGCGCGGTTGACAGTACTTCCTTCCTTGGCAAACTCCGCACTGCCACCGGGCTAAATTTCGATCTGCCCACGGAAGCTCAGTGGGAGTACGCTTGCCGCGCCACCACCACCACGGCACTCAACAGCGGAAAGAATCTCTCGAACCAATATGCCTGTTCCGAAATGGACGAAGTTGGCTCTTATTATGACAACTGGGGTCAGGTTGTGGAAGGCGGCAAATTTATTGCCAATTCTTGGGGATTATACGACATGCACGGCAACGCTCTGGAACACTGCCTTGACTGGTACTCGGCGGATCTTGGCAGCGCGGCTGTGACCGACCCCAAAGGCCCCAGCTCCGGAAGCGTAAGAGTGGTAAGAGGCGGCTCCGGCTTCAGAGACGCGTGGTACTGCCGTTCGGCCTGCCGTTGCGGGAACGCTCAAACCAACCAGGAATACGGCTTCCGCATTGTCCTGGTGGTCGAATGATTTGAATAATAACTAACAGGAGATAAGATATGTTAAAAAGCCAATCCCTTCTGGCTTTAAGCCTCTGTTTCGCCGCCGCGGCGCTTTTCGCCGGCGAGGCTGAGCTCTGGTCCGGCTCTTTTAGTTTCAAGGGCCAGGAGATCAATCAAGAAGAACCGCTTCTGCTCAAGACGAGCGACAAGATAGCCTACTCCAGCATTCTGGCCAAAGGCGATCCTCAGGCCCTCAAGATCGATGTGGTGGACGTCAACGATCCTTCCATTAACGTGACGCTTTTCAACAACACCAGCGGCAGGGCCGTGGAAGGCTCCTTCGTTTGGGATTACACCCAGCCGCAGTTCGACGACTTCAACCAGTTCAGCAGCTACGTTATCACCGAGACGGTGACCGGCAGCCAGGAGACCAAGGCTTATCCGCGCACGATCAACCTCGTTCCGGAACCGGCCGTGCTGATCCTCATCGGCATCGTCGGCGCTTTCTTCCTGCGCCGCCGCGCCAAGGCTCTGCTTGCTGTTTTGGCTCTGGCCACGCTCTGCGCCTCTAACGCCTCCGCTTTCTGCTACGTCACGAAAGTTGACTGCCTGCAGCTCTTCCCGTTCTCCAGGACCGTCGTGATCAACTACACGGTCGAGTCTGACAGCACGGAAATTTTCAACGTCAAGTTCTACGGCTCAACCGACGACGGCGAGACGGTCTTCGATCTTTCCGAGAAAGGAACGCTTGCCAACGACGGCGCCAAAGGCTTACTCATTAGCGCTGGCGACCACAAGACGCTCTGGACTCCCGACGAGAGCTTCTACGAGACCGATACCGATAACATGAAGGTGAAGGTCAAGATAGAAGAAAGAGACGGAATGCCTTACTGCGCTTACGATCTGGAGACCGGAGAATACTCTTACGTCGACAAGGATCCTTCCGGTGAATGGGCGGACGAATACAAGACCACCAAGATGGTCTTCGCGTACGTCCCGGCCGGAACCTTTACCATGGGCAGCCCCTCCGGTGAAATTGGTCGCCAGGCTAACCAGGAGATCCAGCACACCGTCACCATCACCAAGCCTTTCTATATGGGCGTGTTTGAAGTGACGCAGAAGCAGTACGAGCTCATTACCGGCTCCAACCCCTCTGAGAGCAAGGGCGACAACCGTCCCGTGGAGCAGGTTTCCTACGACATGATCCGCGGTGCGGAAAAGGGCGCTCAGTGGCCCGCCAACAACGAAGTGGACGAAGATTCCTTCCTCGGCAAGCTCCGCGCTCAGACCGGCAAAGCTTATGATCTGCCCACGGAAGCCCAGTGGGAGTACGCCTGCCGCGCTACTACCGGAACGGCGCTCAACACCGGCAAGGATCTTACCGACGAGTGCCAGTGCCCCAATATGGATGAAGCTGGCCGCTATGCCTGGGATACGAACGATGGCAAGGGTGACATCTATTATCGTAAGCACACTGTCGTTGGCTGTTATCTGCCCAACCAGTGGGGTCTCTATGACTGCCACGGCAACGTCGCTGAGATCTGCCTCGACTGGGCCTATACCAGGTCCAGCGCTGACCCGCAGGTCGATCCTGTCGGTCCTGCCACTGGCACCACGCGTATGATCCGCGGCGGCGGCAATATCGATGACGCCGAGTACTGCCGTTCCGCTACCCGCGGCGCGAGCGTTTGGCCGAACACCGCCAACTACAACGTCGGCTTCCGTCTGGTCGTTCCCTTCGAAGACTAAGACATAAGGAACCATCGC
>JAGCGH010000040.1 GCA_017649705.1 bacterium
CAGCGAGGGAGTCGACTACGTCAGCCAGGGCAACGGAAGCCAGGACCTCAGCGCTTTGGGCAGCAACAGGAAGCCTTTCCACAATGTCAGGAATCTCCAGTGCCACTACGGCTGCGACATCCGCACCATCGTGCCGGAAATCAGCAACTACGGCGGCTTGGCCTACGTGGCCAGTACGGCCTCCGGCATGTACGACAAGGAAGCCTCGCACATGGTCCACGTGGACTACATGGCCTGGCACAGCTGGATCCATGAGATCGGCCACAACATGGGCGGCCAGCACGCCATCGAGCAAAGTTACAGCGCAGGCCCCGAATCAGGCGGCCTTTTCGGACACTCCGTGGGCAGCTTCTACACCCTTCGCGGCGACGATTCTTACGGCAGCATCATGAGCTACGCCGGGCACCGCACCGACAATTTCTGCGACACCAACGCCTTCATCGAGGGAACGCCCCTGGGCGTGGACGGCCGCCGCAACGTGGCCAGGACCTGGAAGAAGATCAGAAAGTACGCCGCCAACTATCTCGCCAAGCCCAAACCTTCCCGCATCTACGCGGAGGAGAGCTTCAACTACAAACTGGACGATTCTCTCATGTGGCAGGAAGGCGGCACCGGCTGGTGGGAGCCCTGGTGGACCTGCTCCAACAAAGTTTTTCAGATCACGGGCGGCCTCTCTTATCCGGGGCTGCATTGCAGCGGCAACGCGGTCTACTGCGACACCTGGACAAGCAACGCCATTTCTAGGTGCGGCGGCAACGATCCTTCCTGCTGCGATCTTAAGATGCCCTTCCTCGGCAACAGGGTAAACAAGCCCTTGTGGTTCTCCTGCCTTATCAGCCGCCAGAACGACGATCCGAATTTCTTCGGCGTGGGCTTGGGACGCAATCTGCGTTTCGCCAAGCGCGCCGATACGGACGAGATCTATTTGAACGGCATTCCCACGGGCGTGACGATGCCGCCTTTTTCCACCAATCTTTTCCTTGTGAAAGTCGACATAGACGCAAGCAAGGTCTACTTCTGGGTGGATCCCGACATCGCGTCCGAGCCTGACGTTTCCACCGCCCAGGCCAATTTCAGCTATTACGTGACCTACACCCTCAACAGGGTGATCATAGAGGGCCGCAAGGGCGCCAAGTTCATCGTGGACGAAGTGAGGATGGGCCGCAGCTTCGAGGAAGTGGTGGCGGCGCAGCATCCCCAGGAACCCAAACTTGAGGAAGGGGAGAACGCTCTCACTTTCTCCTTCCTTGGCGCGCCCGGCGAATACGATATTTTCAGAAGCGAGAGCGAGGAACTTTCCGACAGAGTGAAGATCGCTACCATAACCAGCGAGGGCGGACGCTATTCCTACGTGGACGCCGCGCCCCGCGACACCGTCTGGTACTACATGGCCGCGCCCAAGGACGCGGAGAGCGAATGGCTCTTCACCGTGCCGGTCTCGGGACTTCTCGGAAGCTTGACTCAGATACCTGAGCCCAACGGCCCCTACGTGGTGGGCCAGGGGCAGACAAACTATTTCTCGGCCAAAGGCTCCAGGGGCTGGGATAGCGCCTTCAGATGGCAATTGCGCGGCACGCAGTCGCAGATGAAGACCAACAACATGTACTACGCCTACATGTCCACCTTCACGCCCGGGACCTACGACGTTACGCTCCTCATGCGCTCCTGCCGCCGTCCCTACGAAGGCATCGTCACGAACTACACGACTCTCACAGTCACGAATTCCTATCCTCATGTGAGCGTGGAGATGATCAGGGGCGACAATATGGCTAAGCGGCCTCTGACCTTCAGGGCCAGTCCCTGGGACCCCGGCACCAACGACGTATTGGAAGTCCGCTACCAGGCTGACGAGTCGGAAGAATGGACGGACTGGAGCCGGAACTACGAGTTCGTCCACACCTACGAGACTTCCGGAGAGCATCTCCTGAAGTGCCAGGTCAGGGACAACTACGGCGCTGTCTCTGAAACGGAACTTTCTCTTGCCATCGGCGAGGCGCGCTCCATACCGGATTTCGTGACGCTGGTGCAGGTGCCGGAAGGGGAACAGAGCGTTTCCTTCGCTCTGAAAAACCTGGGCACGGAGCCCTACGCTTACGAAATTACTTACGATGAAGGCGCGCCCTTCACGATCACGCCGGTAGTAGGCGAAGTAGACAGCCACGGCCGTTCTCTGCTCATAAAGCTTGATCCTGAAGTCCTTGGCCGCAACAAAAGCTACACTTTCAAGGTAGTAATCGGCGGCGAAGAGACCGCGGTCAATTTGAGGACCTACGCGTCCGACGACAACGTCAGGCTTGCGGCCAACGGCAGTTTCTCTGTCTTCGAGGGCGACGCGCTGAGATTGAACAACTTTGGCTCCAGCGGCGCCAGAAATTACCGCTGGCTCCTGGACGGCGAGGAAATAGGCTCTGGAGGCGCGCTCCTCGTTCAGGAATATCTTCCCGAGGGCGAACATGAGGTGACCCTGGAAGCCCTCGACTCCGAGGGCGGAGTTCTGAAGAGCGTCAGCACCAACCTTTTCGTAGAGCCGTTTACGCCCACGCTCTACCTTACGAAAAAAGCCAGGACGGATCGCGGCGTGACTTACGTTCCCGAATTGACCAATTGGAAAGAGGGGACGATGATCCGCTTCGACTGGGACGAAGGAATGGGCTACACCACCTGGCACGAGCTTGCCAAGGGTGACGAATTCACGCACGAATTCACAGACGCGGGCGACCATTACGTTAAGTGCGAAGTGTCCGCCGCTGGTGCTGTGAGCCGCACCGCCGTGATCTTCCAGCCGGAACACGCTTTCCCCTTCAGCGCCGCGATCAAAGGATACGAGGGCACCGAGATCTCCGTTGCCTCCGGGGAAAGCCTGACGCTGCTGGGAGAAACCGGAAAAAGAAACTTCTGGCGCGAGGATCCCATGAATCCGGAACTCGGCCTTCTTGATGACCTCATGGGCGAAACGCCCGTGTGCGGCCCCTTCGGGAAAGCCGGAACTTACTGTTTCGCTTATTACCAGGCGGACGCTGAGGCGCTCTCTGCGCCGCAGCTTGTTAAGATCGAAGTCGGCCCCTCGGAGGTCTCCTTTAATTCCTACGATCTCAGCGGCCTCGTCATCACCAACACCATCTACGGCGAAGGCCCGTTGGGCGGCTGCGCCGTGGGCGTCAGGTCAGGCGAGGAAATTTACTTCATCACCAACAGATCAGACGGCGTCTTTATCTTCCCGACTTTCCAGGGCTCGCTTTCCGACCGGCTGGACATCAACGTCACTCATCCCGAGTTTGATTCCATCCTGACGAACGTCGCCGTCTCATCGGCTTCCGGCATCACTTTCCAAATGCCGCCCAAGAGCGGCGTCGGCTACGTTTACTTCAACTGCACCGGAGAACGCTCAGCGCTGCCTCTGGAAGGCGTGGAGGTCAGGGTGGCCGGCCAGACGGTCAGGACCAACGCCAAAGGCCGCTCCACGGCGCTTACGCTTCCCTACGGGGAGTATCTGGCCACGCTCAGCTATCCCGGCATGGAGCCCGTTGCCACCAACGTTTCCGCCTTCTCCCAGACCGCCAGCTACTTTATCGCTATGAAAGGCAGACAGTACGCGCTTAGCGGCATCCTTTACGGGACCGGCAACGAGATCGTGACGAACGGCCAGATCCAGGTGCTCAACAGGGATACCATGAACATAGCCAAACGCTACAATCTCGACGGACTGCCTTACTTTGACCTTGCCTTGGGTGAGACGAAGACCACTCTGCGCTTCAGACCAGAAGGCTACGACAATCTGAACCTTGACACACAGCTTGAAAACAACGGGCACAAAGACGCGGTGCTGACGCCGGAACCGATCCTGGCGTCGCTCATACTCTTTGCTCTCGGCCTAATTTATATGAGACACGAATAAAGGAACCACAATGAAAAAACTCCTCCTGCTCTCGCTCCTTTTAGTTTCCGCTTCTCTTTTCGCCACTCCGCCTGAACAAGAGAAAGGTCTTCTGGTGGTGGATTTCGAATCCGCCAGCGCCATGAAGATCATGGGAACCGATGTCACGAAACTTCAGGATCCGGATTTCCCGGAACAGGTCAAAGCCCTGAAGTATCTTGACAAGATCATCTTCAAGACCGCCGAGGGCATCTTCACCGGCACCGTGGGCGTGGCTTACCGCGACGTCAACATGGTGGAAGTGAGGGCGGGCTATTTTCAGCCCCGCAACAACGGATACAGGGAGATCTTCCACTTCACCTATGACCAGGACGCCTTGGTGGGCTGGATGGAGTACACCTACGCGGCCAAGGAATACAACATCCTCTACACCAAGGCCAGCGGGAAACTGACGGCCTACAGCGAGGAGAGCCGCATGAAGCATTTCCGCTGCGGCAACGAGGACGGCGCGGCTCTTTCCGAGATGTCGGAAGAGCAGAAGGCTGAGATCCGTGCCAACGCTTCCATCCCGCAGCCGGCCACCTTCTACACCAATATCTGGGAAGTGCCGGAATACGTGACGCAGAATTACCTCATCTGCTACACCAAGGACGCCTATGAGTATTCCAAAAGGAAAGGCGGCATCAACCACCTTATGGCGCACGGCATCGTCCACGGCACACTGCTTCTTAGTAACAGCAATATCAAGGCCTGCCTCAGGCTGGGGCACTCGCAGCTGCTCACGGATTATCCTGACAACCACAATTCCAGCAAGAGTCTCGGCGACTTCAACGGCTACAGGAACGGCTGCCAGGACGCTTACGACATGCGCTGCCGCTACGGATGCGACATGGGTTCTATCGGCATCAAGCACGCCACTTACACCGGCCTCGCCAACGTCAACTATTCCATTACCGGCTCCGAATCCATTCCTTTCAACTGCATGGACTCCGACTTTTTGGGCGGCACCGGCTGGTGCCACGAGGACGGCCACACCATGGGCGGCCGCCACTACATCGACACCTACGCGGAAAACAACAGGAACAGCCTTTTCGACCACAGCTTCGGCTGCCAC
>JAGCGH010000041.1 GCA_017649705.1 bacterium
GCTTTTTTCGTCACGGAAATCCTGGCGGAGCGCCTGTAGTCGTTGTAGATCTTGAAGATGTCGGGGATGGCGACGCCCACGGGGCAGGGCGTGCAATAGCGGCAGCCGGTGCAGGGCACGATGCCGGCTTCCTTGTAAGTCTTCAGCGCGGTCTGAAGGGTCTTCTCCTCCTCGTCGCTAAGCGGGACCAGCGGCGAGAAAGTCTCTAGGTTTTCCTTCAAATGCTCCATCTTCGTCATGCCGGAAAGGACAGTGAGGATGTTCTCCTTTTCGGCGATGTAACGGAAGGCCCACTGCGCCGGGGTAGATCCCTGCTTCGCGTTTTCCAGTATCTCCCTGGCATCCGGCCTCAGGTTGGCAAGTTCGCCTCCCCTGAGGGGCTCCATGATTACGACCGGGATGTTTCTTTTCGCGCACTCTTCGTACAGTTCCTTCGAGAACGTGTCCCAGTCGTAGTAGTTGGCCTGGATCTGGACGAAATCCCACTTCGTGTAGTCCAAGATCTTCGGGAAGTCCTTGTTTTCCCCGTGGAAGGAGAAGCCCAGGCGCTTGATCTTTCCCTTGCCCTTCAGCGTCATGGCGAAGTCGACCGTTCCGTTGCCAAGCGACTTCTCCCAGAGCGGGCCGTTCAGGTTGTGCAGAAGGTAGAAGTCGAAATAGTCGACCTTGCATTTCTCAAGCTGCTTGTTGAAGGTCTCCTCCGCCTGCTCGCCGCTTTCCAATATGCGCATGGGAAGCTTGCTGGCCAAATAATAGCTGTCCCTGGGGTAACGTGAGAGCGCTTCGCCGGCGAAAGTTTCGGAGAGGCCGTCGTGGTAGAACCAGGCGGTGTCGAAATAGTTTATACCGCCTTTTATGGCCTCGTCAATGAGGGCGAAGCCTTTCTCTTTGTCGATCTCGGGACCGTTGCCGGTTTTAGGCATACGCATGAGCCCGTAGCCGAGTAGCGAGATCTTCGCGCCGATGCCGGGGAATTCGCGGTAGGTCATAGTCCCCTTCTTCACGGCTTTGGCAAGCTCTTCTTTTTTGCAGCCGCCGAGAGCGGAAAGCGCCAGGATGGCGGCGCCGGTTTTGATAAATTCTCGTCTGTTCATAATGAGACTCCTTGGTTCAGGTCTTCAAGGTAATGTTGTATGGGTGCGCCGGCGATCTGCATGGCGCCGGCGGGACAGACATGGCTGCAGGCTCCGCAGCCGAGGCACGCTTCGGCATCCAGTTTCGGCGTGCCGTTGGCTCTGAGCGTTATGGCCGCGGTCGGACAGGCGCCGGCGCATTTGCCGCAGGATCCGCCTTGGAAAGCTATGCACTGCTTCGCGGTGAAGACAGCTTTTCCGATGACGAAAGTTTTCTTCCTCTCGGGATCGATCTTTCTGAGAGCTCCGGTCGGGCAGACCAAGGAGCATTTCACGCAGTCAAGAGAGCAAGCGCCGCGCTTGAAATCAAGGCGCGGAGCGCCGAAGCCGGCCGGGCCCAAAGTCAGAACTTTTTGCGGGCATTTCGAGACGCACAGGCCGCAGGCGGTGCACTTAGCCAGGAAAGAACCTTCCGTGACAGCGCCGGGAGGCCTCACCAAAAGCGCTTTTTCTTCCGGAGCTTTAAGTTCCTTTTTCGCAAGGAACCTAAACAAGCCGCCGCCCGCCAGTCCCGCCGCGGCGCCGACGGCCATTGAAACAAGGAAGCGCCTGCGTTCCGGGTCCGGAGCCTTTTCTTCTTCCTCCCGCTTCTTCCAGAGGAAGGAATAGGTCGGGCCGGTCCTGGGGCAGACCGTCAGGCAGTCCAGGCACATGACGCAGTAAGCTCTTTTCACTTCGTTCTTCTTCTGGTCGATGCAGCCCGTGGGGCAGACGTTTTCGCACTTGCCGCAATGCACGCATTCATCGGGGATCGTGATCCCGAAAGCCGATATTTTGGCGATCCTGCTGAGAAGCAATCCCACGGGGCATATGCTGGTGCAGAAGAGACGGCCGAAAAGAAGCGTGATTACAAGAATCGCGGCAAAGAAAATGACGCCGAACCAAAGGGGCGCCGTCAGCGCGCGGCCGAAGAGGGAATAAGGATCGAGCAGGCGGAAAACTAAGGCCAGGCCGAAAACCATGGCGCCTATGAAGAAGCCTAGAATAGATCCGCCGATGATGGGATAGATCTTTTTCCTGCCCTTTTTGGAAAAGAGCGCTATGAAGCTAAGCAGGGAGCCCAGGGGGCACATGAAGGAACAGAAAAGGCGGCCGAAGAGAAGCGTTATGGCCGCCAGCGTCAGGACGACGGATATGGCGCCCAGTCCGAAAGAAAAGGCGAGGCGAAGAACGGCCGGCCCGGCCTGGCACATGGGAAGCTCTTCCAGAAACTTGGCGGAGCCTAAAAAGACCGCGACTCCCAAAACGACCGTCAGGGCGGAAAGAAGGAGCCGCAGGCCTCGCATAAAAGTGTTGAAAGCGTTAGTTCTCACAATGCTATTTTATAAAATTCCGCGTTTGGGGACAAGGGCGTAATGATATTACCCCTTATGGGCGGCTTATTTGCGTGAGACGCCGGTTTTTTGCTAAAATATTTGTTATGAACACTATTAAAATCACAATTATTGCCTCCGCAGCCATCCTGGGACTCCTCATCGGCTGCCGCAAAAGTTCGGACGTCATGCTCTCCGCACCCACGGAGCCGCCCGAAGCGATCCTGAAACCCGCCCTCCTCACCGCCACCACCATCAGCCCGGCGGTGGAGAAACCCATCAACGTGCCCGACGCCAAGGAAGGCCCCACCGTCACCGTGGCGGAAGGCAAAAGCGATCCCGCCAAAGAAAAGAAGCAGGATGACGACGTGCTGCGTCCCGCCACCGCGGGCTTGAACGTCACCAAGGGATCCGCCGTGGACACCAAGAATTATCTCCACAAATGCGTCAGCGGCGACACCACGGAAAGCATCGCGGCGGCCTACGGCGTCGACGAGAAGGACATCTGCATTCTGAACGGCATACGCTCGGGCGCGAATCTCTCCTCCGGCAAAGTTCTGCTTCTCAGGAAAGACACTTCCGAAATAAGCCAGGCTCCCGACGTCACCACTTACACGGTGGTCCCCGGAGACACCTTCTCCAAGATCGCCAGGACTTTCAACATCGCCTCTCCCGCTCTCATGAAAATGAACAGCACCACCTCCAGTTCCCTGCAGATAGGCGACGTTCTTTACGTACCGCACAAATAACCGCAACCGACCAACCATAAATCTTAAGGAAAACACTATGTGTCTCAAGACCCCCCTGTATGACGTTCACGTCGCCATGGGCGCCAAGATGGCTCCCTTCGGCGGATGGGACATGCCCATCCAGTACACCAGCATCGTGGAAGAGCATACGGCCTGCAGAACGAAAGCCGCTCTTTTTGACATCTGCCACATGGGCGAATTCTTCGTTTACGGACCCAACGCTCTCACAGACCTCAACAAGCTCTTCACCTGCGAGCTTTCCACGCTGGCCGTGGGCCGCTGCCGCTACGGCTTTCTGCTGAACGAGCAGGGCGGGACCCAGGACGACCTTATCACTTACCGCCTCAGCGAAGAGAAGTTCATGGTGGTGGTGAACGCCGGCACCAGGGAGAACGACGCCAAATGGATCAGCGCGCATCTTTCTCCGGACACCAAGTTCGACGAAGCCTCCAGCCAGGTGGCGAAACTGGACCTCCAGGGCCCCGCTTCCGCGGAAGCTTTGCAGCCCATCTGCGAATACGAACTTAAGGAGATGAAGTACTACACTTTCGTCGAGACGAAAGTTTTGGGCAAGAGAGCGATCGTCAGCCGCACGGGCTACACCGGCGAATACGGCTTCGAAATCTACATCGACGTGGAAATGTGCAAGCCCGTTTGGGACGCCCTGCTCGCGACGGGCGTTCCCGTTCCCGCCGGCTTGGGCGCCAGGGACACCCTGCGCCTTGAATGCGGGCTCCCGCTCTACGGCCATGAGATGAACGACACCATGTCCCCCGTGGCCAGCGGATTGACTTTCGCCATCGCCAAGGACAAAGAATTCTACATCGGCAAAGACGTGGTCGAAAAAGAGCTGGCGGAAGGCACCCCGAGGAAACTCGTGGGATTGCAGCTCACCACCAAGCAGAGCGGCCGCAACGGCCAGAACGTTTTGTGCGGCGACAAAGTGGTCGGCACCGTGACTTCCGGTTCCCTGGCCCCCTCTTTGGGCTACGCCGTGGCCTTCGCCTACGTGGACAAGGAGTTCTGCGAAGTCGGCACGAAGCTCGCCATCGACAACGGCCGCAAGATGCTGGAAGCGGAAGTCGTTCCCACGCCCTTCTACAAGGACGGCACGGCCCGCCGCAAAACCACCGCTTAACACTCCCTAAAAAAAGAAGGCGGAGGTTTCTCTGCCTTCTTTTTTTGCCTTAATCAATATGCGCCCCCATCTTTTTTCCCTGCTCGGCCTGCTCCTGGTCACCGCCGCGCTTTTTTACAGAGTGCTTCTCCCGCTTTCGCCCGTCATCGCCAGCGACTCCCCTTACCACCAGATCGTAAGGAAGGCCCAGATCGCCGCCAAGCCCAACGGCGTGATGTGGTCCGAGGACGGCTACCTTGGCAACGGGCACTCCGCCAACTACGAGCTCTATTCACCTATAAGGCGCTTCGTCCCCTTCCAGTATTACAACACGGCGCTTTTCCCCCTGTGCGTCTTCCTGGCGGGGCTGGGCCTTTACGCTTTCCTCACGGTCATGGGGCTTAAGGCGAAAGCCGCTTTCGTGGGCGCCCTGTCCCTCATCCTCTCCGGGCATTTCATAACCTGCGTTTTCTCAGGGCACGCCGGGACTTTCATGATGTGGGCGGCCTTCATGTGGGCGCTTTTATCCCTGACCGTCGCCGTGAAAAGCCGCAGCGTCGTCGCCATGGTCTGGGCCGGCATCCTTTCCGCCCTGGTCCTCAGGTATCAGTTCGACATCGGCTTCCTGCTCCTGGGGATCCTCTTCTGCTGGTTTTTTGTCCTGCTCTGGCATGAGAAGGAAAAGAAACAGTTCGGCAAGCTCGCCCTGGGAACGGTCCTGGCGCTGATCGTCTTCTGCGCCTTCGGAGCCCACGCCTTCTTTTACGTGCTGGGAATTTCCAACGATTCCGCCAGCAACGCGGCCATAAGCGAAAGCGCCAAGGAGAGCCGGCTGGAAAAATGGGACTGGGCCACCCAGTGGTCCTTCCCCGTCTCGGAAACCTCCTCCCTGGTCTTCCCGGGGCTCTTTGGCTGGGGCAACCAGGATCCGGAGCATCCTTATTACGGCGCCATCGGGCGCTCCCTCAAATGGCCCAAGGGCGGCATAGAGAATTTCTCCATCAACACCCAGGGCGAAGGCGCGGGAATAATCCTGCTGGCCCTGCTGGCGGTCTCGCTGCTCTTCTCCCGCTGCCAGGACAAATGGTTCCTCTGGTTCTGGCTCATAGTGGCGGCCGCGGGGCTTCTTTTCTCCTACGGACGCTACTGCGACGTTTCCCCGGGAAGCGAAACGGGCTTCGGGCCCTACCGGCTCTTCTACCTGCTGCCGAAGATGAGCGACATGCGCAACCCCATAAAGTTCCTCTATCCCTTCATGCTGGCGGTCTCCGTTCTCTGCGCCGCGGGCTTCAACGCGCTTTGCAAGGAGGAACCCAATGTTTGAGAAACTGAAAGCGCTGTGGTCCTCCCTTCAGCTTTGGGAAAAAGTTTTCGCCCTCCTTTTCCTGCTGGTCGTCATCTGGGGCATGCTCCTGCTGGCGCCCGTCCTGACAGGCGGTTTCGCCGCCTCCCTCAACCGGGAAAAGGTCGAGGGGCTCAGGAACCATCCCGCCATCCAGGCGCAGATCACCGCCCTCATGAGGCAGGGCATGCCCAAGGCGTCCGTCGACAGGCAGCTGACAGGCATGGCCTCCGAGCAGACCGCTCTGTGCGCCGCGCAGCGCGAGAAATCCGTGCTGTGGGGGCTGGCGGCGCTTTTGCTGGTCGGCCTGGCGATCCTTATTCTGCTTTGCAAAAAAGACCTGCCCAAAAATCAGCGCAATTTTCTTTTGGGCGCGATAATCACCGTCATGCTCGTCCAGGGGTTCTCCATGGCGGTCCGCTACATTGAGCCCGACCCCAGGGACCTCTCCTGCCCGGAGGGCATCAAGAAGCTCATGAAGCTGGACAAACTCTACAGAGTTTTCGCCTTGGACAAGGCTTTCTACAATCCCTGGATCTCGGAATATTTCCCGCTCTACGACATCCCCTGCGTCAACGTGCCGGCGGATTCCCGCCCCAGCGTCTGGCGGAAACTTTTCTTCTACGATCCCAAGTTCTCCCTGGACAGGAGCCTTCTCTACGCCAACGTGCGCTACGTGCTGGCTTCCCCGGAGGAACTGGACGCGCTGGGAATTCCCTTGAAAAAGATCGGGAACTTCAGCTTCCAGGGCCGGCGCCAGGCCATCGGTGAGCTTAACAAGACCCTGCCCCGCTTCTACGCGCCCCAGAGCATGGTCTCCATCCCCGACCTGGACAAGGCCCAAGCCTTCATGAACGACCGCAAGGTCGACCCCCTGGCCGTCGGCGTCCTGCACTCGGAGAAAAGCTTCCCCCGGGGAGAGGGCACCAACGTCGTTTCCCTTGTGAACTTCAGCCCCGAGAAAGTCGAGCTGAAAGCGGACTTCGCCTTTCCCGGCTGCGCCATCCTGGCCTGCGAGCCCCTTAGCGGCTGGTACGCCCTGGTGGACGGCGAAAAGAAAGCGGTGGAGCGCTGCAACCTGATGCAGCAGGCCGTGGCCGTGCCGGAGGGCAAGCACGACGTCTGCTTCGTTTACGACAAGCGTGACCTTAGTTCCGTGATCTGCGACTTCATGCACGTGGTCTTCCTGCCAATTTTCGCCGTCATAACTTTAGCCGCCCTCTTCCTGAAGAAGAAACATGCCGAATAAAAGGCTTCTCATAGTCTCCTTCATTTTTCCTCCCCAGCTGCTGGCCCGCTCGCTGCAGCTCCTGAAGACTGTCAACGCCCTGGCGAAACTGGGCTGGGACATCACGGTCTACGCCGCGGACCACAGGCTTTTGAAAGACAAGTGCGACGAGAGCCTTCTTAATAAGCTCGATCCTTCGGTGAAGATCATCCCCGGCTACACCTTCGAGAGCTGGCTTCTGGCCAATCTGACCGCCAGCCTTTCCCTGGGCATGCCGGACGACAAATATCTCTGGAGATACCGGGGAAAAAAATATTTGCAGGAATTTCTCAAAGCGGAAAAATTCGACGCCCTGGCTTCCTTCGGCCTGCAGTGGTCCTCCCACCTTCTGGCGGAAGAAGTGAAGAAATTCGCAAACATCCCCTGGCTGGCCCATTTCAGCGACCCTTGGGTGGAGAACGACTACCATCACAGGATCTGGCCCGTAAGCGCCGTAAACCGCGCCCAGGAGCGCTCCGTGGCCACTCTGGCGGACCGTCTCTGCTTCACCACGGAAAAAACGGAAAAACTCGTCCTGAAAAAATATTCTCCCGAGATCCAGAAGAAAGGCCTGACCGTCCCCCACTGCTTCGCCCCGGAACTCTATCCGGAATGCGAGCCTTTATCGGACGGTCTGCACCTTGTCCACGTGGGCTCCTTCTACGGGAAGCACAATCCCGTGAATTTTCTCAAGGCCCTGGGCGCTTTTCTATCCTGGCAGCCCCGCTTCAAAAAAAGCCTGAAGTGCCATTTCGTGGGGCTCGCCCCGGGGAAATACGATCACCTGGCGAAGGAATTGGGGATTTTCGAAAACCTTGATTTCGTGCCGAAGGTCCCCTACCTGGAGAGCCTGGGCTGGATGAAGAGGGCCACGGCGCTCTTCTCCATCGACGTGGTCAAGAATTCCCTTTTGTCCAAGCTGCCGGACTACGCGGGCGCCGGCAGGCCGCTTTTCGCGGTCTCCGACGAAGGCAGCCCAACCTGGAATTACGTAAAGAAGCTCCACGGCCTGACGGCCCGCCAGTCCGACCCCGCGGACATCGCGGAGAAGCTGGAGCGCCTCGCCCTCTCCTGGGAAAAAGACCATGCCCTTGGGGAATTCAGCTACAGCTCGGAGGAGGCATCCTTTTTTGATTCCCTGAACACCACCAGAATACTATCCGACGCCCTGGAAGAGCTGGCGCGGAAACGCCGCTGAAAACAAAAAAAGAATTCAAAAGCGAAAACGCCGCCCGTTTTTTCGGGCGGCGTTTTTCATTCTTCCTCGTCCGGCTTGAAAAGCGCCTTGAGCCTGGCGAAGGCCAGCTCCGTCTCCTCCTCCGTGGCTTCTTCCCTCACGCTGTCGTCGTGGATCTCCAGAAGATCTTCGTCGATCTCGTCTATGAAGCAGGAGGGCTCGCAGGCGATAGCCTGACCGTAGCGGACCTTGTTGGCGGCGTAGCTTATGACAAGATCCTCCTTGGCTCTCGTTACGGCCACGTAGAAGAGCCGGCGCTCCTCCTCCAGATTCCCTTCCTGAACGGAGCGCTCGTGGGGCAGCACGCCGTCCTCGGCCCCCACCAGGAAAACGTAAGGAAATTCCAGCCCCTTGCTGGAGTGGATGGTCATCATCTTGACCTTCCGCCTGTCTTTCATCTCCTTGTCGTCGTCCTCCTCCTCGTCCTCTTCCTGCAGGTGCAGCTGCTGGAGATAATCAGAAAGCGTGGTGTTGCTCCCCTGTCTCTCGTAATAGCGGATGCTGTCTATAAGGGCGCTGACGTTGCCAAGCCTGGACTGCCGCTCGCTAGTCTCCAGTTCCTTCAGCTCCTCCTCGTAGGCCAGATCTTCCCAGAGGTCGCCCACGAAGCGGGCGAAATTGCCCGGCTGCATCAGGACTTTGTAGCGCTCGATGAGGTCGTGGAACTCCTTCATGGCCTCCCTGGTCGGGGCTTTTATCTCGCCGCATTCCTCGATGTGTCCCAGGGCGGTGTAAAGATCCCAGTTGTTTTGGGAGGCGAAGGCGGAAAGCTTGCTGAGGCTGGTGGCGCCTATTTTGCGGGGCGGGACGTTGATGACTCTGTTTATGGCCTCCTCGTCCTGCTGGTTCGTCAGAAGCTTGAGATAGCAGATGAAGTCCCGCATCTCCTTGCGGTCCATGAAACTCAGCGTCCCTTTCAGAACGTAGGGGATCCTGTTGCGGCGAAGAGCTTCCTCGAAGCGCAGGGCCTGGGTGTTCATGCGCATAAGGACGGCGCAGTCCCCCCACTCCGCGCCTTTGGCGTGGAGGTTGAAAAGCTCGTCCGCCAAAATCTGGGCCTCGCACTCCTCGTCCTCCGCGGCGTAAACCCTGATCTTGCGCCCGGCGTTCTTCGTGGTCCAAAGCTTTTTGCTCTTCCGGCGGCGGTTGTTTCTGATGACGCAGTTGGCGGCGTCCAGGATGGTCTGGGAGGAGCGGTAGTTCTCCTCCAGGCGTATGACCTTGGCTTCGGGGAAAGTTTTTTCAAAATCCAGAATGTTCCTGATCTGGGCCCCGCGCCAGCCGTAGATGGACTGGTCGTCGTCCCCCACCACGCAGAGGTTGCGGCTCTCCTTGGTAAGGAGGCGCATGATCTCGAACTGGGCCTCGTTGGTGTCCTGGTATTCGTCAACCAGGCAGTAGCGGAAGCGCCGGCGGTATTTCTCCAAGGCCTCGGGCTTTTCCTTCAATATGCGCAGAGGAAGATACAAAAGGTCCTCGAAATCCACCGCGCCGCATTTCTGCAGCGTCTCCCGGTAGTATTCCCAGACATGCGTCACGGCCCAGTTGTCGTCCTGGTCTTCGCACTCGGGATGGACCTTGTATTTCGCGTCCCTCGACCGCTGCATTTCCCAGAGGATCTTGTCCGGGTTGAATTTCTTGTCCGGGACCTTCAGCTGGCGCAGGCCTTTCCTCACCACGGAGAGCTGGTCGGCCTGGTCGTAGATGGTGAAGGCGGCGGGCAGGGAAAAATACTCCGCGTTCTCCCTCACTATGCGCAATCCCAGGCTGTGGAAAGTGGAGATCTGCATGTCTCCCGCGGCCTCGCCGGCCACGGCCCTTATCCTCTCCTGCATTTCCCGCGCCGCCTTGTTGGTGAAGGTCACCGCCAGGATGTTCTCGGCGGGTATCCCCTTCCCGAGCATGTTGGCTATGCGGTAGGTGATGGTCCTGGTCTTCCCTGTCCCGGCGCCGGACAGCACCAGGACAGGCCCTTCTATAGTCTCCGCGGCTTCCCTTTGCCGCGAGTTCAATTCATCTAGGTCTATGCTCATAGGGAGCATTATAGCAAAAGGCCCGGGAGCCCCGACAAGTAAAGCGTGAGAACGGCTTTAGCCGCCGCCCCTTCGGGCCCCCGGGCGAAAGCGCTTCCTCTTTGACAAAGACTAAGGGCTTAGTGTAAAATAAACAATGGTATTCATCATTTTTAAACCCGCTACGTCACCGAGCATATGAACAGCATTTACCTTCCCCTTCTCAGAGACCAGCTGACCCGCCTGAAAGCTGCCGGCGCCGAGTACGCCGACGTGCGCTTCCACGATTACGACGACAGCGAATCCCTCTTTTTCCTGCAGGGAGAACTGCGCAACTGCGAACAGTCGTCGACCTTCGGCCTGGGCGTCAGGGTCCTGGTGGACGGCGCCTGGGGCTTCGCCTCCGCCTCCAACATGAACGATTTGGACTCCGTTTTCCAAAAAGCCTTCCGCTCCGCCAAGGAAGCCGCCAAGTGCTGCGAAAGGCCCGTGGAGCTGGCCGACAGGGACGTATTGGAGAACGTGCGCTTCAAATCCCCCTGCCAAATAGACCCCTTCGACGTCCCCCTGGAGGAAAAGATAGAGTTTTTCAAGGAAGTGGACGCCGCGCTGCAAAAGGGCTACGTGAAGCAGCGCTACATCAGCTATGAGGCCGAACACAAGCACGTGCATTTCCTGGACAGCGAGGGTTCCTACGGCGCCAGGGACATCGTGGACATCTTCGCGGGAATGCGCGTCGTCGGCATCGACGAGGACGGCCTCTCCCAGGAAAGGACCTACAACCTGACGCTGGACCCCTTCGGCACCAGGGGCTGGGAGCTCATGCGCGATCCGAAGCGCTTCATAGAGCACGCCCCCAGGATCGTCTCGGAGCTCGAACTGGTCCTCCAGGCGCCTCCCTGCCCCAAGGACGTGCGCTCCGTTATTCTGAAGCCCGGCATCATGTTCCTGCAGACCCACGAGGTCGTGGGCCACGCCCTGGAGCTGGACCGCATCCTGGGCTACGAGCTCTCCTTCGCCGGAGGCTCCTTCGTCACCTTGGATGATTTCGGCAACCTGCGCTACGGCTCCGACAAAATGAACGTGGCGGCGGACGCCACTCTTCCGAACTCCCCCGGCAGCTTCGGCTTCGACGACGACGGCGTGCCGTGCCAGAACATTGTCCTCATCAAGGACGGCATACTGCAGAGCGCCCTCACTTCCAGGCAGACCGTCACGGAAGCCAACTCCAAGGCCGGCCGCTTCATCTTCGAGAGATCCGGCGGCGCCAACAGCGCCATGGACTTCACCAGGCCCCCCATCGAGCGCATGACCAACATCAACATTCTGCCCGGCACGGACGGCACCTTGGAAGACATCGTCAGGACCACCGAGAAAGGCATAATCATGGACGGCGACCGCTCCTGGTCCATCGGCTCCAACAGGGAGCAGTTCCACTTCGCCTGCGAGATCGGCTGGCTGGTGGAGAACGGCGCCATAACCGGCATAGTCCGCAACCCCACCTACAGCAGCAAGACCCTGCCCTTCTGGCGCTCCATGTCCGCCGTGGGCGATCGCTCCACCTGCGAGCTGGTTCAGGTCGCCAACTGTGGGAAAGGCCTTCCCAGCCAGATAATGCGGCTCGGCCACTGCGTTCCGGTCTGCCGTTTCGACAACGTACAAATAGGACTCTAATCTCCCCAAGGAGCAAATCATGAAAGAGATTTTCACCAAAGCCGCCTCCGAACTCCGTGATTTCGCCCGCGAACGCGGCATCGCCGCGGAATTCACCTTCCACCGCGGTCTTTCCAAGCTTGTCCGCTTCGCCAATTCCGGCGTCTCCTCCAACACCAGCGAGGACACTTTCTCCCTGGACGTGGACGTTACCCTGGGCCGCGCCAAAGGCTCCTTTTCCACCACCACCTCCCCAAAGGATCTGGACAGAATGAAGATCGCCCTCCTCAGGGCCGCGGAGATCGCCAAATACGCCGTCCCCGTCAGCTTTGAAAGGCGCATGCCCCTGCTTCCGGACAGGCTTCCCGACGACGGCAACTTCGACAAGCGCATCGAGGAGATGACCACCATGGACGCCCTGGACCTGGTCGGACAGGCCACGGACGATCTTTTGGAGAGCGGGCTTTCCCTGGCGGGCATGGTCAGCAGCGGCGCCATCTACGAAGCCAAGGCCAACACCCTCAACAACAACCTCCTCTACCACGCCATAGCCGACGCCAACATAGAGCTGGTCATAACGAACGACAAGGAAAAATGGGAGATCCAGACTTCCCAGTCCGCCGTGAAACACAGCCAGTTCGCTCCCGAGAACATGCGGGAAGAATTCGCGCTGCTCTTGGACTGTTACAAGAACTGCGAGCGCATAAGCGTTCCCGTGGGGGAATATGAAGTGGTCTTCGGAAGAAGCGCCATTTCCGAACTTTTGAACTACTTCCTCTGGATCGGCTTCAACGGCCGCAGCCTCCGCCAGGACATGAGCTTCCTCAAGGAAGAGGACCTGGGCAAAACGGTCTTCAGCCCGCTGCTTTCCGTTTACGACGATCCTTCCTTCGCCGAGACCTACCCCTACGCCTTCGACATGAACGGCATGGAAAGGCAGTCCTTCCCCTTCATCAAGGAAGGCGTCTTCCAAAACTTCTTCTGGGGGAAGGAGACCTGCGAGGAATTCGGCGGAAAACCCACCGGCCACGACGTGCCCAGCATGAGCATCGTCATCTCCTGCGGCAACGAGCCCGTCAACTCCCTCAAGGATCTCCTAGAAGCCCCCAGGGAGAAAGACATCCTCTACATCCCGTACATGCACTACATGGGCATCGTGAACGCCGCCAAAGGCATCGTGACCGGCTCCACCCGCTTCGGCGCCCTCTACCTCAGGAAAGACGGCACGGTGGCCGTGCCCTACAACTTCCGCCTCACCGCTTCTCTGAAAGATCTTTTCAAAAACATCAAATGGATCTCCCAGCGAAGAGCGGCCCTCAACCTCACCAACCTCTACGGCCGCAGGCATCCCGAAGCCATGCTCTCACCGCGCTTCATGTGCGTTGAGCAAGTCCCCGTCACCCTCGCCAACACGTCCTTCTAAGGAGAAAAAACATGTCCATAGGCTACACGGAAATAATCGTAATCGTCCTCATCATCCTTCTCCTCTTCGGCGCCAAACGCATCCCCGAACTCGCCAGGGCCCTGGGCAAAGCCAAAAAGGAATTCCAGAAAGCCAAAGACGAAGTCGAGAGCGAAACGGAAGAGATAGTGACGGACGAAAAGTCTGAAAAGTCCGAAAAGACAGAAGAGAAAAAAGAAAGCTAAGCCCCCCATGGAAGACAATTCTTTCCTGGGACATCTGGAGGAACTTAGGAAAGTCATCCTCCGCTCGCTGGCGGTAGTTGCCGCGCTGTTCCCCTTCTCCTGGTGGGCCGCGGGCCGTCTCATACCCTTCCTGACCGCCTCGCTTCTCCCCCAGGACTTCGCCACCCTCCACTATTTCTCCCCCATGGAGGCTTTCATCGCGGAGCTCAAGCTGGGCGCCATCATTTCCTTCGCCCTAGCCTTCCCCTACGTCGCCTGGCAGTTCTGGCAGTTCGTGGCCCCCGCCCTCTACAAGAACGAGAAAAAGGTCCTCGGAAAAGCCGTAATTTTCTCCTCCCTGCTCTTCATTGCCGGCGCCGCCTTCGTCTACTTCGCGATCCTTCCCATCCTCATGCGCTTCGCCTTCAGCTTCGCCTCCCCTCATCTCAGGCCCGTCTTCGGGCTGGCCAACTTCCTCAGCCTGGCCGGAGGCCTCATGCTGGCGGGCGGCCTCGTCTTCCAGCTCCCTCTCGCGACGGTCATCCTCGACCGCTTCGGCCTGGTCAACAGGGACAAGCTCAAGAAAGCCCGCCCCTACGTGGTCGTCATCCTTCTCATCCTGGCCGCCCTGGCCACTCCCCCAGACGTGGTCAGCCAGCTGCTCCTCTTCGCCCCCGCCTACGCCCTCTTCGAACTGGGCGTCCTCTTCACCCGCCCCGCTCCCAAAGAATAAAAAAATCCCGGAGCGTAGCCCCGGGATCTATTGCTGGATCCAGCCTCTTTACTGATTGACCACCGGCCTGAAGCCAAACCGATTCGCTGAATGGTTTGGTTCAGTATGAGCGCGGTATGCTGAACGGCATTCTTCCGGATTATTATCAAAACTTCCGCCGCGCAAAGTCTTCTGCTCACCGGTTTCCAATCCCACAGGATCGACAACAGGATCGGTGCCCAGATTATTGGTGTACCAGTCCAGACACCATTCCCAAACATTTCCATGCATGTCGTAAAGCCCTAAGAGATTTGGAGGTTTTTGTCCAACTATCATCGGTCGATTGGTGTTTAATTTGTAATAGGCATAATCGCGCAAATCAAACCCCTTGTCTCCTATGTTGTTTCCTGTGTTGAAAGCGCTGGTCGTAGTGGCGCGGCAAGCGCACTCCCACTGCGCTTCTGTCGGCAGATCAAAGCGCAGCCCGGTCTTTGCTCTTAAAATTCCCATTACCGAATCGTCATCCACATCGTCATTTGCCGGCCAATTCGCTCCCTTGTCCGTTCCTCTCAGCGTATAAAAATGTACGCTGGCAGCAGGAACAAAGTCACTTTCTTCCGCGGGAACAAACAAAAAAGGATCCAGATAAGGTTCCGACCCGGTAATTAATTTGTACTGCTTTCTGGTCAATTCGAAAACGCCGATGTAGAAACCCTTGGTCAAAGTCACGCGATGCGGATCCTCCCTTCTGCCACGGCCAATCTCGTCCTTAGGGGAACCCATTCCGAACACGCTGGCGGGGACAAATTTCAACCACAGTTCAGTAGTCCTGCAGGCCTCGCTTTCAAGATTCGGGCCGAATTCCGAGATCCTATGCGGCCAACTTTTTGCTGAATGACCTTCGCTAATGTCTATAACCATATAGCTTGTCTTTACGAAAGTAGCGGTAACAACGGTGTCCTTGGTCAATTCCAGGATCAGGGAAGATTCGCGGCTGACATTCCCGTCCCAAGAGAAGTCTTGGAATTCATCCGCGCCGTTGCAAGCCGTAACAGTCGCCGTGTCCTGATCTGTAAATTCAACCTCGACAGAACCGTTGCCTACGACTTCAACAGAAAGAGCATAAGTCCCGAAGAAAGCCTTGACCGACGTATCCTCCTCCAAAGAGATGGTCAAAGGATTGTCTATGCGCTTTTCACCGTTCACTTCAAAGAAACGGAACGCCGAGTCGCCTGCCTTGGCTTCGACATTCACTTTATCGGAGTCTATGAATGCGTAATTTACCGAGCCTTCGCCAACAGCCTCCGCCGAGAAATGATATGTGCCGAAAACTGCCAAAACCTTCGTGTAGCGTTCAAGAGAAAGCAAGACCGCACTGTCGGTATATTTTTTACCGTTCACCGAGAAGTAGCGGAAAAGATCGCTGCCCTCTGTCACTTTTATATCAACTTCATCCTGCCCTGTGAACTCAAAGCTCGCCTGCCCGACGCCGACAATATCCAAAGAGAATCCGTATGTTCCGAAAACCGCCTCGGCCACGGTGTCTTCGCGCAAATATAGAAGCAGCGTCGTAGCGTTCTTGCGAATTTCGCCGTTCACAGTAAAGTAACGTAAATATCCAATGTTTTCGGAAGCGCGAACTTCCACGAGATCCGGCCCCAAAAATTCGTGTTCCACCGCTCCGTTGCCAACAACTTCCGTTCTGAAGGCGTAAGTTCCAAAGACAGCTTGTACCTCCGTGTCTTCCCGCAGCGTTAGAAGCATGGTTTTGTCCGTGCAACACACGCCGTTCACGGATAAATAACGGAATAGACCGCTGTCTTCGGGAACTTTAACCTCGACGATATTAGGTTCGATGAATTCAAAATCAAGGGAACCGTCGCCGACAACGCCGGTCTTAAAAGCATACGTTCCGAAGACCGCCAAAACCTCAGTGTCCTCCCGCAGTGAAAGCGTCATCGGATTGTCCGCGCACCTTTCGCCGTTAACAGTAAAATAGCGGAAGTTCGAGCCATTCTGAGGCGCTGTGACCGTAACCTCGTCAGGCCCTGTGAATTCGTAAAACGCCGAGCCGTTTCCCCAGATCTTAAGGGAAAAATCACAAGTCCCAAAGACCGCGGTCACAAACGTGTCTTCAGTCAGTTCCAGCCCGAGGAAGTTTCCCGCCATCCTAATTCCGTTGCAAGAGAAAAAGCGAAACTTGTCCGCGTTCTCAGTTACGAAAAACTCGACTTGATCAGGACCTATGAAACCGTGTTCTACCTTTCCTTCGCCGATCTGCCCGAAAGTGTAATCATAAAGGTTGGTGTAAACGTATTCGCTTTCCAAATAAGCGGGATAAGCGACGTCAGCTGGCAGCTTGTAAGCGGCCTTCGCTTTGCCATTGGAGTTTATCGACACTTTCGCCTGAAAACCGTTGCCGTTGTAATTGAACTTATAGTTCTTACCCTTCTTTTCCGGCGTAAAAACCAAAGAGCCAACAAATTTATGTCCGGAATCGGCGCTCAATTGATCGTAAACGGTGACCTTTTTCCCCTCGATCTCGGACACTGCGGTGCCTGAAAGCATACCGCTGGATTTGAACGTAGCCTTGTCCGGCTTGACGCGTTCATCTCCGGCGGCAAAAGCGTAACGGGAAGAGACGTCTTTTTCCGTCCACTGAAATTTGCCGTTCTTGCGGCTTATCGAAACGTTCCGCGTTTTGGTCTTAGACGAAAAACTCGACTTGGTCTCGTTTAGCAGAGTCGGAAAAACCAGATAATCGTCAAGACAGTTGTAGATCGCCATCTCGCCGCCTGAAGAGACCGCTTCCATGGCCGCGGCGTTAAGGTTGCCGCTCAGATTAAGCGTGGATGAGCCGTTGATGAAACTCTTGACTTTCACGACCTTCTGCGTGATCACAGATCCCGCGAAAGCCGCTTCCGTAGCGAGCAACATCAAAGCCGCCGCAAAAATGTGTTTGAAATAACGCATTAATTCATTTCTTTACTGATTAACCACCGGCCTGAAGCCCAATCGATCCATGTAGTGATTGGTCTCAGTGTAGGCGCGGTACGCGGAACGGCAAGAGGACGCCCCGTCGTTGAAACTGCCTCCGCGCAAAGTCTTTTGAGTACCTTCATCCAATCCGACGGGGTCTACCACAGGATCAGTTCCCAAATTGTCGGTGTACCAATCGAGGCACCATTCCCAAACGTTTCCGTGCATATCGTAGAGGCCCCAGAGATTCGGCTTGAGACTTCCCACTTTATTCCGACCGCCGGCGTTCCCGGCATAATAGGCGATCTTCGCCAGATCAAGATCCTGGTCATCCAAATTTTTGCCGTTATTAAAAGCCGTGGTCGTGGTCGCGCGGCAGGCGTATTCCCACTGCGCTTCCGTAGGCAGATCGAACCTGAGCCCGGTCTTCGCCCTGATTATTCCCATGAAGGAATTTTCGTCCACTTCGTCCGAGGCGGGCCACTGCGCTCCTTTATTAGTTCCTCTCAATTTGTCATAAACCACGTTCACGACAGGGTAAGTTTCTTCGCCATATACCGTGCTCCCGGTGATGAGCTCATACTGCTTTACGGTCAATTCAAAGACGCCGATATAGAAGTCCTTGGTCAAGGTCACTTCGTGAGCGACCTCTCTTGTGCCGCGGCCGTACTCGCTTTCCGGAGAACCCATAGTGAATGTTCCCGCGGGAATATATCTCAGCCACAGTTCCGTGGTCCTGCAGGCATTGCTCTGAATTATCGGAGCGCCTGAGGTATATCTGTACGGCCAGCTGGCCGCCGACGGCCCGCCGCTGATGTCTATGACAAGATACTTACGCGTCACTTCCTTAAACGTCGCGGTAACAGTCGTGTCGGAAGTCAAGGTGATCGTCAGAGGATTATAGTTGCTGGAGTTGTCGCCCCAGGTGAAATTGGAAAATATGTCTTCGCCTTCTTCCGCGGTGAGCGTCACTTCATCCGGACCAATGAACTCAGTACTAACAAAGCCGCTGCCAACAACGTTCACGGTAAGGTTGTACGTGCCGAAGAAGACGGTAGCCTGGGTGGCTTCCTCCAACTTAAGCACTATATCGGAGTCATAAATTTTCTTGCCGTTGACCGAAGTATAACGATAGATGCTTTTTCCTGCGGCAACTAATAATTCCACTTCATCAGGACCGCGGAACTCAGTTTTCACCGAGCCTTCGCCGACCACGTCAAAAGAGAAATCATACTGGCCGAAAACGGCGGTTATTCCCGTGTCTTTCTTCAATTGGATGGTAATATTGGTCTCGGTGTTCTTTACGCCGTCAATGACGGAATAACGGTAAAACCAATCGCTTTCATCGATGCTTATTTCCACTTCATCCTGATCGATAAACTCCACGCCCACAAAGCCGCTGCCAACGACGTCCACGGTAAGATTGTACGTGCCGAAGACAACGGTGAGCTCGGTGTTTTCCGTCATGGAGAAATTAAACAGATCGTCGAAGTTTTTCACGCCGTTTACGCTGGAGAAGCGGTAGATACCTTCGCTTTCGCCAACAGTAACTTCCACTTCGTCAGCTCCTATGAATTCGTAATCCACCGAACCCTCGCCAATTACGGTAACGGAAAGGGCGTATTGTCCGAAAACAGCGGTAATGTCGGTGTTGCCGTCAAGCTGAATGGTGAAACTCGTCTCCGTGGTCCTCTCTCCGCCGACAAAAGCGTAGCGGTAGAGGCCGCCCTGTTCCACAATGCGCACCTCAGCCTTATCTTGATCGACAAAATCAACCTCCACAGATCCGTCGCCCACCGTGCCTACGGCAAGATCGTATGTTCCGAAGACCGCGGTGAACTGAGTGTCCCTCTCAAGCTGAAGCGTCAGGCTCGTCTCCGTAGTTTTTTCATCGTCGACATATGAGTAACGGTATATCCCCTCGCTTTCACCAATGGCGACAACGACTTCATCGGGGCCTATGAAATCAGTCACAACGTTACCTTCCCCAACAACGTCCACAGTGAGGTCGTAGGTTCCGAAGACGGCTGTGAACTCGGAGTCTTGCTCAAGGTCGGCCAGTAGATAGTCGTTTGTGATCTTTTCCCCATTGAAGAGGAAGTAGCGGAATTTGTCATTGTTTTCCGTCACTTGCAGTTCGACCTGATCAGGGCCGATGAAACCGTGTTCCACAGTTCCTTCGCCGATCTGCTCGAAAGTGTAATCATACAGGTTGGTGAAAACATACTCGTCTGTGACAAACGCGGGAGAGGCTGCATCCGGCGGCAGTTTATAGGAAGCTGTGGCCTTGCCCTTGGCGTTGGCGGAGAACTTCACCTGCCAATTGTTCTCTTTGTAAGTGAACTTGTAGTTTTTGCCTTTCTTTTCCGGCGAGAAGGCCAAGGAACCGAGATAACCTAAGCCCTGGCGGTCGCAAGGAAAGTCGAAGACCACAAATTTCTTCGTGCTGAGATCGTCAAGGCCGCCGCCCTGCAGCGTGCCGGAGGATTTGAAAGTGGCCTTGGCAGGTCTGATTTTTTCAAAGCCGCTGGCGAAAGCGAAGTAAGGCGTCACGTCTTTTTCCGTCCAGGAGAACTTGCCGCTTTTCGTGCTGACGGAAATGCTCTGAGTTTTGGATTTCGTTCCGTACCCGCCCTTGGTCTTGGGCAGCAAAATGGGAAAAGTCAGATAGCTGTCCAAGTAGTTGTAGATCGCCATGCCGCATCCGGCGTCCAGACTGTCCAAGAAGGCTTGGTCAAGCTCTCCGCTCAAACTAATCGTTGTGGAGCCTTTAATGAAGCCCTGAGCCCTTACGACTCTCTGGGTCAAAATGGAGCCGGCGAAGAGCGAATTGGCCATGAAAAGGATGGCGGCGAAAACAAGAAAGCGTTTCATAAGAACCTCTCTATTCGGATTATGCGTATATTTTAGCAAAAATTCGATCACCTACTTTTCGTTGACGACGAAGCGGAAGCCGAAACGTTGAAAAACGCTCTGAGAGCTATCATGGTCAGGCTCGGAATAAGATCTGTAAGCTGAGCGGCACTCATACCATTCACTCCGATAATATCCGCCGCGCAAAACTTTCGTTTCGCCGGTTTCAGGGCCCGTTGGGTCGACGACAGGATCGAAGCCCAAATTGTCGGTATACCAGTCAAGGCACCATTCCCAAACGTTGCCGTGCATATCGTAAAGTCCCCATTTGTTAGGCTTCAAGCTTCCGACCTTCAGAGTTTCTGAGCTGAGGTAATTGCAGATTTCCTTTAGATCGAAGTTTTTATCATACATATTGTTGCCGCTGTTGTATGCCGTAGTCGTGCCTGCGCGGCAAGCATATTCCCATTGCGCCTCAGTCGGGATATCGAAACGAAGCCCTGTTTTAGCTCTAATGACTCCTATGACGGATGATGAATTAACCCTGTCGTGTTCAGGCCACCCGGCGCCAACATCTTTTCCTCTCAACATCTCAAAGTTAACTTTGCAGCATGGATAAGTATCTTTATTATTGGGATAACTCGTATCTGTTATGAGCTTATATTGCTTTTGCGTCACCTCAAAAACACCTATGTAAAATCCTTTGGATATAGTCACCTTGTGCTGATCCTCCCTGGTTCCGCGACCATTTTCATTTTTAGGCGATCCCATCGTGTACGAACCGGGCGGCACATATCTCAACCAAAGCTCTTCGCCCCTGCATTCATCACTGGCAACATTCGGCTTTCTAGTGGTTATTATATATGGCCATTTTTCCGCCGAAGTTCCGCCTCTTATATCCACCACCAGATAATTGGCCGCTGTAAATGTCGCGGTGACGACAGTGTCGCAGGCAAGCTGAATAGAAATGGGCGACAGATTGGTGACGCAGCCGTTCCATTCGAAACAGCTGAATATGTCTTCTTCGCTGATCGCGCTGAGATAGATCTCATCAGCCCCTGTGAACTCACTTTTTACACGCCCGCTTCCCACAACGACAATTTCACATTCATATTTTCCAAAGACCGCGCTTGCTACGGTATCTTTAAATAGATAAAAACGGATGGTTTTACCCGTGTAATTATTCTGTCCGTTTACCGTAAAGTAGCGGAAAAGGCTGCTGTCTTCAGGAACTCTAACCTCCACCAAATCGTGGTCGAGAAATTCAAAATCGATAGATCCGTCACCGACCACATCCGTCGAGAAAGCGTACGCACCAAAAACCGCCGAGACAGAGGTGTCCTTTTCAAGAGAAATCTGTATAGAGTTGTCTGTGTAATTTTTCCCATTCACATTAAAGTAACGAAAGAGCGCGCCACCCTCCGACACCTTTATTTCAACCTCATCCGGGCCTGTGAACTCGTAGGTCACAGATCCTCTGCCGACAAATCCCAGCGAGAAGTAGTATGTTCCAAATACGGCTTCAACCACGGTGTCTTCATGCAAATAAACAAGCAGCGTCGTCGTGTTCTTGCGTATTTCGCCGTTCACTTTAAAGTAGCGCCAGAAGGCGCTGTTTTGTGGAACGCGGACTTCCACGAGATCCGGTCCCAAAAATTCATGCTCTTCCGATCCGTTGCCTAAAACTTCCGTTCTGAAGGCGTAAGTTCCAAAAACAGCTTTCACCACCGTATCTTCCCGCAAGGCAAGAGACAGGGTTTCATCCGCGCAATATTCGCCGTTGACCATAAAGTTACGGAACGGCGCGTCGCCATCCAGAACTCTCACTTCCACATTGTCCGGTCCTGTAAATTCATAATCCACCGAACCGTTTCCTTCAATTTCGAACGAGAGGTCGTAATTTCCAAAGACCGCCTCGACCACTGTGTTTTCCTGCAGGGAAAGCTGCAGCGACTTTTCCGTGCGTTTCTGACCGTTCACCAGGAAATAACGGAAGTAATTTCCTCCATCCAGCGCTTTGATCTCCACGAGATCCGGTTCGGTGAATTCATAATCTATGGAGCCGCCTCCAATGATCCTTGTCGTGAAATCATAAGTCCCGAAGACCGCTTCCACGACCGTGTCCTCCGTTAGTTGAAGAAAAAGGTTTCTGCCGGTATATATCCTCCCGTTCACCGAGAAGTGACGGAAAGGCGGCCCGCCTTTCAGGGCACCAACAGATACATAATCCGTCCCGCTGAACTCATATACGGCAGAACCGCCGCCAACCACATTCAGAGCAAACTCATATTTCCCGAAATTCACCTGGATCTTGGTGTCTTCCTTCAGTTCCAACGTCATGTACTCGTTCGTGACAAGTACCCCGTGGCCGCAGTTGAAAAAACGAAATTTGCTGTTGTTCTCAGTTACTCTGAACTCGACTTGGTCGGGTCCGTAGAAACCGGAATACACGCCGCCTTCACCCCAAAATTCCAAAAAGTAATCGTATTTGTTCGTAAACACATACTCATTGTCTATAAAAGCCGGAGAAGCGACGTTAGGCTGAAGTTTATAAGAAGCGCTTACCTTGCCGTTGGAGTTAGCGGATAACTTTACCTGCAGATCCTGATCTTTTTTTGAATACTTGTAATTTTTGCCTTTCTTCTCAAGGGGACAAGATAGCGAAGCGAGATGTCCCAGTCCTTTTTCCGCGCAGGAATAATCGTAAACAGTAAGCCTTTTGTCGTCAAGTTTTGCCAGATCCGCGGTGTCCACCGTGCCGTTGGATTTTAAAGTGGCTTTGTCAGGCTTTATCCTTTCTCTTCCAACAGCGAAGCAAAGATATTTTGTGACGTCCTTTTCCGTCCACTGGAATTTTCCGTTCTTGGCGCTTACGGAAACATTCTTTGTGTTGAATTTTTTGCCGTACCCTGTCTTGGTCTTTTGAAGCAGCGTTGGAAAAACCAAATAACTGTCGAGAGAGTTATAGACGGCTATGCTTTCGCCTCTGGCAATACCGTCCATGGCGGATTCCGTCATCTGCCCGCTCAAGCTTATCGTTGTGGAGCCTTTCAAAAAGCCCTGCGCTGTCACTACTTTCTGGGTACAAATAGATCCGGCGAAAAGTGAACCGGCCATGACAAGAATGGCGGCGAAAATTAAAACGCGTTTCATAATATCCTCTCTGTACATATGTTTACATATTTTAGCAAAAAAAACAGCAAATATGTTTCTCAAACCCTTTCCAAACGCTTCCGGAGGCCAATATCAAGTTGCTTTTTCTTCCTCGCTGTGGTATAGTTTAAATTTGTAAATAGTTTAAAAATAAAAGGAATTCATATGGATTCAACGAAAAAACTTTTGAACGGCGACGAGGCTATCGCCCACGCCGCCAGAGTGGCCGGAGTCAATCTCGGGATAGGCTATCCCGGAACTCCCTCCACTGAGATCCTGGAGACCTTCTCCTCTTTGGGCGGCTACGCCCAGTGGGCGCCCAATGAAAAAGTGGCGGCGGAAGTTGCCATCGGCGCGGCCCTGGCGGGCGGCAAGGCCGTGGTCACCATGAAGCACGTGGGCATGAACGTGGCCGCGGACCCCTTCTTCACCGCCGCCTACACCGGCGTGAAAGGCTCGCTTGTCATCTGCGCCGCGGACGACCCCGGCATGGCCTCCAGCCAGAACGAACAGGATAGCCGCCGTTACGCCGTAGCCGCCGGGCTCCCCATGCTTGAGCCCGCTGATTCCCAGCAGTGCTACGATTACTTCATCCTGGCGACGGAACTCTCAAAGCGTTTCGGGACGCCGGTCATTCTGCGCCTGACCACCAGGGTCTGCCACAGCAAGACCATCGTCAGCATAGGACAGTTCAGCGAGCCCGGGACGCCCTCCTATACTAAGGACGCCAAGAGCCACGTGATGGTGCCGGCCTTCGCGAGACTGGCGCACGTAAGATTAAGAAAAAGATTGCATGACATGGAAGAGTGGAACGTCAAGGAAGGCCCCTGCACCTTCCTAGGATCTGAGAGCGCCAAGCAGGGCGTCATCGCCACAGGCATCTCCGCCATGCACGCCGCGGAGGCTCTGCCCGAAGCCAGGATCATGCAGCCCGGCATGACCTACCCTCTGCCCATGGACAAGATCAAAGCCTTCGTGGAAAGCCACGAGGACAACTTAGTCGTGGAAGAAGGCGACCCCATCGTGGTGGAAACTCTCCTGGCCGCCGGCATGAAAGTCAGAGGCAAAAAGGAAGCCTTCCGCTACGGCGAACTGAACGTGGCCAGAGTCAAGAAACTGGCCGCGGAGGACGTCACCCCCGATCCCGCCCCCGCACCCGGGAAACCGCCTCAGCTCTGTCCGGGCTGCCCGCACAGGCTTACCTTCCAAGCCCTGCACGACCTGGGCTGCACGGTCTGCGGCGACATCGGCTGCTACACCCTGGGCGTGCTGCCTCCCTACGAGGCCATGGACACCTGCGTCTGCATGGGCGCCTCTATCGGCGCGGCTCTGGGCATGAGAGAAGTTCTGCCGGCTGAGCAGGCGAAAAAGATCGTCTCCGTCATCGGAGACAGCACCTTCATGCACAGCGGGCTTACCGGCCTTGTTGACATGGTCTACAACAGGCCGCCCCACGGACATGTGGTTATTTTGCTCGACAACTCCACCACCGCCATGACCGGGCTGCAGGAACATCCGGGCACCGGCCGCAGGCTGGACCACACGGAGACCGTGAGAGTCGATCCCGCCGCCGTGGCCAAAGCCATAGGCGTGAGAGTGGAGGAAGTCGATCCCCTGGCCATGAAGGATACCCTGAAGGACTTCATCCAGGAACAGCTGGACAAGAAAGACGTCTGCATGATAATCATGAAGCGATCCTGCCTTTTGGCTCTGAAGCATCTTAAAGACAGGGAAAAGGCTCAGGCTGAGGAAAAGAAAAACTAAGGAGAAAACAATGAAGAACATCAATATAGTTTTCGCGGGCCTCGGCGGACAGGGCGTACTTAGAGCCTCCGACATCACGGCGGAAGCCGCCTTCCTTACCGGCTTCGATGTCAAGAAAGCGGAAGTCCACGGCATGAGCCAAAGAGGCGGTTCCGTCAGCAGCGACGTGAGATTCGGCGCCGGCATCAAGAGTCCCATGATCCCCGCCGGCACCGCCGATTTCCTGGTCCTTCTGGACGCTTCCCAAAAAGAGCCCAACGCGCTCAGCTGCCATGCCGGAACAGTGATCATCGACCCCGGCGTCATCAAGATCGAAGACCTGCCCAATCCCAAAGGATTGAACGTGGCTTTGCTCGGCTACCTCTCCACCAAGCTCCCGGAGATCCCGGAGGAGAATTGGCAGAAAGCCCTGGAAAACAATTTCCCGGAAAAGCTCAGGGAATCCAACGTGACCGCCTTCCAGGTCGGCCGCCAAGCCGCCGGAAAGTAAATTAAAAACCCAGCGCGTTTCAAAAGCACCGCACCCACAAAAAGATTTGGCAACACCCCGTTGCCAAATCTTTTTTTAGACACAAATAAAATTCAACCGGTGACAAGTTGTCACCGGTTGAAAGTGTTTAACTGAATATATTGAGCTTTAAGTTTTCGCCAAAATCAGCGGAAGTTTTGAGTATCTTTTAAGCGTTGGGACTGATGGTCTGGTTGCTGACTACTGACCCGTGTGGTTTGCTCCTGCTCCTGTTTCACGTAATTCAAATACCAATCTGCGGCTTGTTGATTGCTAGTATGGGTAATGGTTTCGGTAGAGTTCTTCCATTGTCCCTTTTTAAAAGTCGCAACATATTGAGTCTGATAAGCATCCTGTTGATTATACAAGAGGTTATTTGTGCTGTTTTCGCAGATGGTTTGATCCACATAGACACGGTCCTCATCCGTCGTGATATGGGTGTTATAGGTGCGCGACAACGAGGCATCCTCATTGAGCGGAAATTGATAATATCCACCGATATAACCGGTTTGAGCAATGGTGCGCGTGATATAGGCCTCGTTATCCGAAACAATGTTGGTAACAGCATTTTCCTCTGTTCCGTAAAATTGGGCACGTACTCCTCTGGATTTTTCTATACTATTCGGAAACCAATCATTCACGACCAAAGGTCCCATGGGACGCACGTCTTTTTTACGAGGTTTTGCTGTATAGGTTTCTGAAATTTTCATATCGTCACTGATGAGCCAACTTGCTTGTTTAGGAATCCAAAAAATCTCAACATCTTCCACCTGTTTAAGAAGTTTTTCTTTATGTTCGGGACGATTTGAAACTAATTTCTCTTTAAAGTTTCCAACAGTCTCTATACCATTATTAAGCGTATTAAACCATTTTGTATGTTTCCAACGTACTTGATCAATCTTAGGCCCGGAGGTAATTTCCTGTAATTTAAATATCACACCTTGTTCAGTTTCTTTATATTTACCATTTTTCTGACGGGTTGTGTACTGCCGTCCCGTAATTTTATTCAAATAATCTTTTGATGCTCTTTGTTCAGCAGACCAAAAGCCGTTGCTCAACACATCATGGACGGTAATGCCCAACACTTCACCGGCCATCAAAAGGGCACCCACCGCCACCGAATATAACCATTTTTTTATCATGGATTTTTCTCTTGAATTTGTAATTTTGTAATTATTTTAATCAAAAAAAAAAGCAAGCCTTAGAAAGCCCTTTATTCATGCGAGATAGCGGAGCTTACGCTCGCAAACGCCTTTAAAATCAGGGATTAGCAAGCGCATGCTTTTTAAAATTCGTTTTTTGCGCGAGCTTAAGCGACGATTTAAAGCGCGAAAAAGGCAGAGCATTTTATTATAGCGAGAAGCTGTTTTTGTAAGCTTTTTCCTACGTTTTGTCCCCTGTTTTTCTACAGGTAGTTTCCGATTTGTAAGACAGATTAACTTATTGAAACATCTTAATATATGCGCGTGTTTTGAAATCAAAAGTAGCAAAATTAATATGACTAACGAAGAACTTGAAAACTTGGTTGCACGACGCGAGAGACATGATCTCGAGCTGTCCGAAACCGAGATTACGCTAGCCGCCTATTTGCTTTTCGCGAAAGATCCGCAGCGAAAATTTTCCCAAGCGATAATACATGCCGGAGCGTTCAAAGCCAACGGAGCCGTCATTATTGACAGCCGGGATATGCAGGGACGCATCCAAAATCAAATCGACGAGACGGTTTCCTTTATTCAGAAAAACATTCATTGCGCCCTTGTCGTTCCTCCCGGAAGAATAGATCATGTTCCGGTCTGGGATTATCCTATAGAAGCGGTACGTGAAACCGTAACGAACGCCGTTTGCCACAGAGACTACGGCTCTCCTCATGACATACAGATCAAAATACTCGATAACGATCTTGTTATCTCAAGCCCAGGGGAACTGCCATTCGATATGTCGCTGGAAACGCTCATGGCCCCAAACCATTCCTCCAATCCGCGAAACAAACTGATTGCAAAAGTGTTTTTCGACATGGGCATCATAGAGCACTACGGAATGGGAATTACAAAGATCAAAGAAGAATGCGCAAAAAACGACAACCAATGCCCAAAATGGGACAGCAGCCACGACAGGTTCACAACAATTTATAAAAGACTTGGTGCAGAGACAAAACATACGAATCATAAAACTGATCTAGCGGTACAAAATCTTACTCCTTTACAATGCCAAATAATACTATTTTTGCGTCAAAATCCGTCGGCATCAAGAAGACAAATTGTTGAAGAAATACCAAACACTACAGAAGACATCATAAAATATAACTTAAAGCTTTTACAAAAGTTGGATTTGATAAAACACGTCGGACCTGACTTCGGAGGAAAATGGGAGGTTCAAATTGAATGATACTGTTTTCAAAATATTCATTAAAATCATCCAAACATTATAATTGAAAAACACACTAAATAAATTGTCTAGAGGATTCCCCAGACATTTTTGATGCTAACCGTAAAAATAAAAGGAAGTTAGTGATAGTCGATATCAGAAAAATTCCCCAGAGGATTGCCCAGACATTTTTAACACTAACTATATGACTGATATTTAGTTAGTGATAGTCGATATCAGAAAAAATCCCCAGAGGATTGCCCAGACATTTTTAACACTAACTATATGATTGCAGGCAGACGGACGAATTTTGATCCCGAAAGCGTTGCAACCGTATATGGGGTGCTGAAAGGTGCTGAAAGGTGCTGAAAGGTGCTGAGGATATGGCAATAAAAAGCGAAGTTGAATTAACCGATCCAGCTTGTCGGGCTCATGGTAAACGTGTTTTCTCCTACCAAATCTAAAAGGGGTCGAAATCGAACTCTTTGAATATAGGCAAACAGCTAGATCAAAAGAGATTCAAAGAAGAAAACTGGGAGAAAAAGGCCGGGTAGGATTTGGCGCAGCAGGATGCGTCGTCGATGGTGATCGGGGCCTTGGCGTTGGTGGCGGCGACAGCGGCGGACATGGCAAGGCGGTGATCGCCGTAAGTTTTGATCGTAGTTGGGTTGGGATAGAAGGGTTGGGCTTGGCCCTGGATCGTGAAAGCGTCTTCGGCGATCTCATGTTTGACGTTGAGACTCTTGAGCAGGTCGGAAGTTGATTTCACGCGGTCGGATTCCTTAAGGCGCAGCCTTCTGATGCCGGTGATGATGATCGTTCCAGCCTTGCCGGCGAGGGCGACGGCCAGAGGCGGGAAGATGTCCGGGCACTGGGAGACGTCGATTACTTCGCCCTGCTTTTTCAGAAGTTCGGGAAGAGCGCGGTCGGGCTGGAGAGAATCAACGTTCAAGCCGTTGATCTTGATCTCGCTTCCGAGATAGTTCATGGCGATGAAGAAAGAGGCGCCGGACCAGTCACGTTCGGGCTCGACGTTTACAGGTGCAGTGTAA
>JAGCGH010000042.1 GCA_017649705.1 bacterium
AAGACTCAGAAGACAGACGAGTCCCAACAGTACTTTTTTCATTCTTCTTTCTATTCTTTTGATTGTTCTGACTGGCTTTTTCAAGATTGACTGCCGGGGCGTCACTGAGGCAGTCTGACATTGGAGGAGAAGAAGCTTTTCACGACGACAAGGCCGTTATACGAGCGGAAGAAAACCTCACCCGTACCTTGGGTGGGGGTGACGATGTAATATAGGGTTGCTTTCCAGTCATCCTTCTCAGGGGTGAATTCATAGGACAGCGAGTAGCCGTTGAAGTCCTCCGAGTATTTGTAGGCTTGGTCGTCAAGGATGAATTCGTCCAGGTACACAGGCTGTTCTCCTTCCATCGTGAAGACCGGGGTGACCCGGCAGTCGAAGGGCAGGCTGCTTCCGATCTTCTGCTCGATTCTGTGTGTGATATGGGCGGGCGCCTTCAGACGGGAACCGTCCATCTCCAGCGGCGGAGTCTGGAAACTGCCCACATGAAACGCTCCGGTAAAGGCGAGGGGCAGTTTCAAGTCGACCTTCGCGCTGACCTGATATTCCTGCCCGGGAACGACATAATCCGAATTCTTCCAGACGGGCTGGATCTGGAGCGACGGCTGCACGGCACCGCCGGAGAAAGGTGTTTTGATCAATTCACCCAAAGCCGGGACATCCTGGTTGATGTACCCCTCATGGTAGTTGCCAGCCATATGGGCCATGAACATGTAATTGACCTCCCCGCCTTCGGCGGAAAAAGCCGCTTCCCTTTCACCGGAACGTATGACAGCATCGACGCGGGAAACCAGCTCGGGCGGGAAGTCGTTCCGGTAGTCAAAGAGGACACGGAAGTGCGTCAAGGTCACATCCGATCCATCTCCGCAAAGGAAGGACGGAAGCGGGACGGCGTCCCATGCGAGTTCGTCCTGCGGGAAAGACAAGTCCGGAAACTCCAGATGGCACTTCGTGAAATCAATCCGGTCGAATTGGAAGGTGCAATGGAAAGACAACCGGTCCGGGGCCGGTCCGACGGCATCCTCGGGGCTGACGGAAACCAGGGCGAAGAACCCGGTCGGGAGGGAAAGGCACAGCTGGCCGTCCCTGTTGACGAGCAGATCGGAAAAGCCGATGGCCGACAGGTCAAATGACACGACGGTACCCTCTGTCGTCACTTCCAGCTTCGGGATCGAGTAGTCCGCCCCTTGGGCGTGGGCCGTGAACGAAGGCGGGAAAGTGACGACCAAGTCGGTGAGGGTGACTTTCCGGTAGGGCGCGTCCTCATCCAGGGAAAGGGTCATTTTGAAAATGGACGGGCATTCGCCCCAGTCGAGGTTCTTGGGAATTCCCTTCAGCAAGACCTCCCGGGTTGTGTTCTCGATCACCCATCCCGAGAAGTCGTCGGCTTCGAATGGGATGGCCTCGAAATCAAAGGAACAGGACTGGGACGGAATGGAGACCGGATCCACGTACAGGGACCGGCTCCATTCTTTTTCGCCGAAGGGAATGTAATATCCCATCTCTTCATCGTATTGAATGGAAGGACTGGTCGTGATTTCCGGAAAAAAATGTTCGACCGTATAAAACGCATCCTCCGCGACGGAAACCATTTTGAAGGGAGGAAGTACAGGTTCCTCCTCCTTTTTCTGGCAGGAAAGGAAAAGCGAAAGGGCGAGAAGTACGCTGACCGGGTATGATAGTTTCATGTTTAAGTCCGTTTTTTCAGTGCAAAGATAATAAAGATGATTCATAAAAAATGTAAAATTTCTCTTGCGGATTCGAAAAAAATGCCTACCTTTGCAATCCCGTTTGGGAAAAGCCAATACGAGGAAGGGAAGACTCGTTAGCTCAGTTGGTAGAGCACAACACTTTTAATGTTGGGGTCTCGGGTTCGAGCCCCGAACGGGTCACAAAGGAAGCGAGTCTTCCGGACATACTGAACGCACTCTTAGCTCAGTTGGTAGAGCAGCTGACTCTTAATCAGCGGGTCCAGGGTTCGAGCCCCTGAGAGTGTACTCGAAAATAGACAGCTTTCGGCTGTCTATTTTCTGTTTTTTACCGGGGACCTGATTCCCCGGACCCCTTGCGTCGGCCTCCGGCCTCCGGACTAACAGAATCTCGGACATCCGGTTTTTCCGCATGGCGCAGGTCCCAACCCTTTTTCCGCATCTGCGCCAGCAACAATCCATGCCTGCTCCAAATGTACTACACATCTGCGCCGCTAAAAATCCAGGTTTTTTCAAATTCAAGCGCACGTGGATATGCCTTTTACTGCATACATGCCCAAATGACGTGCTTTTGCCCCTTTTCAAAGACTGGGAAAAGCACACCGATGTGCCTTGGAGGCCTTGCTGAGAGGTTGAGCGTGCGCTTGAATTTGACATGGGAAGGTTGCATGGAGCCGGCGCCCCGCTGCCGACCGTCAGACCTTCCCTATTGGCCGCCTCTCCGGATGCGGGTGAAGCCCCGATTCATTGACCGTACTTCTCGAGGTTCTTTTTGGCGATCCTTTCGAGTATTTCCGCCGTAGTGCCTTCCGTGCTTACTCCGGCCTGTTCAGCCTGTTTGACGGCGTTGGCATGGGCGAGTCTGTCGATTATTTCCGCCGTGGTGCCCTCCGTGCTTACGCCTGCCTGCTCCGCCTGCTTGACGGCGCTTGCATGAATCCACTCATCGATGAGTTCATCTGAGGACGGCTGGTCGGAAGGCTCCGGGGTCTCGGCCGGTTCCGGAGAAGTGTCAGTAGCTTCAAATTGATTGTCAACGGTCTCTGTGACAGTATGTTCCGAAGATGGGATGACATCTTCGGCATTCTTTTCGCGAGAATGGAAGAAGTAGAAAGCGGCGGCAAGAAGACCTGCGACAATGATCAGATAAGCAGGGGACCGGCGTGAATACTTGGGTCTGACATCCCTTTCAGAATGATTGTATTCGGATGAATATGAGCGCTTGTAGTTGTCTTTGGGCATGATTCCGTCTTTTATGGACCGGTGCGGATGCTGATGGAACAAAGATAGGAAAACTGTTGAAAAAGATTCCGGAAACTGACCGTTTTTCTATTCTTTTCCTTATATTTGCTCCGATGAACACAAAACACTAATTCCAATACATTATGAATCTCAGCGACATCATCCTCCAGCAGGTGACCAAGAATGTGGCCAGCAGCAACATCCAGATCCCGCAGAACCTTCAGCAGCAGGTCCTCGGCGGTCTTTCCGAATCCATCCTCGGCTCCCTCGCCAAGACGGCGACGGTCCCGGGCGGCCTTGACCAGATCAAGGGCCTCCTCACCGGCCAGGCCGATGCGGCCACGAGCCCTGTGACCGCCCTCGCCGGCAACATCTTCAACTCCAATGTCCTTTCCAAGCTCAAGCTCGGCGCCGCCGGCGCCGCGCTCCTCGCCTTCATCCCCAAGATCATGGGCGGCCTCAAGAACATCATCAAGGACCAGGACGGTGACGGTGACGTGGACCTGAACGA
>JAGCGH010000043.1 GCA_017649705.1 bacterium
CAACGACCTTCAAGCTTAACGAACGCGGAACGCTGGAAAAAGACGGCGCCAACGGCGTGCTCTTTGAAGCCGGCGCGCACAAAGTTATTTGGAATCCCTCCAGCGACCTGACGCTCAAATCCAACAATCTTAAGATCAAAGTCAGCGCGACGGACGTCACAAGCACGGCTGATTATCTTGTCTTCGACCTTACTACTTCCAGCGTGCGCGCTTCTTCCGTGGGCCCGAATCTTTCCAGCGACGACTGCCGCACGAAGGAGCTTTGGATGAGAAGGATCGAGCCGGGAACCTTCAACATGGGCTCTCCCTCCGGCGAACTGGGCAGGGAATCCGACGAAACGCAGCATTCGGTCGCCATAACGGAACCTTATTACATCGCCGTTTTCGAGACGACGCAGAAGCAGTACAAGGACATTACCGGCGCCGACCACAACCGCGTCCACGTGGGCGACACGCTGCCGGACGAATACATTTGCTACCGCGAGCTGAGAGGAGACCAATTGGGCGCCCAGTGGCCGAGCGGCAGCGACGTCGACGCGACCTATCAGGGAAAGCCGACCTTCTTCTACGCCTTGAGGGAAAAATTCAACAATAACTTCCTTTTCGACCTGCCGACGGAAGCCATGTGGGAATACGCCTGCCGAGCCGGCTCGACGACCGCGCTTAACAACAACACCGATCTTTCCTCCGCTGCCGAAGACCCGAATATGAACGCGGTGGGCTGGTATCTGTACAACGCGGCCAACCAAACCTACGCTCCCGGGCAGAAAGTCCCCAACGCCTGGGGCCTTTACGACATGCACGGCAACGTCTGGGAATGGTGCCTGGACTGGTACGCCGGGTTTGACGGCGCCGACGAAGCGGACCCCAAAGGACCTTTGAGCGGCGACACCCGCGTCATAAAGAGCGGCAGCTGGTATCAGTATGCCCAGTCCTGCCGCTCCGCCGAGCGCAGGGGCAACCCCGATTGGCATCCCGGCGACGACTACATCGGCTTCCGTATCGCCCTGCTTCCTCCGGTCAAGAAATACATGGTTGTGGATCTGTCCGGCGGAACCGGCGCTTCCAGCTATCCTGTGAGCTATCTGTCCAGCGTTCCCGAAGGCGGCTGGGGCGATGAATACAAGACCACGAAACTTGTTTTGCGCCTTGTGCAGCCCGGCACCTTCACCATGGGCAGCCCCAGCGGTGAAATCGGACGCGACACCTCCGCTACCGGTGAACTGCAGCACCAGGTCACTTTGACGAAGCCCTATTACATCGGCATTTTTGAAATGACCCAGGGACAGTACAAATGCATAACCGGAAATAATCCTGCCGACAGAGTTATTGCTCTGGATCACCCTGTGAACGAGGTCTCTTACGACATGATCAGAGGCACAAATCAGGGCCAAAACTGGCCGGCCGACAACAACGTCGATTCAGATTCCTTTATGGGCGTTATGCGCGCCAAGACAGGGCTGACTTTCGATCTGCCCACCGAAGCGCAGTGGGAATACGCCTGCAGAGCGGAAACCACCACCGCTTTGAACAGCGGGAAGGATCTGACCAACGCGACCGTGTGCCCGAACATGGCGGAAGTGGGAAGATACACCCACAACACGACCGACGGCAAAGGCAACTACTTTGTAGCGCCCGGCCAGTACCTGGTCAACAACTGGGGAATTTACGACATGCACGGCAACCTTGCCGAGTTGTGCCTGGACTACTATGCCGGCTACAGCGCTGATTCTCAGACCGACCCCAAGGGCCCCTCTACGGGAACATTGCGCGTTCAGAGAGGCGGCGACTGGGAGGATATTGCTTCGGAGTGCCGCTCCGCCAGAAGAGTTGGTATTGACAGCAATTACCATCACCAAACCTTCGGCTTCCGCGTGGTGGTCGAGCAGTAAGCGACAGCGTACTTGACTTTGCGAAAAGTCTTTAGTATTATAGTCGCCACTTGCCTGAAAAAACGGGAAAGCGAAAGAGAGAAAAGCTTGGCGCGCCTCTTTTCGGACAAGGAAGTTGAAATCATCTCCCGGGGTTCCCGAGGGGGCCTTGCGGAGGGGGTATTGACTTTTTGGAATATGTTTTGATACACTATTCCTCACCATCGCGAAAAACGATGGAAAAGCGGCGCGAGCCGAAATGAAATTGATCTTTGACAGTTGGAAAGGTTTTATGATGTGCCAATGCAAGTGCGGAAGAGATCACTCCAGATCTCTTCAAATAAAAATTGTCAATTGTGTAAACAATAAGTCAAGAACAAAAAATAGCG
>JAGCGH010000044.1 GCA_017649705.1 bacterium
AGTGACCTTCGACATCGACGCCAACGGCATCGTGCACGTGTCAGCCAAGGACAAGGGCACCGGCAAAGAGCAGAAGATCAAGATCGCCGTCTCCAGCGGCCTCTCCGACGAGGAGATCGACCGCATGGTGAAAGACGCGGAAGCCAACGCCAGCGAAGACAAGAAGCGCCGCGAACTAATCGACCTTAAGAACCAGGCTGACAACTTTGTTTACCAGACCGAGAAGACCCTGAAGGAAAACGGCGACAAGATCGACGCCGCCTCCAGGGAGAGCATCGAAAAGGCCGTGGAAGAACTGAAGAGCGTCAAGGACGGCGAGGATGCCGAGGCCATCAAGGCCAAGATGGAAGCTCTGCAGCAGGCCAGCCACAAACTGGCGGAAGCCATGTACAGGGAGAGCCAGGGCACGACTGCCGAGGCTCAGCCCGAGCCGGAAAGCAACGGCGGCTCCGAACCCAAGAAGGACGGGGACGACGTGGTTGACGCGGACTTTGAAGAAGTGAAATAACATTTAATAATAAATAAAAACTTAAGGAGTTTTATTATGAAGAAAATTAAACCTCTCTCCGACCACGTCCTGGTTCAGCGCGTGGAATCCCTGTCCCAGAAAGGCGGGATCTACATCCCGGAATCCGCGAAGGAAAAACCCCAGGAAGCGAAAGTCATCGCCGTGGGCCCCGGCAAAGTGGAAGACGGCAAGCGCGTTCCCCTGGAAGTCAAAGTGGGCGACAATGTTCTGATCACCAAATGGGGCGGAACCGAGATCACCTACAATGACGAGAAATACATCATCCTCCGCGAAGAAGACATCATCGCGGTCATCGACTAACCTGAAGATCCATTAAGGAGAAATATATTATGGCAAAGCAACTTCAATTCGACGAAAACGCCCGCCGCTCCATTCTGAAAGGCGTTGAGACTTTAAGCAAAGCCGTGAAGATCACCCTGGGCCCCAAGGGCCGCAACGTGATTCTTGACAAAAAGTTCGGCTCTCCCACCATCACCAAGGACGGCGTTTCGGTGGCCAAGGAGATCGAGCTTGAGGATAAGTTCGAGAACATGGGCGCCCAGATGGTAAGGGAAGTCGCCAGCAAGACCAGCGACGTGGCCGGCGACGGCACCACCACCGCCACGGTCCTGGCGGAAGCTATCTACAAGAAAGGCCTGAAATACGTGGCCGCCGGCGCCAACGCCATCAGCGTCAAGCGCGGCATCGACAAAGCGGTCGCCGCCATCGTGGACGAACTGAGATCCTTCTCCAAGCCCGTCGACAAGGAGAAAGAGATCCAGCAGGTCGCGACCATCTCCGCCAACGGAGACGGCGAGATCGGCAAGACCATCGCCGACGCCATGCAGAAAGTCGGCAAAGACGGCACCATCACCGTCGAGGAAGCCAAAGGCATCGAGACCACCCTGGACGTGGTGGAAGGCATGCAGTTCGACAAGGGCTACCTCTCCCCGTATTTCATCACCAACCCCGACGAGATGGAATGCGTCCTGGAGAATCCCTACGTTCTCATCTATGAAAAGAAGATCAGCGCCATGAACGACCTGCTGCCCATCCTGCAGAAGATCGTCCAGACCGGCAAGCCCTTCCTGGTCATCGCCGAGGACATCGAAGGCGAGGCTCTGGCCACTTTGACCTTGAACAAACTCCGCGGCACCTTCACCTGCTGCGCCGTAAAGGCCCCGGGCTTCGGCGACCGCCGCAAAGCCATGATGGCCGACATCGCGGCCCTCACCGGCGGCACCTTCGTTTCTGAAGATCTCGGCCTGAAGCTGGAGAATCTGGAGCTGGAAGCCCTGGGCAAAGCCGGCCGCATCGTCATCGACAAGGACAACACCACCATTATTGAAGGCAAAGGCAAAGGATCTGACATCAAAGCCAGGGTCGAGCAGATCAAGGCTGAGATCGAACGCTCCACCAGCGACTACGACAAGGAGAAACTGCAGGAACGCCTGGCCAAGCTTAGCGGCGGCGTCGCGGTCATCAAGGTCGGCGCGGCCACCGAGACCGAAATGAAGGAAAAGAAAGCCAGAGTGGAAGACGCTCTGCACGCCACCAGGGCGGCCGTGGAAGAAGGCATCGTGCCCGGCGGCGGCGTGGCCCTTCTGAAGACCCTGCCCGCTCTGGAAGCCCTGAAAGTCAAGGGCGACGAGAAACTGGGCGTCGACATCGTCAAGGAAGCCGTGGAAGCCCCGGCCCGCACCCTGTGCGAGAACGCCGGCGTGGAAGGCTCCGTGGTTGTCACCAAGATCAAATCGGGCGAAGCGGCCGGCTACAACGTGGCCACCGACAAGTTCGAGGATCTGGTCGCCGCGGGCGTTATCGACCCCACCAAGGTCACCCGTTCCGCCCTGCAGAACGCGGCCTCCGTTTCCGGCCTGCTTCTGACCACGGAATGCATGATCACCGAACTGCCCGAGAAAGAGCCCGCCGCTCCCAATCCGGGCATGGGCGGCATGGGCGGCATGATGTGATCCGCCCCTCAGGCTCCCTTAAAAAAAGCGCGGCGCTGCCGCGCTTTTTTTAATGGGGGCGGGGCAGCCCTCGGGCTGCGCATGTTTTATGACAAGACGGACTGTCCGCGGAAAATAAATTTGATATAATCATTAGATAACATAAATAAGAGTTAAATGTTTTTCCAAAAGGGGACATTATGAACTACGAAGATTTTTACGAAGACGAGAGCGCTTCAGAAGAGACACCGGCCGGCGAAGATTTTTCCGCGGCGCCGGAAGGGATGAGAAACGAGCAGCACAGAAGGCCGCTTTCCCCTAAAGCCATGAAGCGCCGGATCCGTGTTTTGGAAAAAGAGCTGCAGGATCTGAAGGAAAAGTGTTCCGGATTGGAGGAGGAGCTGAAGGAGCTGCCTTCCCTCAAAGACAAGCTTTCCGAAACTGAAAAGAAGCTTGCGGAAGCGCAGGAACAGAGAAAGTACGACCTGGCTGAAGCCGAGAATTACAGAAAGCGCGTCCTGAGGGAGCGCAGCGAGCTTCTGCGTTACAGCGGCGAGAAAGTTCTCAAAGATCTGTTGGACGTCGTCGACAATTTCGAAAGGGCCCTGGAGCACGCGGAGAGCGCCAGCAAGGAAAGTTTGCTGGAGGGCCTTGTGATGATAAAAAACGGCCTTATGAAAGTTTTGGAGAAAAACGAAGTCAAAGTCATGGCTTGCCTTGACGAGAAATTCGACCCCAACGTCCACGAAGCCCTCACCATGTGCCCCGCTCCTGGCAAGGAGGACGGCACCGTGCTGGCTGTCAGCCAGCAGGGCTATCTTTTCAAGGACCATCTGCTCCGCCCGGCCAAAGTCGTGGTGGTCAAAAATCCCGAGGAGAAGCCCGCAGCGGACGAGGAAACAAAGGGAGAATGATTAAATGAACGACGAATATTACAAACTGCTCGGGGTGGAAAAGAACGCCACCCCTGAAGAAATAAAAAAAGCCTACCGCAAGATGGCCCTGAAGTACCACCCGGACCGCAATCCGGGGGACAAGAACGCCGAGGAGATGTTCAAGAAAGTCTCCGAGGCCTACGAAGTTTTGAGCGATCCCCAGAAGCGCCAGCAGTACGACCAGTTCGGCAAAGAGGGCATGAACAGCTCCTTCGGGCCCGGCGGCTTCCAGTGGTCCAATTTCTCCCACAGCCAGGATGCGGATTTCGCCGACATCTTCGGCGGCCTGGGCAGCCTTTTCGGCAACTTGTTCGGGACCCAGCAGGGCGGCAGGGAACACGGCACCAACCTCAGGGTCATGGTGGAAATAAGCTTCATGGAAGCCGTCAACGGCGTGGAGAAGACCATTTCCATCACCAAGCCCGAGACCTGCCCGAAGTGCAATGGCAGCGGATGCGAGCCGGGCTCCAAGCTCAATGACTGCCCGAAGTGCAAAGGCAAGGGAAGATTCAGGATGCAGAGCATCTTCGGCGTCATCGAGCAGCCCTGCCCCAACTGCGGCGGCAGCGGCAAGGTGGCCGAGAAAGCCTGCACGGACTGCCGGGGCGAAGGCAGGGTCAAGCAGAGCAAGAAGCTCAACATCAAGATCCCGCCCGGCGTGGACAACGGCGCCAGGCTCAGGGTGTCGGGAGAAGGCGAGGCCGGGCTGAAAGGCGCTCCCAACGGCGACCTTTTCGTGGACATCCGGGTCAAGCCCCACGAGCTCTTCCAAAGGGAAGACAACGACGTGGTCTGCAACGTGCCGATCTCTTTCCCCCAGGCGGCCCTGGGCTGCGAACTGGAAGTGCCCACCGTCCAGGGGCAGGTTAAGCTCACGGTGCCGCCCGGCACCCAGAGCGGACGCCTCTTCAGGATGAAGGGCAAAGGCATCAAGGACCTCAGGGGCTACGTGGGCGACCACTACGTCAAGATCCTGGTTGAGACCCCCACGCACCTGAGCAAGGAGCAGAAGGAGCTTTTGGTGAAGTTCGCGGAGAGCTGCGGGCAGAAAGTCCATCCCGCCGCGGACGATTTCCTGAGCAAAGTGAAAAAATTCCTAGGCAAGAAATAAATCTTTATGTCTTTCATCAGAATACTGGTCTCCGAGATCCCTCCCCCCGGGCGCGCGCTTGAATTGACGCCCGAGCAGGCCCACCATCTCTTCAGGGTGCGCCGCAAGGGCGGGGGAGAGATGGTGATCATCCAGACTCCGGAAGGCCGCAGGGCCCTGGCGGAGATCCAATCGGACGATCCCCATGACCGCTTCCTTGTCTGCAAGGAGCTTTTGAAAGACGTAAAGGGCGTCATGCCCATAGAACTATACCCGGCGCTGCTGCCTGACAGCGCCTTCGCTTTTTTATTGCAGAAGAGCACGGAAGTGGGCGTGAAAAAGATAACCCCCGTCATAACGGAATACACCGTGGCCAAAGTCGGCGACGCGGAGAAGAAGCTGGCCCGCTGGCAGAAGATCTGCGACGAGGCCGCCTGCCAGTGCGGCGGCGTGCCGGCGGTGGTGGAGCCGCCTTTGCGCTTCGGGGAAGTTTTGGAAAAAGTAAAGTGCCCCCTCAGGGTCCTGGCGGACGGCTCCGGCGCGCTCCTTAAGGAACTGGAAGGGGATTTCGGGAGCGCGGCGCTTATGATCGGCCCCGAGGGCGGTCATTCCGCGAGGGAAATGGAGGAGGCGGCGGAAGCCGGCTGGCTTAAAGTCGCCTTCCATCCCTTCATCATGCGCGCCGAGACCGCGGCGCCGGTTTGCGCGGCGCTGCTTCAGCAAAAATTCGGAGAATTCTAGCATGACTCGTCCTGTGAAGATAAAAGACGTCATAGTGGGAGGCGGGGCTCCCATCCCCGTGCAGTCGATGCTGAACGTTCCCACTTCTCAAGTCAGCGCCGCCATATCCCAGATCAGGAAACTGGAGAGGGCGGGCTGCGATCTTGTGAGGCTAACCGTCAACGACGAGGCGGCCGCCGAGGCGCTGCCGGAGATCGTGTCCAAATCAAGCGTCCCTCTCATCGCCGACATCCATTTCGACTACAGGCTGGCGCTGAAGGCCTGCGCGGCGGGCGTCGCCAAGCTCAGAATAAACCCCGGCAACATCGGGGACGGGAAAAGAGTCGCCCTGGTGGCCGCGGCGGCGGGGGAGGCCGGCATCCCCATCAGGATAGGCGTGAACAGCGGAAGCCTGAGGGAGGACGTCAGGAAGGCTGTCTTAAGCGGAAAGACCTCCCTGGGCATTGCCATGGCCCGGCACGCCCTTAAGGAATCGGAGGCGCTTTCGAAACTTGGCTTCCGGGACATCGTCCTGAGCGTCAAGGCTTCAAGCGTCCCGGAGACCGTCAGGGCTTACGAGTTTTTGCACGAGAACTGCGATTACCCGCTGCACCTGGGCGTCACCGAGGCGGGAAGGCTGGAGGACGCCCTCATCAAATCCGCCGCCGGCCTGGGCTCGCTGCTTCTCAAAGGGATAGGGGACACCATAAGGATCTCCATCACCGGCCCCGTGGAAAAAGAGGCGGAAGCTGGCAGGAAGCTTCTGCAGTTTTTGAACCTCCGTCCCTACGGCCCGGAGGTGGTGAGCTGCCCAACCTGCGGCCGCACCAAAGTGAAGCTTGAAAAGATCGCCGCGGAAGTCAGCGCCGCCCTGGCGAAGGACAAGGAACTGAAACGCTATCCCTGCAAGGTGGCGGTCATGGGCTGCGCCGTCAACGGGCCCGGGGAAGCGGCTTCCGCGGACGCGGGCCTTGCCGGAGGCGACGGCTGCTTCCTTCTGTTTTCCAAGGGAAGATCCCTGAGGAAAGTCTCTCCCGAGGAAGCTGTTCAGGCCCTCCTTCAGGAGCTGCGCGACATAAAAAAGGCAAAAAGGCTAAAATAATATATAATTTAATTTACACAAAATAAGACTAAGGAAAAATTATGGACGTAATCGCCACCTTTCTGAAATGTGAAGCGCTCCTGGAGGGGCATTTTATTCTGAGCTCGGGCCTGCACAGCAACCGCTACCTGCAGTGCGCGAAGATCCTTCAGTATCCCAAGATCGCCGAGGAGCTGGGCGCCGAGATCGCGAAGAAATTCTCCGACATGAAGATCGACACGGTGGTCGGCCCGGCCATGGGCGGCGTCATCATCGCCCAGGAAGTGGCCAGGGCCCTGGGCTGCCGCTCCATCTTCTCCGAGAGGGAGAACGGCGCGATGACCCTGAGGCGCGGCTTCACCGTCAAGCCCGGCGAGAAGATCCTCATCTGCGAGGACGTCTGCACCACCGGCGGCTCCGCCAAGGAAGTGGGCGCCATGCTGAGGGCCAGGGGCGCCGACGTTGTCGGCTACACCTCCATCATCGACAGAAGCGGCGGCAAAGTTGAGTTCGACGCACCCTACCGCGCCCTGGAAACGCTCTCCGTGGAAACTTACGATCCCGCCAACTGTCCCTTGTGCGCGGCTGGCACGCAGGCTGTCAAACCCGGCAGCCACGGTTTGAAATAAGGAATCTTATGCAGGAAAAAATAAAAGCACTATTGGAGCAGGCGAGGGCTGAAGTCGCCAAAACAGAGGGCGTGGAAGCGACTTTCCCGCCCGTCGTCATCACTGTCCCCAAGGACAAGACCCACGGAAACTTCGCCACCAACGCCGCGATCATATCAAGCAAGGCCTTCGGCCAGGCTCCGGCCGTCCTGGCCGGTAAAATGGTTGGATATTGCAACGCGAATTGCGGAAGCGACCTTTCCTTCGAGGTCGCCGGCCCGGGCTTCATCAACGTCAGGCTTTCCAGCGACGCCAAGAGCTCCGCCTTCATGGCGCTCTTCAACAGCGGCGAAAACATAGGCCTTTCCGACATCGGCAAAGGCAGAACGGTGAACGTGGAATACGTCTCCGCCAATCCCACGGGGCCCCTGACGGTTGGACACGGCCGCAACGCCGCGGTGGGGGACGTGATCTCACGCCTGTTCCAGGCCGTGGGCTACAAGGTCACGAAAGAATATTATTTCAACGACGCCGGCAACCAGATGAACGTGCTGGCCCGCTCCGTCAGGTGCCGCTACCGCCAGCTCCTCGGAATGGACGAGCAGCTGGAAGAGAACGGCTATCAGGGCGAATACATAATCGACATAGCGAAAGAGGTCTTGAAGGATCACGGCGACTCCCTGAAAGACACCGACGAGCTTAAGACCTTCAAGGAATACGCCGTCAGGACGACCTTCGCCATGATAAAGGATTCCCTCCAAAAGATGCGCGTCAACCACGACGTCTATTTCAACGAGCACAGCCTTTACGACAGCGGAAAGATCAAGGAAACGCTGGATCTCATCGCCGCGAAGGGCCTGAGCTACGAAGCCGACGGCGCGGTCTGGTACAAGGCCAGCCAGTTCGGCGCGGAGAAAGACCGCGCGCTGGTCAAATCCAGCGGCGAACCCACCTACCGCCTTCCGGACATCGCCTACCACAGGGACAAGTTCGAGCGGGGCTTCGACCGCATCGTGGACATCTTCGGCGCGGACCACATCGCCCAGTACCCGGACGTTCTCTCCTGCCTGAAGGCTTTGGGCTACGACACTGACAAAGTGACGGTGGCCATCTACCAGTTCGTGACGCTTCTCGGTAACGGCGAAGCCGTGAAGATGAGCACCAGGAAAGCGAACTACGTGACGCTGGACGAATTGATGGACAAGGTAGGCGTGGACGTCGTCAGGTATTTCTTCGTCATGCGGAGACTGGGAAGCCATCTGGAATTCGACCTGGCGCTGGCAAAAAACCAGTCGCGCGACAACCCGGTCTACTACCTCCAGTACGTTTACACCAGGATCGGTTCCCTCTTCCGCAAGGCGGAGGTGACGGCTGAATCTTTTGCGCAAAAAGAGATCAAGGCGGAACTTTTGACAGATCCTTCCGAACAGGAGCTCATCAAGCTTCTTGGCACCATGAAGGACACGGTGGAGAAAGCCGCGGAGAACTGCGAGCCCAACAGGCTCACGGACTATCTGGAAAAACTGGCCAAGGCTTTTCACCATTACTACTCTACGAAGAAGCATATCCTCCTGACCAAAGACGAGGAGCTCCGCACGGCGAGACTGGCGCTTTTGTTCATCGTGAGGAACGCCATCAAGTGCGGGCTCGGCATCCTCGGGGTCTCCGCTCCGGAAGAAATGTAAATCAATAATCCCAAAAGATAGAAGGAAAAATTATGGAAACTGTAAAGATCAACGAATATCCTCTCCTGAAGAGCGGCAAAGTGCGCGAGGTTTACGACCTGGGCGAACATCTTCTCTTCGTGGCCACCGACCGCATTTCCGCTTACGACAGCATTCTGCCGACTTTGATCCCCGGCAAGGGCAAAGTTCTCACGGGACTTTCGGAATTCTGGTTCTCCTTTTTCGGCGATAAAGTGAAAAACCATTACGTCTCCGGCGACGTCGTCAAGCTGTATCCCAAGCTGGCGCCCTACGCGGATTACCTCAACGGCCGCGCCATGGTCGTGAAGAAGGCTCAGATCTTCCCGGTGGAGTGCGTGGTCAGGGGTTACCTGGCGGGGTCAGCCTTCGCGGAATACAAGAAATCCGGAACGGTCTGCGGCAAGAAGATGCCGGAGGGATTAGTGGAAGCCTCCGAACTTCCCGAGCCGATCTTCACCCCCTCCACCAAAGCCGAATCCGGCCATGACGAGAACATCGACTTCGACCGCATGGCGGACATCATCGGTTTCGAGGCCGCCAGCCAGCTCAAGGAGCTTTCTCTTTACATCTATTCCCGCGCCAGAGCCTACGCCAGGGAAAAAGGCATCATAATTGCCGACACGAAGTTCGAGTTCGGCGTCAGCGAAGGCGAGATCATTCTCTGCGACGAAGTCCTCACCCCGGACTCCTCCCGCTTCTGGCCCGCCGACAAATACTGCCCGGGCAAAGCCCAGCCCAGCTTCGACAAGCAGTACGTCAGGGATTACCTGAACGAGATCAAGTGGGACCGCGAGCCCCCGGCGCCGGCGCTGCCTCCCGAGGTGGTGGAAGTGACCAGGCAGAAATATCAGATGGCTTTGGATCTTTTGAGCAAATAATTTATGGGTGACAGCAGCAAAAAACGAGCCGGCGGCGGTTTTTCCGCCTGGCGTCCCTCTCTCATCTGGATCGCCGTTCTGGTGGCGACCATGTTCCTGATCCAGCGTTTCGCGCTGGGGCAGAGCGGAGTCGTAAGCCTCACCACTTCCGATTTCGACGAACTGATCTCCCTGGGCTGCGTGAAAAGCGTGACCGCCAGGGAAGACAGCGTCAACATAACCGGCGAATTAAGCTTCAGCGAGATAGGCGAGCTGCCTGAGAGCGTGAAAAAACAGCTGGCTGATCTGCCCCAGGGGACGAAGGAAGTCCGTTTCAAGACTACGGTCACCAAGAACCCCGAGGTGGAAGCCGAACGCATCAGGGCCATGCGCGAAAAAGGCGTGGACTACACCCTGAAAGAGGCCCCCAAGTGGGGCGTCATCTCCTTCATCCTGCCCATAGTGGTCCTCTTCGCCCTGGGTTACTTTTTCTTCAACAGACTGTCCCGAAACAACATGGGCATGGCCCAGGACTTCAGCCGCAGCAGGGCGCGGCAGAGCAATCCCGGCGATCTGAAGATCACCTTCGCCGACGTGGCGGGCTGCGAGGAAGCCAAGGAAGAGACCAAGGAGCTCATCGATTATCTGAAGGACACTTCCAAGTTCACCAGGATCGGCGCCCGCATTCCCAGGGGCGTCATATTGGTCGGCCCTCCGGGCACGGGAAAAACGCTTATCGCCAAAGCCATCGCCGGCGAGGCGGGAGTTCCTTTCTTCTCCATCACCGGCTCCGATTTCGTCGAGATGTTCGTGGGCGTGGGCGCCGCCAGGGTGAGAGATCTTTTTGAGACCGGCCGCAGCAACGCCCCCTGCATCATCTTCATCGACGAGATAGACGCGGTGGGCCGCCACAGAGGCTCCGGCTTGGGCAACGGCAACGACGAAAGGGAACAGACGCTGAACGCGCTTTTGGTCGGCATGGACGGCTTCGAGGAAAACGACGGCGTCATAGTCATCGCCGCCACCAACAGGCCTGACGTTCTGGATCCCGCGCTGCTCAGGCCCGGCCGCTTCGACCGCCAGGTCGTTTTGGACATTCCCGACCTGAAAGGCAGGGAAGCCATTCTGAACGTTCACGCCAAAAAAATTAAAATGGGCGGGGACGTGGATCTGAACAAGATCGCCAGGGAAACGCCGGGACTGTCCGGCGCGGAACTTGAGAACATCGTCAACGAAGCGGCCATCTGGGCCGCCAGGCAGAACCACGAGACCGTCTCCATGGCCGATTTCGAAGCGGCCAGGGACAAAGTCTGCTTCGGCCGGGAGCGCCGCAGCCTCACCATAGACGAGAAGGACCGCAGGATCACCGCGGTGCACGAGAGCGGTCACGCTATCGTGATGGCGCTGTCCAAGAACGGCGATCCCGTCCACAAGGTCACCATCATTCCCAGAGGCCAGGCCCTGGGCGCCACCTTCTCCCTTCCCGAAAAGGACCGCATGCACAGGTCCAAGGCGGAGCTGGAGGACATGCTTGTCTCCTTGTACGCCGGCCGCGTGGCGGAGGAGATCGTCTTCGGCGACATCACCGCCGGCGCCAGCAACGACATCAGGCGCGCCACGGAGATCGCCCGCCGCATGGTCTGCGAATGGGGCATGAGCGACAAGCTCGCCCCCAGAATGTACGGACAGCGCGAGGAAACTCTGTTTTTGGGCCGCGAGGTCAGCCGCCAGGTGGACTACAGCGACGAGACCGCCAACCTTATCGACTCCGAGATCAATTCCGTGATAGAGAAGGCTAGAACTGAAGCCGCTAGGATCCTGAAAGAAAAACGCTCCGAACTGGACAGGCTCACCGAAGCGCTTCTGCGCTACGAGACCCTGGAGGGTTCCGAAGTTATGGACATCCTGGAGGGGCGCGAGCTTGAAAGGGACAAAAACTTAAAGGAACCCTCCGAAGAAAATACTGAAAACACGGAGGAGCCCGAGCCCGCCCCGCAGCCTGCCGAAGGGTCCGGACCTGATCATGAAACTGAGGAACCTGTTTCTGATAACGGGGAGAAAGGCAAGATCTGATGTTCGACTGGCGCTGGCAAATAAAGGACAGGAAATTGCGTTTCAATTTCCCTCTGATCGTCGGGATACTCAATCTGACGCCGGATTCCTTTTACAGCCAGAGCCGCTGCGAGGGCCGCTCCAGCGCCCTCAGGAGAGCCAAAAAACTCGTTTCCGAAGGCGCCGACATACTTGACCTGGGCGCCGAATCCACCAGGCCGGGCGCCGAATTTGTCAGCGAGGAAGAGGAGATAGCCCGTCTTCTGCCGGCCCTTGAAGAGATCAGGGCGGCTTTCCCGGACATCCCTATTTCCGTCGATACCAGAAGGGGTATGGTGGCCAAGGAGGCCATCGAGGCGGGGGCCGACATCATAAACGACGTCTCCTCCCTCAGCGATCCCTTGATGCTGGAAGTGGCGGCCCATTATCTTCCCGGGCTCATACTGACGCACGCTCCCAATGAACTGGCCAGCGGTCAGGACCGCGATTTTTCCATGGGCGAAGTGAAGAAATACCTGAGGGAGCGGACCTCCCGCGTCGTGGGCCTGGGGGTCCCCAGGGACGCGATAGTCTGGGATCCCGGATTAGGATTCGGCAAAACGCCGGATTGCAACTGGCGTCTGCTTACGGATCTCAAGGAGCTTACCGCCGACAGTTTGGTGATGTGCGCCGCTTCAAGGAAGCGTTTCACCAGAAGAGATCCCGACGCGCCGGAAAGCCCTTCCAACTCGGGGCTCCCCGGGACCATCAAGGCCCATACTATTGCCATGGAGAACGGGGCGGCCATGCTGAGGGTCCACGACGTGGCGGAAGCAAAAAAACTTTTGAAAGGAGGCCTCCGTGTCTGAGAAAGAAGTCAGCACCTGGATCCTTTCCGCGGATTTCGATTATCCCGAATGTCTGCGCATCCTTAACGCCTACAAGGATCGCCGCAACATTACCGTCTGCCTTTCCGGCAAGGCGGTCAAGACCTGGCCCATCACCAGGTCCGCTATTTTGGCGGACGTTTTGTCGAGGCTTGAAAAACAGAAGATCGAATGGCGCTTCGAGGACATTCCCGAGGAGACCATGCGCTTCATTGATTTCACCAAGGAGCGCAGCGACACCATTACGGTCGCAAGGGTGGCCAGGGCCGGCAAGCGCAGGATCTACAATCTTATCGCGCGGACCGACCGTTTCCTCAAAATGCTTTTGTATCTCTTCAAGCTGATGCAGGACATCGTTTACTGGACGGTCTGCGGACCCTTCATTCCTCACGGCTTCCGCTACGCCAGGACGCTCTACGAGATCACCAGCTGCGGCATGCGTTCCGTGGGCATCGTGCTTCTCGTTTCCTTCATCATGGGCCTTATTCTTGCCATGCAGGGCGGCGCGCAGCTGGAAAGGCTGGGCGCGGCGGTCATGGTCGCCAAGATCGTGGGCATGGTGACCGTGAGGGAAATAGGCCCGCTGCTTGCCTCGCTTCTGGTCACGGGCCGCTGCGGTTCCGCCATCACGGCGGAGATCGGCGCCATGGTGACCAGCGAGGAAATGGACGCTCTCAGAGCCATGGGCATCAGCATAACGAAGTACGTCGTGGTGCCGAAATTCGTGGCGCTGCTCATAATCCTCCCGTGCCTCACGCTTTTCGCCAACATCGTCTGCATCTACGGCTCTTATATTTTCTCCTACTACCAGCTGGGTGTCTCGACTTTCGATTACTTCAACCAGACGGTCTCCGGCATGCACGTCTCCGACGTTTTCAACGGACTGGCGAAGAGCCTGGCCGACGCCGTCATCATCGCGTATATCGCCGTCTACCACGGGCTCACCACCAAGGGCGGCGCCGAGGGCATCGGCAGCTCCACCACGAGAAGCGTGGTGGTGACGATCATCTGGATCGCGCTGGCCCACCTTTTCTTCACGATACTTTTCTACTACAACCGCTGAAATGGAACAAAACGAGAACATAATCGAAGTCAGCAACCTTAAGCTGAGTTTCGACGACAGGGTGATCCTGGACGGCGTAAGCTTCCAGGTGAAGCCCAAGTCCATCTTCGTCATTTTGGGCGGCAGCGGAAGCGGCAAGACCACGATCCTGAGAAATCTTTTGGGACTTATCAAACCGGATTCCGGCGACATCAGGATCTTCGGCACGAATATCGTGGGGTTAAGCGACGACGAACTGTACGGCGTGAGGAAAAGAATAGGCATGGTCTTCCAGGGCGGAGCGCTTTTCAACTCCATGACGCTGGGGGAGAACGTGGCGCTGCCGCTGGAGGAATACACCACGTATCCGTCTTCTGTCATAGACTCGATCGTGGACTGGAACCTTAAGCTGGTCGATCTTCTCCACGCGAAGCACCTTCTGCCGGCCCAATTGTCCGGCGGCATGAAGAAGCGCGCCTCCATTGCGAGGGCGCTTTCCATGAACCCCGAGATGCTTTTTTTCGACGAGCATACCACCGGCCTTGACCCCGTCATGGCGGCGGAATTGGACGAGATCATTCTGCGCCTTAAAAAGGAACTGGACATCACGGTGGTGGTGGTGACGCACGACATGACCAGCATAAGAAGGATCGCCGACTACGGCATCATGCTCTACGACGGCCATATCATCACGCGCGGCACGCTTGCCGAAATGGAGGCGAGCACCGACATCAGAGCGATAGAATTTTTCCGCAATCACGAAGCAAAGGAAAAGGAGAAAATAAATGGCGATAAGTAGTTCTGACAAAATCAAAGCGATCATTTTCCTTATAGTGAGCGCCTTGCTCATGCTCGTCATCATCTTTTCACTTGTGGGCACCCAGTGGATGAAGCAGAAGGACCATTACTACATCGAGTTTTCCGAAAGCCTGGGCGGCTTGTCGACGGGCTCGTCGGTAAGGTTCCACGGCATCAAGGTCGGCAAGGTCGTCAGGATGAACATCGACCTCCAGAACCAGATGGGCCTCATTGAAGTTGAAGTGACCAAGAACACTCCCGTAAAGACCGACTCCATAGCTACCATCGAAGTCGAATCCTTCGTGACAGGCACCAGGTACGTCCAGATCACGCCGGGCTCCGTGGGCGCCGACCTTCTGACGCCCAACGACCCGGACGTCAAGATACCATGCTTCAAGTCAGGCTTCCAGAAATTCGCCGGAAACGTCGTGAACCTGGGCTCCCAGGCGCCCATGCTCGTCACCAATATCACCGCCATGTTCAGCCAGGGGAACGCCCAGGCTGTTTCCGAGATAGTCCAAAATCAGGTGCCCGTGCTTTTGGAACACGTCAACGCCTTCTTTGCCTCGCAGAACGCCGCCATGGTCTCCTCCATCCTTCAGAGGGTTGACGCCGTCATCGCCACCAACTCCAGCGAGCTGGCGGCGGCTATCGCGGGCTTCAACACCGCCATGACTTCCGTCAACACCATGGTCGAGGAGAACAGGGAAGTCACCAGGGAGCTACTGAAGAATTTGAGCAGCGCTTCCAAGACCGCGGACGGCCTTTTGAACGAGAACAGGCTTTTGATCTCCAACATATTGGTGAAGACCGGGACCAGCCTGGACGAGCTGAAGGAAATCATGAACGAGAGCAGGCAGCCCCTTAGGGAGAGCCTTGAAAAGATAAGCAGCTCCGCCTCCCTAGTGGAGGAGTTCGTATCGGAGCTTAAGGACCAGCCCTCGCTGCTCATCTACGGAAAAGAACCTCAAAAGGAGGATTGGATCGATGAAGAATAGGCATTTTTTGACGATTTGCGCGCTGTTCGTTTTGACCGGCTGCGCCGCCACCGCCCCGAAGACCACGTATTACGCGCTGGAACTGGACAAGATCGAGGAGACCGCGGAGGCGGAACAGCTTCCCGTCGCGGTCCTGATAGAGAACTGCGGCGTGAGGGAAGCCTACAAGACGAAGGCCCTGATCGCTTCGCCCGCTCCATACGAACTTACGAAAAGGGCGAACGCGGAGTGGGCGGAAAGCGCCGGAACGCTTTTGAACTCCACGATCCAGAGCTATCTCTCGCCGCGCTGCGAAAAGGTCCTGCCTCCGGAATGGAAGACGAAGGTCGCCTACGACTGCTCGCTTCTGGTTTACCTGGAGGCCATGACGCAGGTGAAGCGCGGGAAGAATTGGTTCGCGGTCCTGAGGCTCTCTTACGAGGTGCTTCCCAAGAAAGGCGGGGAAGCGATCTTGTCCGGGCGCCTGGACAAGGCTCTGCCGCTGCCCGGCGGCGACCTTGACACCTACGCCGCGGCCCAGAGCGCCCTGGTCAAAGAATGGCTCGACGCCCTTCTGGCCAGGCTTAAAAACGTCGAAAAATGATGCGTTGCCTCGTTAATTAAAACTTGCTATAATTCGCTTAAAATATAAATTTCAATATTAATCATTCACCAACTTCATCTAAGGAGTTACCATGAGCGTTCCCAGCGAACTTTATTACACCAAAGACCACGAATGGGTAAAAGTTGAAGACGGCAAAGCCACCATAGGCATCACCGATTTCGCCCAGCATGAATTGGGCGACATTACCTATGTTGAGCTTCCCAAAGCCGAATCCACCGTCAGCAAAGGCAACGAGATCGCCACCATCGAATCCGTCAAGGCCGCCAGCGACGTCTATTCTCCCATCACCGGCACCGTCGACGAAGTCAACGAATCCCTCGAATCCTCCCCGGACATCATCAACAGCGATCCCTACGGCGAAGGCTGGATCTGCACCTTAAAGGACATCGTCGTCGACGATCTCAACACACTTATGAACGCTGAACAATACGAGGCCTTCTTAAAGGAAGAGAAGTAAAACTATGTCTAACTACGGATTTGTGCCTCACGGCAGCGAAGACTTAGCCGAGATGCTCAAGGCCGTCGGAGTGAAAAGCGTGGAAGATCTCTACGC